>NZ_JAFMPZ010000334.1 GCF_017353455.1 Streptomyces laculatispora
CCTCCCCGATACCGGTGGGGGGTGTGCCGCTGCCGCCCGTGGCGACGTTCCTGAGGTCCTTGAGATCCAGTACGGAGATCAGGGCGCGGCGCACCGCGAGGTCGGCGGACGGACGCCCGGCGGCCTGGTTGAACATGAGCTGGCCGAACAGCGCGTCGATGCTGCGGTTCTTCACCTCGGCCGCGTCCAGGCGTTGCTGGTCGCCGCCGTTGATCTGGGCGATGTCGATCTGCCCGGCCATCAGGAGGTTGGCCGCGGTCGACTCGTTGGCGACGACCTTGAACACCACCGTGCGGGGAAGGTCCTCCCCGGTGGCGCCGCCGGGCCCCCAGGTGTACCCGTCCCGCCGGGCGTACGTGTAGTGGTCGCCCGGAACCGCCTCGGTCAGCCGGTACGGGCCGCTCGCCCCGGTGGCCTTGGCCAGCGCGGCCGGGGCCGCGAGGCTCTCCTCGCAGAGCAGCGGCAGCAGCCGGGCCATGTGCGCGATGAACGGTGCGGGTCGTGTCGTGGTGACGGTGACCGTGCGCGTCGCCTCGTCTGCCTTCGCGACGGCGGTGGCGGGTACGGAGAGCCCGAGCATCGGCGACTGGTTCGCCGGGTCGGCGATGTGGTTGTACTCGGCGGCCACATCCGTTGCCGTGAGCGCCGAGCCGTCCTCGCAGCTCACCCCGGAGCGGATGGTGAACCGGGCCGAAGTGGAGGTGACCGTCCACTTCTCGGCCACCCCGGGAATCAGCGAACCGTCGGCCGCGATGTGCACGAGCGTGTCGTAGGCGAAGGAGTTCATCGCCAGCGCGGTGCCGGCCAGCGCCGTCGTGGGGCTGAGACTGCCCGGATCGGCGCCGATGGCGACCACCACCCTCGACCCGACGCTGCCCCCGGCCGAGCCGCCCCCGCACGCGGCCGCTGTGGCGATGAGACCGAACGCCGCCGCCACAGCGGTCACGGGCCGTACCCCGCGCTTCGGTGTACGTCGCGTCCCCTTGCCTGCGGAACTGGGCATGGTCACCTCCGAAGGAGCGGCAGGCCGCCGCTGAGTGAGGGGAACACTAGGCAGCGACGTACCGGTCCCGATTGGTGGCGGCGGACGAAAAACCGCCCCGTCGACGGTGCGCCGCACCGAAGACGCGGCCCCTGCCGCCGAGACCGTGTCCGGTTCCGTAGAGGCCCTGTTTCCCGCGCGCGCCCCTTGCTGGAGGCTGTGGCGACCACGGGCGCGGGCCCGGGTACGAGGGGAGCGCGAGCGATGGCCGATGCACGAGGAGAGGGCGCCGAAGCGCCCGTCCAGCGGACGATGACCCCGTTCGACGACATCTACGACCGGGCCGATCCCCGAGCCTTCTTCCGCGAACTGGGGGCGTTCGGCTACCGGACACCGCAGCACGCCCAGCCGGTCTTCCGGCGCCTGGCCGCACTCCGGCTGAGCGGTACGGGCGACGCGGTGCTGGACCTGTGCTGCTCGTACGGGATCAACGCCGCTCTGCTCAACCACGACGTGACGCTGGAGGGCCTGCGGGCCCGCTACACGGCTCCGCGGACGGTGGCCATGACCACCCAGGAGCTGATCGAGCACGACCGGGCGTTCTTCCGGGCCCGCCGCCGACGGGACGCCGTCCCGGTGATCGGCCTCGACATCGCCCCCCACGCCATCGCCTACGCGCGGGCGGTCGGCCTGCTCGACGACGGGTTCGCCGAGAATCTGGAGACCTCCCCGCCCTCCCCCGCCCTGCTGGACGCGGCACGGAACGTACGCCTCATCACCATCACCGGCGGCGCCAGCTTCCTGTCCGGAGCCACCTTCCAGCCGATCCTGGACAACGCCGGCCCGCCACCGTGGGTCGCCGCGTTCGTGCTGCGCACCGGCTCCTACGCGCCGATCGCCGAGCACCTCGCCCGCCACGGCCTGACCACGGAGAAGTACGCCGGGGCCACCTTCATCCAGCGCCGCTTCACCAGCGCGGCCGAGCAGCGGTACGCCGTCGACGCGGTGACCGCGACAGGGGAGGATCCGGACGGCAAGGAGACGGCAGGCCACTTCCACACGGCGCTGCACCTGTCGCGCCCCCGTGCCGACATCGATACGCACCCGCTCGGCGACCTGGTCGCCCAATGATCGATTCGCGGGGCGCGATGCCCCGTCCTAGGGTCGAAATGTGAACGCGACCGTTCACCCGTGAGTCGCTTCCGACCCGGGACCGAACCGCGAGTGACCCTCACGACGCAAGCAATCCCATGACGGGCTCCCACGCGACACCCGCACGCACTGCCCAGGCACCGGAGCGGAGCCGAGGCGATGGGATGGCGCTACTCGTCATCGCCTCGTGCCAGTTGATGGTGGTCCTCGACATCACCATCGTGAACATCGCCCTGCCGCACATCCAGACGTCACTGGGTTTCTCGATCCTGCGACTTCGCGAGTACGGCCGGACCCAGAGCCAGCCCTTCCGCTGGAGCAGGAACCTTGACGGCTGGTACCTCCCGCACAGCCGTGACCACGCCACCTACACCCCCCTCGCTCGAACTCCTCGCGCAGCGACTCCGAGACGCGGGCTTCGAGGTCACGTTGACCATCGACAACGCCGACCGCCGATCGTTCTCCGACGCCGAGAAGGAGCGGGAAGAGAAGGCTGAAGTTCCCCCCGCGAGCTGGACAGCGGGTGTTTACGCTGCCGGGGCGAGGTTCTGCCTGAGCAGGGATCTCGTTTCGAGTGGGGTGACGTATCCGTAGTCGGGGTGCCGGCGGAGTCGGCTGCGGTTGTACTCGACCTCGACGTAGTGGAATACGTCGGACCGGGCAGCCTCGCGGGTCTCCCATACGGTCGTCCCGATCTCCGCTTTCAGGATGGCGAACCAGCTTTCCGCGGCGGCGTTATCGTAACAAGAGCCGACGCGCCCCATCGACTGCCTCATGCGCAACTTGCGTATTTCGGTGCGGAATTCGTCACTCGTGTACTCGCTGCCGCGATCCGTATGCATGATGCAACCGTGCTCCAGGTCGCCACGCCCGGCCGCCATCCGCAGGGCAGCGACCGGCAGCTCGGCGCGGTGGTGGTCGGCCATCGCCCAACCGGCCACCTCCCGCGTCGCGAGATCGATACAGGTCGCCAGATACAACTTCCCTTCCAGCGTGACGAGTTCGGTCATGTCACCGACGAGACGCATTCCGGGCCGGGGAGCGGTGAAGTCCCGGTCGATCAGGTCGAGCGCGAACACCGCCCGCTTTGCCTGCTGGGTCAGGCCCCTACGCCGGCGGCGGGTGATCCCGGCGATCCGGTGCTTGCACATCAGCCGCTCGACCTTCTTGGAGTTCACCGCCCGCCCGGCCCGCCGCAGGGCGGCGTGGATCCGCGGGGCCCCGCAGGCACCGCGAGATCCGGCGTGGAACGCCCGGATCTCGCCCACCAGCACCTCCTCGGCCCGCTCCCGCACCATCCGGGCCGGCCGTGACGCCCTGTGCCCGTAGTAGGTGGAACGCGGCACCCCCAGCACACGGCACAGAAACGCAACGCTGTGACCTGCGGGATTATCCTCCGATGCCTTCTCCGCATCGATGAAACGACACCGTGCCGCGGTGTCTACCTCATCTTGTCCCGCGCGAAGAAGGCGGTCGCTTTTCCCAGAACATCGATCGTGGCCTCCTGCTCACGGACCTTCCGCCGCAGCCGGACCAGCTCCTCGCGCTCCGCAGTGGCCAAAGCCCCGGCGGGCCCATCGCCGCGGTCGATCTTCGCCTGCTTCACCCACCCGCGCAGCCCCTCCGGACTCACGCCCAGATCCCTCGCGACCTCGGTGATCGTCTTGTCCGAGGCCAGCGCCAGAGCGACCGCGTCCCGCTTGAACTCGGCCGTGTACCTCTTACTCATATTGCTCTTTGTGCTCACTACCTGTGACTGCTTCCTCTGGGACCATCCGTCCCAGTATCAAGCTGTCCAGTCCACAGGGGGAACTTCATCGGCCCCGGTGAGCTGGCGGACGCGGTCGAGGCGGTAGGTCAGGGCACGCACGCTGAGCGTGCGCCGGCGGGCTGTTTTCGGTGGCGTCGCAACCATCGATCCCGACCCCTCGACCGGGCTCGTCAGCGTCCGCATCGCCTCGGGCGGCCACTCGCCGTCCCTCATCCTGCGGGCCGACGGCACGGCCGACTTCCTGCCCACTCCGGGCGGCCTCCTTGTCGGCGTTCTGCCGTCCGCACGCTTCACCACCACCACCACCACCCTCGCCCCCGGCGACACCCTCCTGCTCTACACCGACGGTCTCACCGAAGCCCGCACCGGCGAGGACCGCGCCACTTTGTACGGAGACGAGGCGCTGCGAGCCTTCGCTGCCCTATTCGGTGACGGCCCCGACGACGACACCGCTCTGCTCGCCCTCGGCGTCCCAGCCCCCGCCTCCAGAAGGATCGCATCTCCCGAATGAGCCCGCTGAAGGTCACCGCCCGATACGCCATGACCGGTCCCGTTCTGGGGATCACCGGCGAACTCGACTTCGACAGCGCAGGTGAACTGCGCGAACTTCTCACCACGATCGCTCTCCGGCCCGGCCAGCGCCTCGTCCTGGACCTGGGAAGCATGGAGTTCTGCGACTCCAGCGGCCTCGCGGCCCTGATCGCCGCCCGCAACCACGCCCAGGCAGCCGGGGCGGATATCGTGCTCGCCGCCGTCCCTGCCAACACGCTGCGTATCTTGCGCATCGTCGGCCTCGATCAGGTCTTTTCCGTCCATCCCGACAGCGACTCCGCTGCCCGGGCCTGACCCGCCGCGGCGCGTACTCGTAGGGCGGCATCGGCGAGGCAGGGGCCCGCACGATCCGGTGCCGCGCGCAACCGATCGCGCGGGCCCTGGTCGGCGCAGGGTCAGGTAGGGGCGACGAAGCACCGTGTTCGGGAGCGTATACGCCCTCGTCAGCGGCCCTGTCCTGGCTGCCCGTTGGTGACGCCGAGGTCGCTGCCGACGAGGGAGCCCTGGAGGCTTCCGTGTGTTCCTTCCCTGGTGTAGCAGCCAAAGTGGCATGGATGGCAACCATGAGGCAGAAGGACCTCGGTGCGACTCGTTGGAGACCTCTCAGTGTGTGTCGTTGATTGTGGCGGGCCTATGAAGTGATGTTGTTACTGTGTCGAGGAGTTGGCGTAGTTGGAGGCCGCGCGGGGCGATGGCGGTGACGAGAACTGCGGGCCCGGCGAGTGGTGTCAGGGCGGCGTACCCGGTCTGTGGGGTGTCGCCGTAGAGCCGGGCCTCGGGGGGTGTGTCCTCGAAGGCGGGGTCGACGATGAGGATCTGCCCGGTCGCGCGGTGGCCGGCGAGGACGGCGGGGCCGTCCCAGGCGGGTGTGCCGGGACCGTATTCGGCTTCCTGGTCGAGGAGCACAGCTCCGCCGCGCCGGACGGTGAGTCGTGTGGTCACGTGGCCGGGCGGTTCTCCGGTACGTCCGAGTATCTGTTCTTCCCGCAGGACGAGTCGTGCGGTGGGAGCGAGGTCGATGGTCCACGTCTGCCGCAGGTGGGAGCCGGCCGCGCAGATCAACGGCTTAGGCGACCAGTGGAGTTCCGCGTGTTCTGCCACGGTCAGGTACACGCCGTAGGTGGCAGGTTCCTGGGTCGGGCCGCGCAGGGCGAGGGTGGCGCCGGCCGAGGTGACGTGGAGGACCGCGCCTTGCTGGACGGTGGTTTCGATGTGTAGCCGGTCGCCGCCGAGGGGGGCGCTCATGGCGCCGACGACGCACACGCGGGCCTCGGTGCCGCGTGGGCGCAGGCGCCGGAGTTCGAAGGGGCCGTCGCCGTCGAGGACGGGCAGGGTGGTGGTCCCGCCTCGGACAGCCGCTGTGATGCGGGCCGTGGCCTGTACGCCCGCGACGGCGGCATGCCGGGCGGCCGGCAGGGCTTCTTCCGTGGTGGTAATCATGCTGGGCCTGCGGTCCAGTGGGTGAGGCGTTCGCGGGCCCAGTCGGCGACCTGTTTGACGCCTCCCTCCTCCTTGAGGGAGGTGAAGGCGACAGGGAGGTCACCTCGCTGGGCCTTGGCGTCCCGCGCCATCGCGTCGAGGTCGGAACCGACGTAGGGGGCGAGGTCGGTCTTGTTGATGACAAGGAGGTCGGCGGTGGTGACGCCGGGGCCGCCCTTGCGTGGGATGTCGTCGCCGCCGGCTACGTCGATGACGAAGATCTGCGCGTCGACGAGCCCCTTGGAGAAGGTGGCGGTGAGGTTGTCTCCGCCGGACTCGACCAGGATCAGGTCGAGTGGGCCGACCGCGTGTTCCAGGTCTTCGACGGCTTCGAGGTTGGCGGAGATGTCGTCGCGGATCGCGGTGTGCGGGCAGGCTCCCGTTTCGACGGCCTGAATGCGTTCGGGCGGCAGGACGGCTTCGCGCAGCAGGAAGTCGGCGTCCTCACGGGTGTAGATGTCGTTGGTGACCACGGCGATGGACATCTCGGCCCGCAGAGCCCGGCACAGGGCGGCGACGGTCGCGGTCTTGCCCGAGCCGACCGGCCCGCCCAGGCCGATCCGCAGGGCGCGCCTCGTGCCGTCGGGATGGTCGGCGGCGGCCGCACTGTAGGTGTGGCGGTGGGGAAACTTCTCGTCGAGATCGTGACCGAGGTGCATACGGATTCCTTGCATATGTCTCGTGGCGGGTGGTCAGGAGGCGAAGAGGCGAACCGGCCAGGCGGCGTGCTGCTGCGCGGTGATGTCCAGCAGCGGAGCCGAGGCGGCAGGCAGTGCGCCAACCCCTTCGTCGGTGATGCGCTGGGCAGCCTCCGCGGCTGCTGCGGCGACCTGGTCGAGCTCCGGGGCCAGGCGGGCCAGCACGGCGGTGGCGTCGAACGGGTCGAGGCTCAGCAGCCGCACCGTGGCGGTGGCCGGCCCGCTGACGGTTTCGTACGCCACGGCACAGGCGGCGTCCAGCGGCGCCAGCCCCGCCGACCGGGCGGCCAGGCCCAGGACGATGGGCTGGTGGGCGCCCTGTGGCCGTGCTGCGGCCAGTTCGTCCAGTTCGGGCGACGGCCAGGTGGCGCGGGCCGCCCGCATCATCTGGCGGCCGAGTTTCCGGGCGGTGGCCCTCAGGGCCTGTACTGGGGTGCGGGCGTCCGCGGCCTCGTCCAGTGCCAGCGGATCGTGGCCGGCCGCAGCCGCGGCGGCCAGGGCCGCCGCGACCAGGCCCGTGGTGTGTAGTCTTCCTCGGCAGAATTCCTCCAGCGAGGCCGCGTCCTTGATGCGGCCCGCTGCGACGGCCGCCTCGGCGCCACCGGAGTGTGCGTGTCCTCCGGCGGGGAACCTGCCGTCGGCCAGGACGAACAGAGCGGCACGGATCATAGGGTGCAGGCCACCTTTCGTAGGGTCTTCCTCTGCCGTGCCTTCTGTGTCACTGAGAGGTGCTGCGGGAGGGCTCAGAAGAGGAAGTACCTCTGAGCCATGGGCAGCTCGGAGACAAAGGCGCGGTCTACGATCTGGTCGTCGACGAACGTGGTGACGTCCGTCACCTTGGCCCCGCCGATGACGACCTCGTAGGTGTCGGGGTCGATTCGCACGTCGGGGGTCGCGTTGTTCTCCTTCATGTCGGCCTTCTTGACCGAGCGTGTGTCCTGGATGGCCTTGAACTGCTTGTTCAGCCGGCGCCCCTTGGCCAGGCCCTTCTTCAGGGCCCGCTCGGTGACGAAGTTGAAGGAGAGGGAGCCGGGGGCCAGTCCTGCCGCCCCCCACATGGGGCGCGGCAGGACCGGCTGGGGGGTGGGGATGGAGGCGTTGGCGTCACCGACCTGTGCGTAGGTGATCTGTCCGCCCTTGATGACCAGGTGTGGTTTGACGCCGAAGAACTTCGGCTCCCACAGCACGAGGTCGGCCAGCTTGCCGGTCTCCACCGACCCGACGACGCTGTCGATGCCCTGGGCGAGGGCCGGGTTGATGGTGTACTTCGCGACGTAACGCCGGGCGCGCCGGTTGTCGGCCAGGGGCGGTTCGGGTGCCGGCGTCGCGTCCACCGGAGTCGCTCCCGTGGCCTTCTTGGCCTTCGGCGTGATCTCGGGCCTGCCGGCGGGCTGGTCTTCTTCCAGGAAGCCGCGGCGGGTCTTCATGACGTGCGCGGTCTGCCAGGTGCGCATGATCATTTCGCCGATGCGGCCCATGGCCTGTGCGTCCGAGGACATGATCGAGATGGCGCCGATATCGTGGAGGATGTCCTCGGCCGCCATCGTGGAGGGCCGGATCCGGGAGTCCGCGAAGGCCAGGTCCTCGGGGACGGCCGGATTGAGGTGATGGCAGACCATCACCATGTCGAAGTGCTCCTTGACCGTGTTGATGGTCAGCGGGCGGGTGGGGTTGGTGGAGGCGGGCAGCACGTTCGGCTCGCTCACCATCTTGATCATGTCGGGGGCATGACCACCTCCGGCGCCTTCCACGTGGAAGATGTGGAGGGGACGTCCCTTGATGGCCTTGATGGTGTCCTGGACGAAGCCGGCCTCGTTCAGCGAGTCGGCGTGCAGCGCGAGCTGGACACCGGTCTTCTCGCAGACCTCCAGGCACGCGTCGATGGCGGCGGGGGTGGCGCCCCAGTCCTCATGGACCTTGAGCCCGATGATGCCGGCATCCACCTGGTCGTACATGGACTCCTTGGACATGGTGGCGCCCTTGCCGAGCAGCCCGATGTTCACCGGGAAACCGTCCAGCGCCTCGAACATCCGGTCGAGATGCCAGCTCCCGGGGGTGACGGTGGTGGCCTTGCTGCCCTCCGCAGGTCCCGTGCCGCCGCCGATGAGTGTGGTGACACCCGAGGCCAGCGCCTCATCGATCTGGTCGGGGCAGATGAAGTGGACGTGGGTGTCGATCCCGCCGGCGGTGAGGATCCTGCCGTTGCCCGCGATGACCTCGGTGTCGGGACCGATGACGAAGTCGGTGGGCTTGGGGCCGATGCCGTTGTGGCTGACCCCGCCCCCGTGCAGCGGGTCCATGGTCTCGGGGTTGTACGCCTTGCCGAGGGCGATGATGTGCCCGTCCCGGATGGCGACATCCGCTTTCACGACGCCCCAGTGGTCCAACACGACGGCACCCGTGATGACGGTGTCGGGAGGCAGGACAGCGCCGCTTTTGGCAGAGGTGGTGTTCGTGCCCCTGCCGGGGTCACGCGGAGCAACGGACTGCCCCATGGACTCCCGGATGACCTTGCCGCCGCCGAAGACCATCTCGTTGCCACTGCGCCCCGGACCGCCCGACCAGTCGTCCTCGATCTTGATCTGCAGCGCTGTGTCAGCGAGACGGATCCGGTCGCGGGTCGTCGGGCCGAACCGGTCGGCGTAGTCGGCGCGGGGGAGAGGGGCATGAGGTGACGGTTCCACCTGGCAGCAGGAGCAGTCGGGGCACTCGGTCCTGGAATTCACGCCTTCTCCTTGCCGGACGGACCTCGGGTGTTGTCGAGGGAGCCCTGGATCTTCTCGGGCAGACCCTTGATCCTGCCGCGCAGGCCGTGGACCACGCGCTCGCCCTCGATGGGCACGAGCTCGACCACTTCGGTGATGCCGGGCTCGAAACGTACGGAGCTGCCGGCGGGGACGTTCAAGCGCCTGCCCCACGCCTCCATGCGAGGGAACTCCAGCCCGTCGTTGACCTCGGCGAAGTGGTAATGGGAACCGACCTGGACCGGGCGATCGGTCGGGTTGTCGACCGTCACCTTCGTGACCTGGTTTTCCTGCCGGTTGCGTTCGTTGAAGACCACTACCTCGTCGCCCTCACGCGTGGAGAAGTCCAACTTCCCCGGCCAGACCGCCGGTCCCTCGTCCCCGCCCACCTCCGGGAACGGACTGTGGACAGTGACCAGCTTCGTACCGTCGGGGAACGTGGCCTCCACCTGCACGTTCTCGATCATCTCCGGGACACCCTCCATCACCTCCTCCCTCGACAGAACCTTGCGCCCGGAAGACATGAGGTCGGCGACGGTCCTGCCGTCCCGGGCCCCCTCCAGGACATGCACGATCAACAAAGCCATGGCCTCCGGGTAGTTGAGCCGCACCCCCCTGGACCGGCGCTTCTCGGCGACATCCGCCGCCACGTGCAACATCAAACGTTCCTGCTCATGCGGAGTCAGGTGCACAGCTACATCCCTGCGTTCGCCCGTACCCAGGACGTCTGTCCCGGGCCCCACGCGCTCGGACCTGTTCCGTGCCGCCGTCGGCAGGCAGAGTGAAACCTCACGGCACGCCATCTCGACGCCGATGCGACACACCGCCCATCCCGGAGAACTCGGCCCAGTCCTGAGCGAAATCATCTTGGCCACGTCGGCGGAGCAGGAATCTGCGCTTCACCCGACCGGCACCCGAACGAGTGATCATCTGCTGTGCGCCCGGAAGCACACCGCGCGGTGTCGTACGACGAGTTCAAAATGTTGATCAAGGCTGGTGAGACGATCCTTGGATGCCGTGGTGATCTGACGGATGTGCGTGGGGACGGCTGGAAGGTATTGCGGCCTCTGTCGAGGCACGAGCCGGTCCTCGTTCGGCGGCCCGACACGAAGATTCACCTCCGGTCCACGCCTCGTCCCACGTCCTGGCCGCCGTCATCACCGCCGGACGACTTGGGGAGCACCGGTGTTCGCCGACGTCACGAACCGCATCCGGATGCCCCGGATCGGCGGCGGGCGCCCTCGCACCCAGCCTGAACAAGGAATGATCTTGCAGATCAGGGTTTCGTGTGGAGTGTTCTTGGCGAAGTACTTCAACCATGGGCTTATCGCCGGTTGTCGGTCATCCTGCTGTCGCTGTCTTCCGTGAGCCCCGAGGCGGGCGGTCCGTTCCGGGGCTGGGCCCGCGGGTCGATGCTGAGGCAAAACGCACCGCGCGCGTGCTGGCAGGGTTGGCGACCCATGCCAGACCTGTCGAGCGGACCACCGCTCTGCAACAGGCAGCCGCGGCTGCCGGTGAGTTGGCAGCCGCGCTGTCGGACCTGGCTCCGGCCGTTGCCGGTGAGGAACTGCTGGCGGAGTCGATCAGTCAGTCGTTCTTCCGGGTCCGTGAGGCGGAACTTTCGGATCAACAGGCAGCCCTGCACGGTGTCATGGTCCTCCACCGCAGCCTGGAAGACCTTTGTGAGGCTCCCCTGTCGGGTGCCGATCTGGCCCTGGAGACGGCCGGGATACGGCAGTCGGTGCTCGACCTCACCGGCACAGCGCCGGGAGCCGACCCCGACTCCGTACCGTCGGTGGCCGTCCCGGAGCCTGCTGCGGGGGCGTCGTTGGAGAGTGTCTGGAGTGCTCGGTGGCTGATCGGTCACCAGGTCCATGTCCTGTTCAACGTCTGCGCCGCGGTCGCTGTGGCCGACGCCACCCGCCATCTGCGGCAGGGCGACGGCGATGCCGCGCTGCTGCGGCTGGCCGATGCGACGGTGTACGTGCGGGGCTTCCCGGCAGCCATGACCCACGCCAGTACGGTCCCGGCCGACTACTACATGGCGGCGATACGCCACACCATGGCGCCTCCGTCGGTGGACGTCCCGTTGAGCGGGCGCCAGCATCGCGGATACAAGCTGTTCCGGGCGGCGATGAAGGACCTGCTGTCCGCGCTTCCCGACTCCTACGAGCACCTGACGGCCCGCAACCCGGGGCTTGCCGAGGCACGGGGTGCTCTCCTGGAAGCCGACATCGTGGACGCTGAACGGCACGTCACCCTCGCGTACTCGATGGTGCATCTGCATCGCTCCATCGCTCAGAAACCCGAAGGCCCCGACAACGCCGTCGCCGAACTACGGCACATGCGCCACCGCCGCGCGGCCCAGTACGCCTCCCTGATCCGGTTCGGGGACCACTACATCGCCGACGCCGTGGCTGGCCTGCGCCACTCGTGAGTCCCCGTGACCACCGCCCACACCTCCGGCAGGAGACCCTGATGCCCGAGACGACGCCCGGCACCACGCAACCCTCTGCCGTCGCCGACTGGACACTTGACCCGGCCGATACCGACGCGTGCGAACGGCTGGCCCTCACCCTGTGCACCGGCGGCCACGACCATGTCGACAACCCCGAGTGGGTGGCACGGTCCCGGGACGCCTGGGAGAACCTTCCGCTCCCGCTGCGCCGTGAGGTGCGCAGGTTCCGAAGGCACTCCGGCCCGCACGGCACCATGGTGATCGGCGGCCTGCCCGTCGATCAGGCGGCTCTGCCCGCGACACCGTCCGTACCCGGCTCGGTCCAGCGCCAGACCAGTGTCTCGGCCGCGGTGCTCACCATGGTGGCCTGCGGGCTCGGCGAGCCTCTCGCCTACCGGGCGGAGAAATCTGGCGCCCTCGTGCAGGACGTCGTGCCCGTGCCGGGGCAGGAGACCTTCCACGGCAACGCCGGATCGGTGCCGCTGTCCTTCCACACTGAGAACGGCTTCCACCCCCACCCACCCGACTATGTGATCTTCCTGTGCCTGCGCGCCGACCACGACCGACGTGCCGGTA
>NZ_JAFMPZ010000335.1 GCF_017353455.1 Streptomyces laculatispora
CCCGAGCGGTTCCCGGCGGCGGTGAAGGGCAGCGCCGCCGGGAACCGCTCGGGGACGTACGCCGTGCGCGGCCTGTCGCCGCGGATCCGGCCCTCGGTCGGGGCGTCGATACCGGCGAGGAGCCGCAACAGGGTGGACTTCCCGGTGCCGTTGGCCCCCTCGATCCGGACGAGGGCGCGCGCGGGCAGGCCGAGGTCGACCCCGCGCAGCACCCAGGGGCCGGCGAGGCCGTACCGCCGGCCCACTCCCCGCAGCCGCAGGATGTCCGCGCTCAGTTGGCGGACGCCTTCTCGGGCTTGACCTCGCTGGGACGTATGATCACGAACCCCTCGCCGTCCAGACGCAGTTGGACGGCCTCGCCAGAACCGCCGCGCAGCATCGAGCCGACGCTCTGCGAGCGGTGCAGCGACGTGGTGAGGTGGGCGCTCCACCCGACGACCGCGTCCGTGTCGACGCACACCGGCTGCTGAGGCGTGACGGGGATCACGATGGGGTGCCCCTCGCACATCAGGCCGAGCTTCCCGTACCCGGTGAAGACGCTGTTGAAGAGGCCGCCGCCGGTCATCCCGGCGCCCTTCACGGTCTTGATCTCGTAGGCGAGGGTGGGGTCGAAGCAGAGGACGTTGCGGCCGTTGATGGTGAGGACGTCGCCCTGCTCCATCTCCACGATGAAGCAGTTGGCCGCCTCGTGCGCGAACCACGCCTCACCCTGGCCGCGCACCGCCATCAGCGGCAGCCCCTCGCCGGTGACGGCACGCTTGAGCATGCCGCCGAGCCCCTGGCCCTTGCGCTCGAACTGGAGATCGCCCCGGAAGGCGATCATCGATCCCTGGCGGGCGTGCATCTCGCCACTGACCGCGTACTTGATCGATTTGGCGTTCTGCAGGGTCATTCCGGGGGCGGTTGCCTGCTCCGCCATGTGCTCGCTGGAGAAAAGATCGCTCTTCATGCGGTGCATCCTCACCCGGAGGGATTCATTCCGCCAAGAGCCGGATTTTGGGCGGCTGGCAGACTGGACGGGTGAGCAGCAACGACACTCCCGTATCCCTGTCCGAGACCGCCGGCCTGCCTGCGGACAGCCCCTTCCGTCCCGAGCGGACGAACCGGGACGAAGCGCAGCAGTACGTCCTCCCGCTGGTGGTCCACATCGAGAAGACGGCTCCCCCGGCCCGCACCGACGCGCTGCGCACGGCGGCTCGCGCGGTGCTGGTGATGCTCTCCGACGAGCGGTCGGTGGGCGAGGGCGAGTGGGCGCAGGCGATGCGGGACTGGCAGGACGCCCGGATCCGCAAGGTGGTGCGGCGGGCGCGCGGCGCGGAGTGGCGCAAGGCCTGCGCACTGCCCGGGATCACGGTCACGGGCGAGAGCGCCGAGGTGCGGGTCTTCCCGCCGGTGCCGCTGGACGGCTGGCCCAAGGAGCTCGCCAAGCTCCAGGTATCGGGGACGGAGCTGGAGGACCCCGAGCCGCCTGCCGCGCCGGACCTCGCCGGGCCGGTCCTCTGGCTGAACCCGGAGCTCGACATGTCCGCGGGCAAGGAGATGGCACAGGTCGGGCACGGGGCGCAGCTCGCCTGGTGGGAGCTGTCGGAGCCGGAGCGCAACGCATGGCGCGAGGCGGGCTTCCCCCTCTCGGTCGCCACCGCGGAGGCGGACCGCTGGCGGGAACTCGCGCTGAGCGGACTGCCGGTGGTGGAGGATGCCGGATTCACCGAGATCGCCCCCGGGAAGACCGTGGTGGCCGAGGGTGCCCACCGGGTCGGTTCCCTTCCGGCGCTGCGGCAGCGGTAGGGCGCCGACCCCGGTAGCGGGCTTCGGGAACCTCAAATCAAGCTCTGAACGTCCCTCTCCTCGGATTCACCGCCGTGTGCCGGGGCCATGACCCCTGCACGGAGTGGACGAGGGGGAGACCATGAAGCTGGGTATCGGTATCGGCTGGCGGCCGGAGATCGCCGACGCGGTGGAAGCGCTGCCGGGGATCGACTGGGTGGAGGCGGTCGCGGAGAACCTCTGCGCCGACCACCTGCCCGCCTCCCTGGAGCGGCTGAGGGAGCGTGGCGTCACCGTGGTGCCGCACGGGGTCTCGCTCGGTCTCGGCGGGGCCGACCGCCCCGACCCCGGTCGGCTCGCCGACCTCGCGGCGCGGGCCGCGCTGCTGGGCACGCCGCTGGTGACCGAGCACATCGCGTTCGTACGGGCGGGAGGAGCGCGCACCGCGTCGCCCGCGCTGGAGGCGGGGCACCTGCTGCCCGTACCGCGCACCTGGGCGGCGCTGGACGTGCTGTGCGAGAACGTGCGGATCGCGCAGGACTCGCTTCCGGTGCCGCTGGCCCTGGAGAACATCGCCGCGCTGATCCGCTGGCCGGACGAGGAACTGACCGAGGGACAGTTCCTGGCCGAGCTGGTCGAGCGCACGGGGGTCCGGCTGCTCATCGACGTGGCCAACCTGCACACCAACCGCGTCAACCGGGACGAGGACCCGGCCAGGGCCCTCGACGAGCTTCCGGTGGAGGCCATCGCGTACGTGCATGTGGCGGGCGGCGTCGAGAAGGACGGGGTCTGGCACGACACACACGCCCACCCGGTCACCGAGCCGGTCCTCGACATCCTGGCCGAGCTGCGCTCCCGGATCAGCCCGCCCGGAGTCCTGCTGGAGCGCGACGACGACTTCCCGCCGATCGCCGAGCTGGCGGGCGAACTGGACGCGATCCGCGCCACGCTCGACGCGGGCCGTGTGCGGCCGGTGAACCGGAAGGCATCCCCGCGCACCGAGTCACCGGACGGCCCCCGGCGCCCGCAGGAACCGGTGGACACCGACGCCGTCCGGGACCGGGTCGCGGTCGCGCAGACCTCGCTGCTCTCCGCCCTGGTCGCCGGTACCCCCGTTCCGGAGGGCTTCGACCACCACCGGCTCGGCATCCAGAGCCGGGCGCTGGCCGCCAAGCGCGCCGATGTCGTCGCCAAGGTGGCACCCGAACTCCCGGAGATCCTGGGGCAGGCCTACCGGGGAGCGTTCCTCGCGTACGCCAAGGCCCGCCCGATGCCGGCCGGTTACCGGCGCGACGCGCTGGACTTCGCCGAGCAGCTGCTCATCGCGGGCCGCCCCGGGGACGACGCGGCCCGCCGCCGGCTGACCCACTGGTGGCAGGACCGGGCCGCCCCGCGTCCGCCCCGCCGCACCACCCGGCTGGCGCGGGCGGCCCGGTCCGTACTCGCGGGAAGGTGACCGGGATGAACACTGCGGCTCTGATGCTGACGATCTCCGTCGCGCTCTCCTCGACGCTGCTGATCATCTCGGTCCGCCGCGCGGGACGCGGGCCGGGCGGCCCCGTCCACGACCTCTCCGAGGTGGCCTTCCTGAACGGCGGGCCGGGCCGGGTGGTGGACACGGCGCTCGCCGCGATGCACGCGGACGGCCGGCTGGTCGTCGGCGGGCCCGGCATCGTCGCGGTCCAGCGGCCGGTCGCCCACGACCCGGTGGAGCGGGCCGTCCTCCAGGAACAGGCCGAGGCCCCGAGCGGTGCGCTGCACACCCTGCGGAACACGGCGATGCGCCATGCCGCGGTGCAGGAGATCGGCGACGGACTGGCGGCGCGCGGCCTGCTGGCCGCGCCCCGGGCGAACCGGACACGAGTCCGCTGGGGTATGGCGCAGGGGCTGCTCTGCCTGCTCGGGCTCCCGGCCGCCCTCGCCGTGACCATCCATCAGTTCACCTCGACGGACTCCTCCACCGATTCGTCCTTCCCGTTCTTCCTGAAGGTGCTCCCGGTGCTCGTCGCCGGGGCCGTCATCGGTTTCGTCTGCGCGTCCGGCTCCCGGTCCCGGATCACCAAAGCGGGCCGCAGGGCGGCCGCGGAGTACCGCACCGCCAACGCGTCGCGGACCGATCCGGCCCATCTGATGGCGACCGCCGGGCCGCGGGCCCTGCCCGATCCCGAGCTGCGGAGGCATCTGCTCACGGCGTCCCGGACGAGGCCGGCCGGGCTGTCCACGCCGTCGCACCACTCCTCGGGCTCCTCCGACGCGCTGCTCATGGCGACGGTGTGGTGCGCCGGTACGACCCCGGGCGGGGGCGGATGCGGAAACTCCTCCGGGCACAGCGGCGGGGGTGGAGGCAGCGGGTGCGGTTCGGGGTCCAGCTGCGGATCGGGGTCGAGCTGCGGCTCCGGATCGAGTTGCAGCTCCGGATCGAGTTGCAGCTCGGGGTCCAGCTGCGGCGGCGGGTCGAGCTGCGGCAGCAGCTCATGAGGGGCGCCCGAGAGGGCATCGGGCGGTCACCGTCCGGATGGCGTGGGGCCGTGCACACCGGCCCCTGAAACGACGCCGGTGCGGCGCGCAGGCTGCGCGCCGCACCAGGAGCCGAACCCGGTGTCGCTGGAACGGCGGGCGGCACACAGTGCCGCGGTGCCCGCCGTCTGATCTTCCGGGTTGGGGTGGTCGGAACCCGCTCGCTACGCGAGCCCGGCCACCAGGTCTGCGACCGACTTGCGCCGGCCGGTGAAGAAGGGAACCTCCTCGCGGACGTGCATCCGCGCCTCGGAGGCCCGCAGGTGACGCATGAGGTCGACGATGCGGTGCAGCTCGTCGGCCTCGAAGGCCAGCACCCACTCGTAGTCGCCGAGGGAGAAGGAGGCGACGGTGTTGGCGCGCACGTCGGGGTAGCCGCGGGCCATCTTGCCGTGGTCGGCGAGCATCCGGCGACGGTCCTCGTCGGGCAGCAGGTACCAGTCGTAGGAGCGCACGAAGGGGTACACGCTGATGAAGTCGCGCGGCGTCTCGTCGGCGAGGAACGCCGGGACGTGCGACTTGTTGAACTCGGCGGGGCGGTGCAGCGCCATGTTCGACCAGACCGGCTCGAGGCCTCTGCCCAGCCGGGTGCGCCGGAAGAGGTTGTACGCCTCCTGCAGGGCCTCCGCGGTCTCGGAGTGCCACCAGATCATCACGTCGGCGTCGGCGCGCAGTCCGGAGACGTCGTAGGTGCCACGAACGGTGACGTCCTTGGCCGCGAGCTGGTCGAACAGCTCCTGGACCTCACCGGAGTACGCGGCGCGGTCCGTGTCGGCGGGCAGCACGTCGCGAAGCTTGAAGACGGACCACAGCGTGTAGCGGACGACGTCGTTGAGGTCCTTCGCCTTCTTGCCGGCGTTGGGGCCCTTGCTTGATGTCACAGTCTCAGGAGCGCTCATACGGCTATTGTCCCGCCTCGCTCCCTGTGCCCTGAACCAGGGTGGGGGTGGCGATGATCTCCCCCGTGGTCTCCCGCGTGTCCGCGCCGCTCTCCCCGGCGACGTCGCGGACGATCTCGTCCGCCGCGCGGTGGGCGCTCGCGATGCAGCCCGGGATGCCGACCCCGTCGTAGACCGCGCCGCAGACCCGCAGCGCGGGCAGCTTGGCGACCTCCTCGCGAATCCGGGCGACCCGGCCGAGATGGCCGACGGGGTACTGGGGCAGTCCGCCGATCCACCGGGTGACCTCAGTGGCCACGGGCTCGGCGGCCAGTCCGGTCGCCGCCGCGAGATCGCGCAGCGACACCTCGACGAGCTCCGCGTCCTCGCGGTGCAGATGGTCCTCCTCGCCGTACCTGCCGACCGAGGTCCGCAGGAGGAACAGACCGGGGGCCGCGTCGGCGACCCACTGCCACTTCTGGCTGGAGAAGGTGGCGGCCTTGATGGTGCGGCCGTCGACCGGGGGCACCAGGAAGCCGGAGCGTCCCTCCAGCGTTCCGGCGGCGGTCACGTCGGAGCGCCGGAAGGCCATGGTGATCAGGGCCATCGACGCGTACTCGACGCCCGCGAGCTCGGCGGAGGCGGCCGGGGACTCGGCGGCGAGCAGGGTGGACGCGGACCAGGCGGGGGCGGCGAGGACGATGCCGTCGGCGGCGATCACCCGGGTGTCGGTGCGGACGTCCCAGCCGGAGGCGGTACGGGTCAGCCCGAGCACCGGGGTCTCGGTGAGGATCTCGCCGCCCCCCGCGCGTACGGCGTCGGCGACCGCGTCCGGGAGGGTGCCGATGCCGCCGGCGATGCCCTGGAAGACCGGCCCGGTCTGCTGCCGGGCCGCGGCCTGCTCCTGGATGCGGGTCACCCCGTCGAGCAGTGAGCCGCCCTGCCGGGCAACCTCGAAGAGCTGCGGTACGGCGGCGCGCATCGAGATCCGGTAGGCGTCGCCCGCGTACACCCCGCCGAGCAGCGGCTCCACCAATCGGTCGACGACCTCGCGGCCGAGCCGGTCGGCCACGTACGCGCCGACCGCGACATCGTCGCCGACGGCGGTCGGGGTGAGGTCGCGCTCCTGAGCGATCCGGGCGAGCCCCTCGGGCGAGAGCACCTCGCCGAGCGCCGCCGGGTCGCCGGGCACGCCCATCACATGGCCCTTGGGCATGGGGCGCAGTGCGTCGCGTGTCCACAGGGAGGCGGTGGCGGTGGCGGGCGGCTGGAGGCGGTCGCCGAGGCCGACGGCGCGGGCCAGGCCGACCGCCTCCGGGCGGCGGGCCAGCATCGATTCGGCGCCGAGGTCGACCTGGACGCCCGCGACCTCGCCGGTCCTGAGTTTGCCGCCGAGCCGGTCGGTCGCCTCCAGGAGGGTGACCCGCAGCCCGGTGCCGAGAAGCCGGTGGGCGGCCGCGAGTCCGGCGATGCCGCCGCCGATGACGACGACGTGTCCCGTGGCCCTGTCCGCGCGGTTTGCTGAACGCTGCATGCCCCCACTCTCTCAAACCTCTTCCGAGTCCTGACCGTGACCGCTTCGAAACCGGTATCGCGCAACCCTGACCGGCCCCCCGTACGTCGAACCGGCACCATCAATCACCCGTCCTGGGGGGACAGTTATGCAGACAGCACCATCCACGCGTACCGGCAGACGTCCGGGCCGTCCGGCAGCCCGCCCCGCCCGCACCGCGCTCGCCGCCGGACTGCTCACCGCCGTGCTGGCGTTGAGCGGCTGCGGCGCGGCCGGCGACGACTCCGGAGGGAGCTCCGACAAGCGGGCGGCCGCCCCGGCGCGGCAGGGCAAGGCGGATGCCGCCGCCGGGGACGCGAAGCAGGGGGCGGGCGGTTCGGCGGCGGCGAAGAAGCCGAACCCGCTGACCACCGCTCATGTCATCCGTACCGCCTCGCTCTCCGTCGAGGTGAAGAGCGCGCCGAAGGCAGCGGCCGCCGCGCGTGCGACCGCGGAGGCGGCGGGCGGGCTGGTCGCCGACGAGAGGACCGAGCAGGTCGACGACACGCACGACTCCTCGCACCTGGTGCTGCGCGTTCCGCAGGGCGAGTACGACCGGGTGCTGGGGGACCTCTCCGGGACGGGCAGGCTGCTCTCCCGGACGTCGGCCGCCAAGGACGTCACCGATCAGGTCGTCGACGTGGAGAGCCGGATCGCCACCCAGCGCACGAGTGTGGCGCGGGTGCGCAAGCTGATGGACCGGGCCGACGCGCTGACCGATGTGGTGACGCTGGAGGGCGAACTGAGCAGCCGTCAGTCGGAGCTCGAGTCGCTGCTGGCCCAGCAGGCCTCGCTCAAGGACCGCACCACGCTGGCCACGATCACGCTCGACCTCTCGGAGCCGGCTGACGCCGACGCCGCGGACGACGAGGACGGTCCGGGGTTCGTGGACGCCGTGGGCGGCGGCTGGCACGCGTTCGTGACGATGGTGCGGTGGCTCGCGATGGCAGTGGGGGCCACGGCTCCGTTCCTGGCCGTGGCCCCCACTGCCATCGCGAGCCACCGCAC
>NZ_JAFMPZ010000336.1 GCF_017353455.1 Streptomyces laculatispora
GCGGCCCCGCCCGCCGCCCTCGTGCCCGAGCTGATGGAGCTGACCGCGGCCCACCCGTACGACGAACGCTTCCGGGCCCAGCTCATCCGCGCCCTGCGCGCCGTCGGCCGGCAGGCCGACGCTCTCGCCGCGTACGAGGACGCGCGCCGCGCCCTCGCCGAGGGGCTCGGCACCGACCCCGGACCCGAACTGACCGCTCTCCACCGCGGACTGCTCACCCCCGCATCGCTCGCACCCGGCCCCGCGGAGGCGGAACCCGCCCGGGGCAACCTCCGCCCCCGCCTCACCTCCTTCGTCGGCCGCGAGCCCGAACTCCGCACCATCCGGAACGATCTGACCCGCTCCCGGCTGGTCACCCTCACCGGTCCGGGAGGCTCGGGGAAGACCCGCCTCGCCGAGGAGTCCGCGGCGCACGAGGGCCGGGCCGCCGCCGGTGACGTCTGGCTTGCCGAACTCGCCCCGGTGGAAGCGCCCGAAGCCGTCCCGGGAGCCGTACTCTCCGCGCTCGCGCTGCGCGAGACGGCACTGCTGCGGGACAGCGGCCACGAAGGAACGTATCCGCGCACCGATCCGGTCGACCTGCTCGCCGATCACCTCGCGCACCGCTCCAGGTCGCGCCCCTTCCTCCTCATCCTCGACAACTGCGAGCACGTCATCGATGCGGCGGCCGCGCTGGCCGAGACCCTGCTGACCCGCTGCCCGCGGCTGCGCATCCTCGCGACCAGCCGCGAACCGCTCGGCGTGCCCGGCGAATCCGTACGTCCGGTGGACCCGCTCCCGGCCGATTTCGCCCACCGCCTCTTCACCGAGCGGGCCCGTGCCGTGCGCCCCGAGTTCGACCCCGAGCGGGAGGCCGCACACGATCCGCACGCCGTCGCCGAGATCTGCCGCCGCCTGGACGGGCTGCCGCTCGCCATCGAACTCGCCGCCGCCCGGCTCCGGATGCTCGGTCCGCGCCAGATCGCCGACCGGCTGGACGACCGGTTCCGCCTGCTGACCGGCGGCAGCCGGACCGCGCTGCCGCGCCAGCAGACCCTGCGGGCGGTCGTCGACTGGTCCTGGGACCTCCTGGACGAGGACGAACGCACCGTCCTGCGCCAGGTCTCGGTCTTCGCGGGCGGCTGGGACCTGCCCGCCGCCGAGGCGGTCATCACGACGACGGCCGACACCGCCGACCTCATCGGGGCACTCATCGACAAGTCCCTCGTCGTCGCCACCCCGGTCGACGGCGGCGGGATGCGCTACCGCCTCCTGGAGACCATTCACGAGTACGCCATCGAGCGCTGCGCCGAGACCCCCGGCGTACGGGCAGCTGCCGGGCGGGCGCACACCGCGTACTTCCTCGCACTCGTCGAGGAGGCCGATCCGCGGCTGCGCTCCGCCGACCAGCTCCCATGGATCCAGCGCCTGGAGACGGACCTCGACAACATCCGGGCCGCACTCCACCGCACCACCGCCCCCGCAGGCCCGCCGGACACGGCAGGTCCGTCGGCTCCATCCGGTCCGTCCGACTCCTCGGGGCCGTCGCAGCCGTCCGAATCCGACGCGGCGCGTCTGGTGCTGGGCATGGGGTGGTTCTGGTGGCTGCGCAACTACCGCACCGAGGGCCTCACCTGGACCGCGCGAGCGCTGGCGTTCGGCCCTGAGCCCACCGACCGGACCGACCCCCGCTACTGGCCCTGGATGAATCTGTGCATGCTGCGGTTCTTCCTGGAGATGGAGAGCCGTCCGTCCGACGTGGACCGCGACGACGACCACGACACCCGGGCGGCGCTCGCGAGCCGGGTGGCCGACGCCTTCGCGTCCTCGGGGCCCCAGGCCGCCCGCTTCCCCGGGCTGCTCTGGCCGATGACCACTTTCTTCAGCCTGGGCATGCCGGACGTCCGGAAGAAGATCGACGCGGCCGTCGACAACGCCCGTATCCACGGTGGTGCCTGGGAGTACGGCGTCGCGTTGATGTTCCGGACGCACATGGTCGTCGACATGGCCGGCGGCATGCCGGGGGTCGACGCCGATCTGGGGGAGCTGCGCGCACTGAGCCGCCTCGTCGGCGACCGCTGGATGCGTGCCCAGGTCGCCTCCGCCGCAGCCGAGGCGGGCATGATGCGCGGGCGGTACGACGAGGCGCGTGCGGCCTACGAGGAGGCACTGCTGCTCGCCCGCGAGGTCGGGGCCCATACCGAGGTCCCGTTCCTCCTGGCCAGGCTCGCCGAACTCTTCTACCGCACCGACGACCCGGCGGCCGCCGATCAGCTCCTGGAGCGGTCGGAGTCCGAGGCGGAGCGCTACCAGACGCACGACGCGACCGCGTACGTCCACTACCTGCGGGCCACCATGGCGCTGGAACGCGGTGATATCCCGATGGCGCGGCGGATGCAGGCCGCGGCGAAGGCGGAGAACACGATCGGCAGCCCGCCGTCGCACTTCACCGCGATCCTTGAGGGGCTGTCGGCCCGCATCACCGTCCACGAACCGGGGCCCGGGAGCGGTCCGGCCGCCGGCCTGCGCGGGCTGACGGCGGCCCTCGTCTCGGCACGGGACGCACTGTGCGCCGAGATCGTCACCGGACGCCTGGCGGACGGCGTGGTGACCGTACTGCCCGAGGTGGGCCGTCACGCGGCCGCCGTACGCATCCTGGCCGCTGCCGACAGCTGGCGGCTGTCCGGCCCCAGGACCGCGGCGGAGCAGTCCGAGGTGGACGCGGCCGGGCAACTGGCCCGCAAGGTACTGGGGACGCGGCAGTACGAGGAGGAGCACGCGGCCGGCCGCGTGC
>NZ_JAFMPZ010000337.1 GCF_017353455.1 Streptomyces laculatispora
GACCGCCACCGACCCGACCTGAATCTTGCGGCTGACCCGCCGTACGGCGAGCTGGGTCGGAACGGTAGGCATTCCGAGAGAAATCGCAGTCATGCGCTGAGCATCCCCAAGGTGTGGATCAAGGTCCCGAGATCGGCGGGCTCCGACCTTCGAGGTTACGGCACCGAGGACAACCTGAGGCACACGGCGTCCGGCGTCCGCACGAAATGTGGGCCACCGGACGCATCAGGTGCATCCGCCGTCACTCGGGGTACATCAGGTGTCGTCCGTCGCAGCGCTCAGGAGATCTTGACCGGATTGACGACGTCGGCCACCAGTACGAGCAGGGTGAAGCAGATGAACGCCCCGGCGACCACGTAGGCGACGGGCATCAGCTTGGCGACGTCGAAGGGGCCGGGGTCGGGGCGCTTGAAGACGCGCGCCGCGTTCCGGCGGACCGCCTCCCACAGCGCTCCCGCGATGTGACCGCCGTCGAGCGGCAGCAGCGGCAGCATGTTGAAGAGGAACAGCGAGAGGTTGAAGCCGGCCAGCAGGAACAGCATCATCGCGATCTGGTTCTGCGCGGGAACGTCCAGCGTCATCACCTCACCGCCGATCCTCGCCGCACCGACGACGCCCACCGGGGAGTCCGCCGCGCGCTCGCCGTCCCCGAACGCCGCGTCCCAGAGTGCGGGGATCTTGGACGGCAGGGCGATGATCGAGTCGACGCCGTTCTCGATCATGTCGCCCATGCGGACGACCGAGTCACCGAAGGAGAGCGGGATGATCTCCGTCTGCGCCGCGAATCCGAGGTAGCCGGCGGAGACGAACTTCCCCGGCACCACCTCGCCGTGGGAGTCCTTCTTCGCGACCGCGTTCTTCTTGAGCACGGCGTGCAGGGTCTTCTCCTGGCCGTCGCGCTGCACCGTGATGGTGGCGGGGCCGATCGTGTCGCGGATCCGGTCGGAGAGCGCGGACCACTCGTCGATCTTCTGGCCGTTGAAGGCGACGATCTTGTCGCCCTCCCGGAGACCGGCCGCCTGGGCGGGCGAGACCGGGTCGGTCTTCTTGCAGGTCTCCCGCTTCTCGCTCTGGGAGATCACGCACTTCTGAACGCCGGCGACCTCGGTCGTCTGGGTCTGGAACCCGAAGGTCATGGCCACGCCGAGGAAGATGGCGACGGCCAGGATCAGGTTCATGAACGGTCCGGCGAACATGACGATCATGCGCTTCCACGGCTTGCGCGTGTAGAAGAGACGCTTCTCGTCGCCCGGCTCCAGCTCCTCGAAGGCGGCCGACCTGGCGTCCTCGATCATGCCGCGCCACGGCGATGTGGAGCGCGCCTCCAGCCGCCCGTCCGGTCCGGGCGGGAACATCCCGATCATGCGGATGTAGCCGCCGGCCGGGATGGCCTTGATCCCGTACTCCGTGTCGCCCTTCTTGCGCGACCAGACCGTCGGGCCGAAGCCGACCATGTACTGGGGGACGCGGATGCCGAAGAGCTTCGCCGTCGAGAGGTGTCCCAGCTCGTGCCAGGCGATGGAGAACAGCAGGCCGATGACGAAGACGGCGATACCCAGAACGGTCAACAGGACCGACGTCATACTCATGCGCGCGCCTCCGCTGCGGCCTTGGCCGAGAGTTCCCGGGCCCGGGTCCGTGCCCAGGCCTCCGCTTCAAGGACGTCCGCGACGGTCAGTGAAGTTCCCGTCGGGGGCGTTCCGTGTTCGGCCACCACCGCCGTGACGGTGTCCATGATGCCGTTGAACGCCAGCCGTCCGGCCAGGAAGGCGTCCACGCACTCCTCGTTCGCGGCGTTGAACACCGCCGGTGCGGTGCCGCCCAGCGTGCCCACGTGCCTGGCGAGTCCGACGGACGGGAACGCCTCGGTGTCCAGCGGGAAGAACTCCCAGGCCGAGGCCTTCGTCCAGTCGAAGGCGGGGGCGGCGTCGGGGACCCGCTGCGGCCAGCCGAGGCCGATGGCGATCGGTCCGCGCATGTCGGGCGGGGTGGCCTGGGCGAGCGTGGAGCCGTCGGTGAACTCCACCATGGAGTGCACGTACGACTGGGGGTGGACCACGACCTCGATGCGCTCGAAGGGGATGTCGTAGAGGAGGTGCGCCTCGATGACCTCGAGCCCCTTGTTGACCAGGGTCGCCGAGTTGATCGTGATCACCGGGCCCAT
The DNA here is from genome assembly GCF_017353455.1 of Streptomyces laculatispora. Lineage (GTDB taxonomy): Bacteria > Actinomycetota > Actinomycetes > Streptomycetales > Streptomycetaceae > Streptomyces > Streptomyces laculatispora. The sequence goes on from NZ_JAFMPZ010000337.1 coordinate 2,165, forward strand.
GGCCCAGGTCGGGTGCGCGAGTGCCTGTTCCCTCGTGACGTCGGCGAGCTCGCTCCTGGTGCGTCCGCGGAACGGGCCGCCGGACGCGGTGACGACGAGCTTGCGCACGTCGCTGCGCTTGCCGGCCGCCAGCGCCTGGAAGAGGGCCGCGTGCTCGGAGTCGACCGGGATGATCTGACCCGGCGCGGCGAGCGCCTTGACCAGCGGACCGCCGACGATCAGCGACTCCTTGTTGGCGAGCGCCAGGGTGCGGCCCGCCTTGAGCGCGGCCAGCGTGGGCGCGAGGCCGATCGAGCCCGTGATCCCGTTGAGCACGGTGTGGCAGTCGCCCGCGGCCAGCTCCGTGGCCGCGTTCGGCCCGGCCAGGATCTCGGGGAGCTGTTCCCCGGTTCCGTACTCCTGCCGCAGCGCCTCGCGCAGGGCGGGCACCGCTTCGGGAGCGGCGACCGCCACCGTGCGCACCCGCAGTCGGCGTGCCTGTTCGGCGAGGAGGGCGAGACGGCCGCCCGCCGCGGAGAGCGCGGTGACACGGAAACGGTCGGGGTTGCGCAGCACCAGGTCGATGGCCTGGGTGCCGATGGACCCGGTGGAGCCGAGGATGACGAGATCCCGGCGGCCTTCCACGGCGTCGAAGACGAGGTGCGGGTCTGCTAGGGGGGCAGGGCTGTCGCTCATGGCCCCCATTGTTGCCGCATCCGCTGTGTGCGTGGACAGGGCGCCCCTCGCGCGGGGTGGTGGCTGCTCGCTCATCGCGGCCTCAGCGGCTTTCCGGTCACGGTTCACCCGTCAGCCCCTCAGCCCTCGGCCGCGCGGAACTTCGACCACTGGGCGGCCATGATCTGCGGCGGGACCCCGCCGATGTCCTTGGTGGAGCTGATCTCCGCGCGGAAGGCGAGGGTGGTGGAGCCGGAGCGGACGACGGTGAGGTACTCGTACAGCTTCTCCTTCCCCTTCACGTCGAGGATGGTGAAGCGGTACGCCTTCGACTCGTCGGCCTCGGACGCGAAGGCCGGGGCCTTGGCGGGCTCGACCTTCAGGTACTTCGCGCGGGCGACGGTGCGCTGCTCGGTGAAGCCTCCGGCGCAGTCCCTGCCGGCCTTGCCGAGTGCCTTCATGACGGTCTGCGCCCCGCCGTTGCCGTAACCGCGCAGCGTGACGTCGACGGTGACGCCGAGCATCTCGTCCGGGACGTCGGCCTTGCGCTGCACCTGGGCGGTGGGGTCGGGGTCACTGACCTCCGCGGCGAGGCTGACGAGCGGCTGGCATCCGGCCGGTTTTGCGGTGTAGGCGTCGCCGAGGGGGCCGCCGAGCGCGTACTCGGACGCGGTGTACGTGCCGACGCTCTCGCCGTCGGTGAAGGAGGCGGCCTTCAGCCGGGCCTCGTCGCGCGCCCGGGTTCCGGAGGGCTCGGCCGAGGCCCTGCCGTTCTTCTCCGCACCGGCGGAGCCGCCCTTGCCGTCGTCGTCACTGCCGCAGGCGGACACGCCCAGTGCCATCGCGGCCGCGATGGCGGCGACGGCCACCCGGTGCCGCCGTCCCCGCAGGTTCCTCGCCCCGTACATGCCTGTCCCCATTCGCTGGATTCCCTTTGCGCGTCGCGCTCTTGACCGACGCTCGATTGTGCTGCATGCCGGCGGGCCGGTCGCCCCCGTCCCGCCCACGGTGCCGGAGCCTATCCCTCGGCCGCCGGCGCGGGCCCGGGACTTCCTGGCCCGGACTCCTGCCGGGCCAGGAGCTCCGCGAACTCGGCGAAGGCCTCGTGGAACCGGGGGAAGGTCTTGCGTACGCAGCCGGGGTCGTCGTAGGTGAGGCCGGGGGTCAGCAGACCGGCGACGGCGAACGACATGACGATGCGGTGATCGCCGTGGGTGGCGATCTCCGCTGCCCGCGGGATGCCCGGCCGGATCTCGATCCAGTCCGGGCCCGTCGCGACGGTGATGCCCATCCGCCGCAGGTTCCCGGCGCATGCCTCCAGCCGGTCGCACTCCTTCACCCGGGTGTTGCCGACGTCCTCGATGCGTACCGGCCCCGAGGCGTGCGGGGCGATCGCCGCCAGCGTCGGCATGGTGTCGGAGATGTCGCGCATGTTGACGGTGAGGCCGCGGAGCGTCCCGGTGGAGCGGACCGTGGTGGATTCGGCGCTCGTGCGCACCTCGGCGTGGAGGCGTCCGGCTCGACGGCGTACGTGGTGGCCCGGTAGCCGCCGGGCGGCACCGTGAAGACGTTGTCGCCGGGGCCGCCGCGGGTGACCTGGACGCCGAAGCTGCGCATCATCGCCAGGGTGATCCCGATGTAGGGCGCCGACACCAGGTCCGTGACGGTGATCCGGAGCCCCTCGGCGGTCAGTGGTCCAAGCATCAGCAGTGCGGTGAGGTACTGGCTGGACTGCCCGGCGTCCAGGGTCAGTTCGCCGCCCCTGATGCCTGCGGCCGTGATCCGCAGCGGATGGTGGCCCTCGGCCGACTCGTGGTGGAGGTCGACGCCGAGTGTCCGCAGCGCCTCGGTGAGCGGGGCGAGGGGGCGGCGGCGCATCTGCGCGGAGGCGTCGAAGCGGTAGGTGCCGCGGGCACCGGCCGCGGCGAGGGTCGGCAGGAAGCGGGCCGTGGTCGCTCCGTCGCGGCAGTGGATGTCGGCGTCGGTGGCGGCGGGCCCGGAGGGGCGGCCCGCGATCCGCCAGCGGTCCGCCTCCCGCACCACCTCGTAGCCGAGGCCGGTGAGCCCTTCGGCGAAGCCTTCGGTGTCGTCGGAGCACAGCGGACGTACGAGCGTGCTGGTGCCGTTCGCGGCGGCGGCCAGGAAGAGGGCGCGCGCGGTGACGGACTTGGAACCGGGGACGTGGATGACGGTCACGGGTGCCCATCCTGCCGTGCCGCACGCACGGCGGCGGGGCGCGTCCAGCGAGTGGACGCGCCCCGCCGGGTCCGGGGTCAGGGGCTCAGCGGATGGGCCGGTGCATGTTGTCCCGGGTGGAGGGGCCGGGGGTGGCGTCGGCGATCCACGGGCCTTCGCCGCTCGGGTCGATGATGCCCTCCTCCAGCCAGGTGTACGTGCCCGACAGGACGCCGTCGACCACGCGCCGGTCCAGGTCGTCGGTGTTGGACCAGAGCCGGGTGAAGAGTTCCTCGACCCGGACGCGGGACTGGTGGCAGAAGGCGTCGGCGAGCTGGTACGCCTCGCGGCCGTGGTCGTCGTCGGTGCGCAGGAGTTCGGCCCGGACGCAGGACGCGCTCATCGCGAAGAGTTCCGCGCCGATGTCGACGATCCGGCCGAGGAAGCCCTGCTTGGTCTCCATCCGGCCCTGCCAGCGCGACATGGCGTAGAAGGTGGAGCGCGCCAGCTTGCGCGAGGAGCGTTCGACGTAGCGCAGATGGCCGGACAGATCGGCGTGACCCGCGGGGTGGAACTCCCCGTAGGTCCCCGGGAGCTGTCCGGGTCCGGCGACGAGCCTGGGCAGCCACCGGGCGTAGAAGCCGGCCGCGTTGGCACCCGCCTTCGCCTTGGCGGAGAGCGGCTTGTCGGGGTCGATGATGTCCCCGGCGACCTTCAGATGGGCATCGACCGCCTCACGGGCGATCAGCAGGTGCATGATCTCCGTCGAACCCTCGAAGATCCGGTTGATGCGCATGTCCCGGAGCATCTGTTCGGCGGGGACGGCCCGTTCACCGCGGGCGGCGAGGGACTCCGCCGTCTCGAAGCCGCGGCCACCGCGGATCTGGACCAGTTCGTCGGCCATCAGACAGCCCATTTCGGAGCCCAGCAGCTTGGCGAGCGCGGCTTCGATCCGGATGTCGTTGCGGTCCTCGTCGGCCATCTGGGAGGCGAGATCGACGACCGCTTCGAGGGCGAAGGTGGTCGCGGCGATGAAGGAGATCTTCGAGCCGACCGCCTCGTGCCGGGCGACCGGCCTGCCCCACTGCTCGCGGACCGCCGACCATTCGCGGGCGATCTTCAGGCACCATTTGCCGGATCCGACGCACATGGCGGGCAGCGAGAGCCGCCCGGTGTTGAGGGTGGTGAGCGCGATCTTGAGCCCGGCGCCTTCCGGTCCGATGCGGTTCGCGGCGGGGACGCGGACCTGGTGGAACCGGGTGACACCGTTCTCCAGGCCGCGCAGCCCCATGAAGGCGTTGCGGTTCTCCACCGTGATGCCCGGGGCGTCGGCCTCGACCACGAAGGCCGTGATGCCGCCCTTGTGGCCCTCCGACTCCGGGACCCGGGCCATGACGACGAGCAGGTCGGCGACGACCCCGTTGGTCGTCCACAGCTTCACCCCGTCGAGCACGTAGTCGGAGCCGTCCGGGACGGCGGAGGTGGCGAGGCGCGCCGGGTCGGAGCCGACGTCCGGTTCGGTGAGGAGGAACGCCGAGATGTCGGTACGGGCCAGCCGGGGCAGGAAGGTGTCCTTCTGCTCCTGGCTGCCGAAGAGCTTCAGTGGCTGGGGCACGCCGATGGACTGGTGGGCGGAGAGCAGGGCGCCGATCGCCGGGCTGGCGGAACCGACCAGGGCGAGGGCCTTGTTGTAGTACACCTGGGTCAGGCCCAGACCGCCGTACTTCACGTCGATCTTCATACCCAGCGCGCCGAGTTCCTTGAGGCCGTTGACCACCTCGTCGGGAATCCTGGCCTCGCGCTCGATCAGGGCGCCGTCGATCCTGCTCACGCAGAACTCGCGCAGCCGGGCGAGGAACTCCTCGCCGCGCCGGACGTCCTCGCCGGCCGGCATCGGGTGCGGATGGATCAGGTCCAGGCGGAAGCGGCCCAGGAAGAGTTCCTTGGCGAAACTCGGTTTGTGCCAGTCCCGTTCACGCGCGTCCTCGGCCACCTGGCGCGCTTCGCGCTCGGAGACCTTGGGCGTGGGCTGTGGTGCGGAGGGCCGTTGTGCGGATGGTGCGGACATGAGGAGCTCACCTCGCCGCTTCGTCGGGAGGGTGGTTCCGGGAGATTCACGGACGGCCCGGACAGGGGCCCGCCGACGCGCATCCACCGGTTCCACTCGTCGTTCTACTCGTCCGTATGTACCCGATTCCTGCCGGTGCCACCATCCTCGGGACGCCGATCGGGTCGCCCGCCACTCCAGTGACCGTCACCGCTCGCGCAATACGCGAACGTCCGGAGCTCCCGCGCGATGTCCGGCGCGCTCGCCGCGGCGCCGCTCAGCGCACTGGCACAGGTGAGACGTGGCGCCTTGGTGCCGGCGCAGCCCTGTTCTCTCCCCCAACACGGTGGACGGCGGCGTCAGCGAGGTGCGTCCCGACGGCCTGGACGAGATGGACGCCCGGGTGCCGGCCCTGGTCCTGGCCGGTCTCACCGACCAGGCCGCCGCCGGCCGGCTCGGCGTTCAGCGGTACGGTGACCGCCGGACGGACAGGATCGCGACGTCGTCGTGCCGGCTGCCCTCGCCGGCGAAGGCGCGCGCGTCGTCGTAGAGGGCCTGCGGCAGTTTGCTGGCGGAGAGCGAGGCGCGCTGGGTGAGGCGTTCGGTGACCGGGTAGAACGTGCCGTCGGCGTCGCGGGTCTCGGTGAGCCCGTCGGTGGTCAGCATGAGCGTCGAGCCGGGCGGGAAGGCGAACCAGTCGACCGTCGTGGGTTCGGCGGCGAGTTCGGCGAGGCCGAGGGGGACGCCGGAACTGAGTTCCGGCGTGATGACGGTGGCGTCCTGCAGCAACTGCGGTGCGATGTGGCCGCAGTTGATGACCTGTACCTCGTTATGCGAGTCGACGTTCACGATGAGCGCCGTGACGAACCGTTCGTCGTCGCCGGTCTGCGCGGCGTAGGAGTTGTGCCGCATGACCGAGGCGTCGAGGGCATCGACGAGCGCGGTCAGGGTGGGTTCGCGGTGGGCCGCCTCACGGAAGGCGCCGATGACGGCGAACGCGGCGCCGACCGCGGGCAGGCCCTTGCCCTGGACATCGCCGATCAGCACGCGGGTTCCCCACGGGGAGACGACGACGTCGTAGATGTCGCCGCCGATGAGCCGGTCCTCCTGCACCGGCTCGTACACGCCGTCGACCAGGACGTCGTCGGTGAGCACGGGCAGCGGACGCAGGATGTGGCGCTGCATCGCCGCGGCGGTGGAGCGCAGCCGGAGCATCTCGGTTTCGCGCCGGATACGACGCCCGCAGGCGTAGACGGAGGCGATGCCCAGGGCGAGGGTGAGCAGCATCATGAGGAGCCGGTCGAGCCACGACCGCCCGTCACCGTGCCGGATCAGCACGGTGGCGGCGACCACGATCGTGGTCCATGCGGAAACGTACATCGTCTGGCGTACGGTGCACAGCGCGGACGCCGCACCCGGCAGGAACACCAGGAGCCCGAGAAGCCAGACCGAGGACTCGGACAGCCCGCCGAGGAGCATCACCAGGAAGGTCACCGACACGACGCCGATCATCACTTCGGCATTGCGTGGCGGCTCGACGGTCTCGAAGGGGCGTGCGAATCTGTTCGGATGCTTCTGGGGCACGGGACCTCCCGGGCAGACGGTGTGCTCTGAGTACGTTAGGCAGGCCCGGCCATGGGTGAGCCACGCCCCGCCGGACAAGGTGCCCCGCGCGACGGCCGGCACCGCGGGCGGGGTGCGCGGCCCGGGTCGCCGGTGGGGCGGCCAGGGCCGCGCCGGTTCCGCTCACGGACTCCCGGCCGGTTCGGCGGCGTCCGCCGCTCAGGGTTGGACGACACGTCGGCGGGATAGGGTTCGGCCGAGAAGAATCCGATCGGTCCACCCGGGCTGCGCCAAGGCCACCTACGGTGGCCGCCCGAGGGAGAGCCGGATGCTGCAGGCATTGGGATTGGGCCCGGCCGAAGAGGCCATCTACACCACGCTGCTGGCCCGACCGACGGCATCGGCGCAGGATCTCGTCCGGCAGACCGGACTCGAGGAGGCCGAGACCACCCGCATCCTGCTCGACCTGGCGGCACGCGGCCTGGTGGCGATCGCCACCGAGACCGAGACCGGGAGCGGGGCGCCCGACCCGGCCGGCAGCGAGGCCGGTCCTCAACCCGCCCGCTACCGGCTCACACCCCCCTCGGTGGCCCTGGCTCCGTTCCTCGTCGAGCAGCGCAACGCCCTGCACCGGGCCGAGACCGCGTTCTCGATGCTGACCGAGCAGTACCGCACCACCGCCGCACACCCCGCGGGCAGCGTCATGGAGGTGGTCGTCGGCGTGGAGCAGGTCGCACACCGTTTCCACCAACTGCAGCGCGGCGCTCAGCGGGAGCTACTCGTCTTCCTCGTCGGCGAGACCATCGCGGTGCCGCGTGAGGATGCCGACGCCTCGGAGAGTTTCGCGCTGGACCGCGGAGTCGACTTCCGGGTCGTGGCTGCCAAGAACTACCTCGACGTGCCCGATGTGGCAGGGGACATGAGGTCGGCCATCACGGCCGGCCTCAAGCTCCGTCTGGTCGAGTCGTTGCCGCTGAAGATGGTCGTGTCGGACCGGGAACGCGCCATGGTGCCTTTGGACATGACGGACTCCGGCGGTGAGCCGAGCGCCATCGTGGTGCACCGCAGCGGACTGCTGACGGCCCTGGTCCATCTCTTCGAGAAGGAATGGGCCCAGGCCCGGCCGCTGTACGCCACCACCACGGGTGTGCGCGCGGAGGCGAAGGCCGATCAGCGGCCGACCGAGGGCGAGTTGGAGGTCCTCACCCTGCTGCTGGCCGGGATCTCCGACCGGCGGGCGGCCTCTCAGCTCGGGCTCTCCATACGCACGGTGGAGCGACGGACCCGTCGTCTGATGGACCTTGCCGGAGCGGACTCGCGCCTGCAGCTGGGGTGGCACGCCGCACGCGCGGACTGGCTCTGACCTCCGCCTCGGCCTGAGGGGCAACTGCTCTTCGCCTGTTGGTAGTTGCGCTGCGAGGGCGGCTACCGCCCGGATCCCGGGCAGCGGCCTGCCGGGAGGCACGTGAGGGGCGGAGCCCGCTGCCTGCCAGGAGCGCGGCGGCGGGACGGGCCGCGTGACGGAATTCCGACATGCGGGAAATCCGTCACTCACGGCATCCCTATGCCATCCGCATGTCTGCCAGGCTGCAGCGGCAGCACAGCATGTTCATGCTATCAAGTGGAGAGATTCATGCGTTCCATAACGCGTCTAGCCTTGGGCGCGGCGACCACCGTCGCCCTGGCCGTCACCGCGGTCACACCTTCCGGGGCGGCTGATCCGCCGCCGGGCGGTGCCCCGGGGAAGCGACCCATCGTCGGCGGCGCCGCGGCAAAGGGCGGCAAGCAGGCGACGGTCACCCTCGTCACCGGCGACAGGGTGCAGGTGACGACGGACCCGTCGGGTCGCAGCTCCGCGGCGGTGCTGCCCCGCGAGGACGGCACGCAGCCGATGATCCAGACCCGTCAGATGGGCAAGGACCTCTACGTCTACCCCGAGGCCGCCTCCCGGGCGATCGCCGAGGGCAAGGTCGACGAGCAGCTGTTCAACGTCACGGGGCTCATCCGTCAGGGCTACGACGACGCACACGCCGACTCGCTGCCGCTCATCGCCACCTACGGCGAGAGCGTGGACGTCGCCAAGAGCGCGCCGCCGGCCCCTCGCGGTTCCGAGCGGGTCCTGAGCCTTCCCGCGGTGGACGGCGTCGCGCTGAAGGCAGACAAGGGCACCGCAGACGCCTTCTGGCAGGACATCACCAACGCCCACTCGCGTTCCGCCTCCTCGCTGAAGAAGCTGTGGCTGGACGGCAAGGCCGAGGCCACGCTGGACCGGTCCACCGCGCAGGTGCACGCGCCGGAGGCCTGGGCGGCCGGGTACGACGGCAAGGGCACCAAGGTCGCCGTGCTGGACACGGGCGTGGACGCCGAGCACCCGGACCTGGTGAACCGGGTCGCCGCGTCCGAGAACTTCACGGACTCCAAGAACACCGACGACCGGGTGGGCCACGGCACCCACACCGCCTCCACCGTCGGCGGCTCCGGAGCGGCCAGTGACGGCCGCAAGAAGGGCGTCGCCCCCGGCACCTCGCTGCTCATCGGCAAGGTCCTCAACGACCAGGGCTACGGCCTGGACTCCTGGATCATCGCGGGCATGCAGTGGGCCGTCGACCAGAAGGCCGACGTCGTCTCCATGAGCCTCGGCAACCCCGCGATCGGCGACTGCAACGACCCGATGGCCCAGGCCACGGCGGAGCTTTCGAAGAACACGCACACGCTGTTCGTCATCGCCGCCGGCAACGCCGGCCCGAACACCGAGACCGTCTCCTCGCCCGGCTGCGTGCCCGGCGTGCTGACCGTCGGAGCCGTCGACCGCGACGACACCACCGCGCAGTTCTCCAGCCGCGGTCCCGTGGCCGTCACCCACACCCTCAAGCCCGAGATCGCCGCCCCCGGCGTCGACATCTCGGCGGCCAGCGCGGGCGGACGCGGTGTGTACGCGTACCGGACGATGTCCGGCACGTCGATGGCCACCCCGCATGTCGCGGGCGCCGCGGCCGTCGTCCGCCAGGCCCACCCGGACTGGACCGCGCAGCAGATCAAGGCCTCGCTGGTCTCCTCCGCCCGCACCGGTGGCAAGGTCGGCGGCGCCGACCAGACCGGCGGCGGCGTGCTCGACGTGTTCGGAGCGGTGAACCAGAAGGTCGTCTCCGCTCCCGCCGTCCAGGCAGGCAGCTACAACTGGCCGCAGGACACCTCGGACCGCACCACCGTCCAGGTGCCCTTCACCAACACCGGCGACAGCGCCGTCACCCTGAACCTGAAGGTCAGCGGTGTGCACGGCAACGACGGCAGCGACGTCCCCTCCGGCGTCGTCAAGCTGAAGCAGGGCAAGGTGCGAGTCCCCGCGGACGCCACCGTTCAGGTGCCGCTCCAGATCGACCCCACCGCCCGGCTGAAGGACGGCCAGTACGGTGCCGTCACCGGCCGCATCATGGCCACCGGCGGTCACGTGCACATCTCCGTTCCCGTCACGCTCTACGTCCAGCCGAAGACGGTCACGCTCCGGGTCAAGGCCATCGACCGCAACGGCGAGCCCGCGACCGGCCCCTCCTCCCTGGACCTCGTCAGCCTCGACATCAACACGGGCGAGCGCCGCACCAACTCGGGTGCGACCGACCAGACGTTCCGCGTACGGCCGGGCGACTACTCCCTGAGCAGCTTCGTGGCGACGTACGACGCGAACAACGCGCCCGAGTCGGTCAGCTACCTGGCCAAGCCGCAGCTTCACATCACCGGTGACACCACCGTCGTCCTCGACGCCCGCAAGGCCCACCAGCAGAGCGTGCACACCGACCGGCCCTCGAAGCTGGACAACACCGTACTCAGCTACTCCCGCACCTGGGACGACACCTGGCTGATCTCCGGATCGCTGCTGTCCGGCAGCGCCGTCCAGAAGTTCTACGCGGATGTCGACGGACGTGCCAAGGACGGCACCTTCGAGTTCCGGCCCACCTGGCGTGCGACCGGCTCCGAGGACGGCTCGCCCTACGTCTACAACCTGTCCTTCCCGACCCGGGGCCCGCTGCACTCCGACCAGGTCCACAGGCCGAAGGACTCGCGGCTGGCCAAGGTCGACGAGACGTGGAAGGCCATGGGCAAGGAAGGCGATTACATCGACGCCATGTTCATCCGCCCCTCCGGGAGCACCGGCTCCTACATCTCCGTCAGCCCGTTCGGCCAGGTGCATGTGCCCACCACCCGCACCGCGTACTACACGACCGGCGAGGACGCCTGGTACCACGGCGCGATGACCAGCTTCCCGTTCGCCGCGTTCATGGGTGATCAAGAGCGCATCTACCGGGCGGGGCAGCGGAGCACCGAGGAGTGGTACGGCGGGCCTCTGAGCCCGGCCGCCCCCCGGGACGCCGAGGGCAAGCCGGTGCTGGCCGCCGAACGGCAGGGCGACCTGATCGGCTTCCAGAACGCGCTCTGGGTCGACGGCTCCGGCGACCACTGGTCCTACGGCGGGTCGTTCGGCGACCTCGGCAACCTGGCACTGAAGCGCAACGGTGAGCAGATCGCCACCAGCACCTATCCCTACGACGCGTTCCAGGTACCGGACGAGGACTCCGCGTACGAACTCACCCAGAACCTGCAGAAGATCGACACGTCGGACCGCAACTGGCTGCGCTCCACCGCCGTCACCACCGTGTGGAGCTTCCGCTCCCACCGGGAGCCGGACGTCTACTCGCGCGGCCTGCCGATCCTCTTCCCGAGGTACGACGTGCCGGTCGACGGCATGAACACGCTGCCGGCGAAGAGCGGCATCAAGGTCGGCCTGTCGGTCGAGGGGCATGCCGGGTACACCCCGGGCGCGGTCACGGCCGCCTCGCTGTCCTACTCCTACGACGGCGGCACCACCTGGACCCAGGCGCCGACCGAGCAGCGGAACGGCAAGTGGACGGCCGTCCTCGACCACACCGGCGCCGCCGGCAAGCAGGTCATGACGAAGGCCACCCTCACCGACGCCAAGGGCAACGCGGTCACCCAGACCGTCACCCGCGCCTACGACGTCCGGTAGCCACGCGGTAAGGCCGGGCGGCCACCCGCAGCGGCTGGTCCGCCCGGCCACGTGCTGTCCCCGCCGTGATCACCGGGGCACGGCGGGGTCCGGCGGGGCCCGGTGCAGACAGCAGCCCCGGCAAGCGGTTCGCTTGCCGGGGCTGCTGCGTGGTCGTCCCGCGCCGGTCGAACGGTGCTGTCCGGGCGGGCAGAGGACGGAGGCGGGGCTACAGGGCGAGGCCGGTGAGGACCAGGACCCGCTCGTAGGTGTAGTCGTCCATCGCGTACCGGACGCCCTCCCGGCCGACGCCGGACTGCTTGGTGCCGCCGTACGGCATCTGGTCCGCGCGGTACGAGGGGACGTCGCCGATGATCACGCCGCCGACCTCCAGCGCGCGGTGGGCGCGGAAGGCGGTCTGCAGGTCGTGGGTGAACACACCTGCCTGGAGGCCGTACTTGGAGGAGTTGACGGAGGCGAACGCCTCGGCCTCGCCGTCCACCTTCTGCACCGAGAGCACCGGTCCGAAGACCTCCTCGCAGGAGAGGCTGACGCCGTCGGGGAGGTCGGTGAGGACGGTCGGTGCGTAGGTCGCCCCGTCGCGCTTGCCGCCGGTGAGCAGTGTGCCGCCGGCCTGTACGGCCTCGTCGACCCAGGACTCGACGCGCTTGGCCGCGTCCTCGTTGACCAGCGGGCCGACGTCGGTGGCGGCGTCGGACGGGTCACCGGTGACCTGTGCCTCCACGGCCGCGACGATCTTCGGGAGCAGCCGGTCGTAGACCGCGGCGTCCGCGATGACGCGCTGCACCGAGATGCAGGACTGGCCGCCCTGGTAGTTGGAGAAGGTCGCGATACGGGTCGCGGCCCAGTCCAGGTCCGCCTCGGAGGCGTAGTCGCCGAGGACGACCGCCGCGCCGTTGCCGCCGAGCTCCAGGGTGCAGTGCTTGCGCGGCACCGAGTCCATGATCGAGTAGCCGACCGGGGCGGATCCGGTGAACGAGATCACGGGCAGCCGCTCGTCCTGGACGAGGGCGGGCATCCGGTTGTTGGGGACCGTCAGCACGGACCAGGAACCGGCGGGCAGGTCGGTCTCGGCCAGCAGCTCGCCCAGGATCAGCGACGAGATCGGGGTGGCCGGGGCGGGCTTCAGGATGATCGGGGCACCGACGGCGATGGCCGGGGCGACCTTGTGGGCGCTCAGGTTCAGCGGGAAGTTGAACGGTGCGATGCCCAGGACCGTGCCGCGCGGGAAGCGCCGGGTCAGGCCGAGACGGCCGGTGCCGCCGGGGTCGGTGTCGAGGCGCTGGGCGTCGCCGCCGTTGAAGCGGCGGGCCTCCTCGGAGGCGAACCGGAACACCGAGACGGCGCGGCCGACCTCGCCGCGCGCCCACTTGACGGGCTTGCCGTTCTCGGCGGAGATCAGCTGGGCGATCTCCTCGGTGCGCTCCGTCAGGCGCCGGGCGACGTGGTCGAGCGCGGCGGCACGGACGTGGGCCGGGGTCGCGGCGAACTCGTCGCGCACGGCGTGGGCGGCGGCGACCGCCTCTTCGACCTGGGCCTCGGTGGGCACGCCGACGGTACCGACGAGTCGGCCGTCCCAGGGGTTGGTGACGTCGAAGCTTTCCTCGCCGGTGGCCTCGCGGCCGGCCAGCCAGAAGGCGTGGGTGGAGGTCATGGAGGTTCCGGCCCTTCGATGTCGTGGGGTGTTCCGTCCCCACCGTAGGGCCGTGCGGTCCGCCTGGCGTTTGTCCGGCGTGGAGCAGAGGTGCTCCGGGGCGCGCCGGTTTGTCGGAACGATCAGACGGGTCCGGAAGGAGGGAAGCGGAACGGCTGCCGGGCCTTGTGCCCTACGACACCGTCGGGGGGCTGGTGACCTTGAGGGCCAGCCAGAGTTCCATCCGGGTGTCCGGATCGTCCAGCGACCGGCCGAGGATCTCCTCCACCCTTCGCATCCGGTAGCGCAGGGTGTGCCGGTGCACTCCGAGGTCAGCCGCGGCGGCGTCCCACTGGCCGTGGTGGGAGAGCCAGGCCCGCAGGGAGGCGACCAGGTCGCCGCGGCCCTTGGTGTCGTGTTCGTACAGGGCGCGGAGCATGGCGTCCGCGAAGGCGCGCACCGCGTCGTCGGCGAGCAGCGGGAGCACCGAACCGGTCGCCAGCTCCTCGTGCTCGACCAGCGCCCTGCCCCGTCGGCGGGCCACCGAAAGGGCCTGCTCGGCCTGCTTGTACGCGGCCGAGACGGCGATCGGCCCCGCGGGGGCGGAGAGGCCCACGACCACTTCGGTGTCCGGTGCCGGTTCGTGCGCGGGCCGTTCCTCCTGGGCCTGCGCGTAGGCCGCGCAGGCGGCGACCGCGGCGCCGCCGTCGGCGGCCAGGACGACGAGGCGTTCGCCCTCGGGCACCATCAGCACGGTCTCGCCGGACCGGGAGGCCGCGGTCTCCATCACCTCGGCCAGCTGCGCCGTGGTCGACGGTTCGCAGGCTTCGGCGATGAGCAGCCGGAACGGCGCGTCGAGCAGTCCGCCGTAGAGGTCTCCGGCGACGGCGCGGGCGTGGTCGGGCTGTCCCGCGAGCAGCATGCGCAGCACCGCGGCGCCGAGCCGCTGTTCGGCGCCCTGGAGCGAGCGGGAGCGGGCGGTGGTGAGGGTGAGCAGGGCGACCGCCGAGTGCACCGCGTACCGTTCCGCGGTGCCGAGCGCCGACCCGGTGCCGACGGCGAGTGCGCCGCGGGCCCGGCGGCCGGTGCCCAGGGACTGGAGCTCGACCCGGTCGTCGGTGCCGCCGACGACCACGCTGGCGGGGGCCGGGCGGTCCCGCAGGCGTTCCACGTCGGGGGTGAGCCGGGCCGCG
>NZ_JAFMPZ010000338.1 GCF_017353455.1 Streptomyces laculatispora
GGCCCGCCGATGGTGCTACTTGCGCAGCGCTGCCATGCCCTCGTAGCTGATCCGCGCCTGCTTCAGGGACTGCGCGAGGTCCGTCGAGCTCGGTGCGGTGTCCTGCTCGACCATCGGGTTGCGGTGGTTCGCCTCCCCGACGCGGCGGAAGAAGGTCCGGTAGTCGATGACCCCGGTGCCGAAGGGGACCATCTCGTAGCCGTCGCCGTTGGTGGTGCTGACCACGCCGTCCTTGGCGTGGAACAGCGGGTAGCGCTTGTTGTGGCGGCGGACCAGTGCCGCGGGGTCGAAGATGTTCTCCCGCTGCGATCCGTCGTGCGCGGTGTAGCCGTGGAACTTGTACTGGGCGACGTGTGCCCAGAAGATGTCCATCTCCAGCCATACGGTCTTCGGGTCAGTGACCTTGAGGAAGTACTCGAGCTTGCGGATGCCGGAGCTGCGGGTGGGCCGTCCCTGTGCGTCCAGCGGGCCGCCGTCGAGCAGGAAGCCGTAGGCCGCGTCGTGGTTGTGGGTGTACAGCTTGATCCCCGCACGACGGGCGATCTGCCCCATCGCGTTCCACTTGTCGGCCGCCACGTCCCAGTCGGCACGGTAGGCGCTGCCAGTGGGGTCACCACCGGTACCCATGTGGTCCATGCCGAGGATGTTCGCTATTTCGAGGCTCCGCTTGAACTGGTCCAGATCGCTCTGGCTCAGCGGCCAGGACGAGGGGATGAAGCCGTGGTTGCCCTGGGCGCGCAGGCCGTAGTCGTCCAGCCAGGAGCGCAGCAGCTTCGCGCCCGCCACCGTTTCGAGGTTGTTGCCGCCGGGTGCGTTGGCGTGCTGGCCGAACCCGGCGAACTCGACCTGCTTGTAGCCGTAGCGGGCGAGCTCCTTGAACACGTCGCGGAAGCCCGAGGGAAGGCTGGTGCTGAGCGGATCGCGGCCCGTGGCGTCGCGCACGGTGTACAGGATGATCCCTCGCTTCGCCGCCGGGACCAGAGCCTGGCCTTGGCCGTGACCGTGGTTGTGGTCATGGCCGTGGCCCTGGTGGGACGCGGGCTGGGCGAAGGCCGGCGATGCGCCGAGTACGGGCGCGGCGATCGCCGTTGCCGCAGCGGCGGTGCAGGTGCTGAGGAAGCGGCGGCGGTTGACGCCGAGGGTGCGGCGCAGGGCGCTGTCCGTTCCGGATTCGTCGTTGTACTCGGTCACGGTCTCTCTCTTTCTCGAAGATGCGCACAAGGCTGTGCACGGACCGATCTCATGCGAGGCCGGCAAGCGTGAGGAGCAGGGACTTCACTTCGGTGGCCCGGACGGGGCCGGTGAACGCGTGGGGGGTGGAGCAGAGGATGAGCGGACCTTCTTCGTCGCTCAGGGGGAGGCGGCCGTGGCTGCCCCGGATAGGTGACGGGTCCAGGGGGACGACCGCCATGCGGTAGCGCATCCCGAGCTTCTTGCGGGCGACCGCGGTGGCCGCCTTGACCCGGACGTACGGGTCCTGGGGGTCCAGGAAGAGTTCGACGGGGTCGTAGCCGGGTTTGCGGTGGATCTCGACGAGCTGGGCGAAGTCGGGCGCGCGGTCGTCGTCGAGCCAGTAGTAGTACGTGAACCAGGCGTCCGGGTCCGCGACGGCGACCAGTTCGCCGGAGCGCGGATGGTCGAGTCCGTGTGCCTTCTTGCCCTCGTCGTCCAGGAGCTGCTCGATGCCCGGGAGGTCCGCCAGCGCTTCGCGGGCCGCTTCGAGGTCCTCGGGGCGGCGTACGTAGATGTGCGCGATCTGGTGGTCGGCGACGGCGAAGGCCCGGGAGGTCATCGGGTCCAGGTACTCCATGCCGTCCTGGGTGTGCACTTCCAGGAGGCCGGCGCGGCGCAGCGCGCGGTTGATGTCGACGGGCCGCTCCACCCGGGTGATGCCGTACTCGGACAGGGCCACGACGGTGCGGCCCTCGCGGCGGGCGTCGTCCAGGAGCGGGGCGACGGCACGGTCGAGGTCGGCCGCGGCCTTGAAGGCGCGCGGGTCGTCGGGGCCGTAGCGCTGGAGGTCGTAGTCGAGGTGCGGGAGGTAGCAGAGGGCGAGGTCGGGGTGGCGGGTGTCGAGGATGTGCCGGGTCGCGTCGATGATCCACTGCGAGGAGACGAGGTCGGCGCCCGGGCCCCAGAAGTGGAAGAGGGGGAAAGTGCCGAGTTTCGCGCTGAGTTCGTCGTGGAGGGCCGGCGGGCGGGTGTAGCAGTCGGGTTCCTTGCGGCCGTCGGCGTAGTAGACGGGGCGGGGGGTGACGGTGAAGTCGGTGTCGGCGCCCATCGCGTACCACCAGCAGATGTTGGCGACGGTGTAGCCGGGGTGGGCGCGGCGGGCCGCGTCCCAGAGCTTGTCGCCCTCGACCAGCCCGTTGTGCTGACGCCACAGGAGGACGTCGCCGAGTTCGCGGAAGTACCAGCCGTTGGCGACGATGCCGTGTTCGGCGGGGGTGGTGCCGGTGAGGAAGGTGGACTGGGCGGCGCACGTCACGGCGGGGAGCACGGTGCCGAGCGGGGCGTGGGTGCCGGTCCGTCCGAGGGCCTTGAGGTGCGGCATGTGGTCCAGGAGGCGGGGGGTGAGCCCGACGACGTCGAGGACCAGCAGCGGGGTGGGTGAGCCGTCCGTCCCGGCGGTCGTCCCTGCGGTGGTCATGGCAGCTCCTTGAGGCCGAGGTCGACCAGGAGGTCGCGGGCGAGGGTGAGTTCGGCGGCGATGCCGTCGGCGAGCTGGGCGCGGGTCCGGGGCCGCAGTTCGGCCGGCAGGGCCTGCCAGGTGTACGTCTCGACCTCGAAGTGACGGCTGTGCGCCGTCGCCCCGCCGACCAGCGCCGCGAGCGTCTCACTCAGCACGTCCAGCGTGGACGTCAGCGGCGGCGCGGGCGGGGTGTGCAGCGGTACGTGGAAGTGGGCGCGCCAGGGCACACCGTCCGGCAGCGCACCGCGGACCAGCGCCGGGCCGAGGTCGTCGGTCCCGTGAAGGCCCTGGCCCGTGCGGGCGCGCGTCTGGTGCAGGAACCGCGGTTCGTCGAAGGCGGCGAGTGCGGCACGGACCCCCGGGTCCCGGGGATTCTCGGCGTGCAGGGCGGCGGAGAGCTGCACCTTGGGCACGGTGATGCCGGCCCGTTCCAGAGCGGCCAGAGCCGCGGTGGGCTCCTCGAAGCTCGTCGCGAGATGGCACGTGTCCAGGCACAGTCCGATGCGGTGGCCCGGCAGGGCGGCGAGCGGCTCCAGCGCGTCGGCGGTGGTCTCGACGGCACAACCCGGCTCGGGCTCCAGGGCGACCCTGATCGAGCGGCCGGTCTCCGACTCCAGCCAGTCGAGGCGGCGCGCCAGTTCGGTGAGCGCGGTGTGTGCCGAGGCGGCCGCGGCCGCGTCGAATCCTGTCCGCCAGGCCAGCGGCAGCGTGGAGACGGTGCCCTCTGCGACATCCGGCGGCAGCAGCCGGGTGAGGAGACGGGCGAGGTCGCTGGTGTACTCCAGACGCGCGGGATCGGTCCAGTCCGGCTTGTACACGCGGTACTTGACCGTCTTGCCGCCGAACCCCTCATAGGGGAATCCGTTGAGGGTGACGACCTCGAGGCCGCGCCGTTCCAGCTCGCTGCGCAGCCGTGACGGCGCGGCCTCGTCGGCGTTCAGGGCGTGCACCACGTCGCGGGCCAGCCACAGACCGATGCCCAGGCGCTCGACGCCCAGGTTCCGGCGGACTGGTTCGCAGTACGCGGCCAACTGGGCGACGACACCGTCGAGAGTCTCGGCCGGATGGACGTTGGTGCAGTACGCGAGGTGCAGGACCGAGCCGTCGGGATGCTTGAAACGCACGGCTCATTCGCCCCCGCGCGCGACTGAGTTTCCCTCGTAGAGGGGCTCGGGCTGGGCGCGGTCGAGGACGAGGCGGCCGCTCAGTCCGTAGAACGCAACGGGGTTGCGCCACAGGACCTGGTCCACGTCGTCGTCACTGAACCCCGCGGCGAGCATCGCCTCACCCACCTTGCGGGTCTTGAGCGGATCACTTCTGCCCCAGTCGGCGGCCGAGTTGACCAGCACCTGGCCGAGCCCGTACTTCCGCAGGACGTCGACCATGCGGCGCTCGTCCATCTTGGTGTCCGGGTAGACGGAGAAGCCGAGCCATGCCCCGCTGTCCCTGGCCTCCTCGACCGTGGTCTCGTTGAGGTGGTCGAGCAGCACCCGGTCCGTGGGCAGCTTCGACTCGGCCACCACGTCCAGGGTGCGGCGCAGCCCCACGAGCTTGTCGCGGTGCGGGGTGTGCACCAGCGCGGGCAGGGAATGCCCGGCGGCCAGTTCCAGCTGCGCGGCCAGCGCGGTGTCCTCGGCGGGAGTCATCGAGTCGTAGCCGATCTCACCGACGGCGACGACCCCGTCCTTGACCAGATAACGCGGCAGTTCACCGAGGACCGGAGTGCAGCGCGGATCGTTCGCCTCCTTGGGGTTGAGGGCGATCGTGCAGTGGTGCGCGATCCCGTACTGCGCGGCCCGGAACGGCTCCCAGCCGAGCAGCGCGTCGAAGTAGTCGAAGAAGCTCTGCGGCGAGGTGCGCGGCTGGCCGAGCCAGAAAGCGGGTTCGACCAGGGCGCGCACCCCGGCCGCGTACATCGCCTCGTAGTCGTCGGTGGTGCGCGAGGTCATGTGGATGTGCGGGTCGAAGATGCGCATCAGACTTCCTTGGTGGTCAGAGCCAGTGCGTGGTCGAGGTCCGAGGGGACGGCTCTCTCCGCGGCAGTTCGCTCCGCGGCGAAGTCACCCAGCATGCGGGCGAGTTCGCGGTCCCCGCGGGCCCGGTCCGCGAGCCCCGCGACGGCGGCCAGGGGCACCCCGGTGAACAGGCACTTGAGGACGGCGTGGCGCCAGGCGTGGGCGTCCAGATGTGCCGCGGCGAAGGGTCCGACGGCGGCGGCCACGAGCCCGGTGTCGTTGGCGCGCAGTGCGTCCTCGACCAGCGCCACCCCCTCCTCCGGGGTGAGCCCCAGATGCGGCAGGGCCAGCAGGACGGCGCGGCGCTCGGCGCCGGTACCCCGCTCGTAGAGCCTGCGCACTGCGGCCGCATCGGGGCGGGCCGTGCGCAGCAGCAGCACCCGGGCCACCTGTGCCGACTCCGATGAGCCGCACTCGCGGCCGGCCGCCGCGAAGCGCAGCTCCCACTTCGGCACACCGTGACGTGGCACGGCGTCCAGGGTGGTGCGGGCGGCCTCCCGGGCATCGGCGAGCGCGTCCTCGATCCAGGCGGCGCCGCTGGGGCCGAGGCTCACCGGCAGTTCCTCACGCGTGATCGGCATATCGGTATCCCTAAGTGGACGGGGCCGCCGGCGCGGCGGCCGGGAGCGCCGCGAGCCGCGCGCGCAGGAACTTCATGGAGGAGCGCGCCAGGTCGGGCCCGGCGTGTGAGTGACGGGGCAGTTCGACCACGGTGAGGCCCTGGTAGCCGGTGGCATCGAGCGCGGCCAGCACCGGTGGGAAGTCGATCTCACCTTCCCCGAAGGGCAGATGCTCGTGCACACCGCGCCGCATGTCCTCGATCTGCACATGCCGCAGCCAGGGACCCGCGGCGCTCACGCACTGGTCCGGCGGCAGCGGCTCCAGGCACTGGCAGTGACCGATGTCGAGGGTGAGGCCGAGCTGCGGGTGGTCGTCCAACCGGGCGCGCAGCCGGTGGAAGTCGGCGAGGGACTCGACGAGATGACCGGGCTCCGGCTCGAGTGCGAGCGGCACACCGGCCCGCTCCGCGGCGTCCAGGACGGGCCCCAGGGAGTCACTGAGCATGTCCCAGGCGGCCCTCTCCGCGGTGGCGACGGAGGGTACGCCGCTGAAGCAGTGCACCGCGTGCGCGCCGAGATCGGCGGCCACCCGCACCGCGGTGACCAGCAGGTCGATCCGTGCCGACCGGGCCTCCGGCTCCGGTTCGAGCAGGCTCGGGGCGTGCTTGCGGCGCGGGTCGAGTACGTAACGGGCACCGGTCTCGACGGTGACGGACAGGCCGAGTCTGTCCAGCAGCGCGGCGATCCGGGCGACCCGGCCGGCGAGATCGGGACCGAACGGGTCGAGGTGCATGTGGTCGAGGGTCAGACCCACCCCGTCGTAACCGAGCTCGGCGAGGACACTGAGGGCGTCCTCCAGGCGCAGATCGGTCAGGCCGTTGGTGCCGTAGCCGAGACGGACGCTCATGTGGGGCTCACCTTCCGGGCCAGCCGACGGGCCACCGGGACGAGTCCGGCGAGCAGCGCGGCGGAGGTGAGCGCGCCGGAGCGGGCCGTGAGGGCCGCCTGGAGCGGGATCATCGCGCGGATCCCGCCGCTGACGGCCTTCTGGGTCAGCGGCGGCGAGGGGTTGAGCGCCGCGTGAAGATACGGGACCGCGGCCGTCGCCACATAGGCGCCGGTGAGGGCGGCCCTGGCGTACGCCCGCGGCCGTTCGTCCGCGCACCGCCCGGAGCCGGTCAGGGTGCCGAGCGCGGCCGTCGCGCCCAGCGCGGCCAGCGGTGCGCCCGTCGAGCCGCCCCGGGTCTCGTTGCGGGAGACCGTGGTGAGCACATAGGTGTGCGCGCCGAGCACGGCGGCGGGCACCAGGGCACGGCGCGCGGCACGGGCCGGACTCCCCACGTCTGCCCGTGGGCCGGCGCTCGCCACGGCCCCGAGCAGCAGGTCGAGACCACGGGCGGCGGCCATCGCGGCCGGGCCCGCGGGCGTGTGCTTCAGGCGCAGGTCGTACGCCCACACGGTGCCGGCGAGAGCGGTCGCGGCCAGCGCGGCGGGGCGGCCCGCGGCCAGTGCCAGGCCCACCCCGGCGACGGTCAGACCGGCCGCCGCCGTCAGTGCCCGGGCAGGAGCGATCCGGCCCGAGGGCAGGGGCCGGTGCGGGCGCTCCACGGCGTCCTCGTCCCGGTCGGCCCAGTCGTTGAGCGCCATGCCCGCCTCGTACAGGCACAGCGAGGCACCGGTGGCCAGGGCGGTACGGGCCCCGGGGCGCGCGCCGCTCGCGGCGGCCCCGGCGAGCACGTCGCCCGGGACGCTGAACAGGGCCGAGACGCGCAGTAGTTCGGCCCAGTCGCGGGGGGTGCTCACCGGGGCTCTCCCAGCGTCGCGGCGAACGCGAGGAGCTCGTCGTACTGCTCGGCGAGGGCGGCCGAGGTGCCGTCCGGGTCCTTGAAGTAGAAGCCGAGCGAGGGAAGGCTCCCGGTGATGCCCGCCTCGTGGGCGCGCGCGGCGAGCCTGGCCAGGTCCAGTACCAGCGGCGCGGCCAGCGCCGAGTCGCAGCCCTGCCAGATGGTCTGAAGGATCATCCGGGAGCCGAGAAAGCCCTCGAAGGCGACGTGGTCCCAGGCCGTCTTCCATTCGCCGAGCGCGGGTACGTCGTCGATGTGCACCTCACCCTCGGGCAGGGCGCCGAGGTTGTCCTCGAGGACCCGGTTCTTCCCCGCGTTCTTCGCCGCGGCCGCCGCGGAGTCGGCGAGCGCGGCGCCGTCGCCGCCGCCGAGCAGATTGGTGCCGGACCAGGCCCGTACGTCCAGGGCGCGCTGGCGGAACATGGGCGCCAGGACCGCGCGCAGCAAGGTCTGCCCGGTCTTGCCGTCCCGGCCCGCGTACGGCACCCCGGCTGCCGCGGCTGCTTCGGCGAGGGCCGGATGGCGTATCCCGGTGGACGGTGTGAAGTTCACGTACGCGCACCCCGCACGCAGGGCGGCCGCCGCGTACAGCGAGCTGGCGGGCAGCCGGTCCGCGCCCGCGACGGGGGCGGGTTCGGTGGAGGCGACGTTCACGACGACGGTACGGGCGAGGCCGCCCCGCCGGGTGAAGCCCTCGATATCGGCGGCGAACGCCGTGATCAGCTCCTCGTCGCCGCGTGGGTCGCCGGCCATCGGTCCGCCGGTGCGTATCTCCCGTTCGACTGCGGCCAGTTCACGGTGGACGGCGCGCACCAGCCCGTGCGGCAGGACGCCCTGCTCCGCGAGGGCCTCGGCGCGCTTGGGCAGCGGCCAGTTGACTGTGTCATGGCCGCCGAAGACGAGGCCGGACAGCGCGGGCAGCGAGGCGGCGGCGAACGCCGGCGACTCGGTGACCATGCCCGTCGGCCCGTACAGGCCCGCTGCGAGCGCGGCGCACCCGGCGACCGCGGTGGTGGCGACGGAGCCGCGGGCTCCGATGAACCAGACGCCGGTGCCGCTGCCGCTCTCGGCTCTGGCGGGGATACCGGGCGACTCGGCATGCTCGGACACGGAAGGCCTCCTGGGGTGCGTCGGTTCTGGTCGGCGGGGCGATGAGCGGGGCGCTACTGGGCGCGCTCCTGGAGCAGTTCGGCCAGCTCGCTCCACGCGGCCGCGCAGCTGCGGGCCAGGTCGGCGACCTCGGGGGCCCAGTGGCAGGGCAGTCCGTGGGCGAGCGTCTCGATGTCCTGGCCGGTGACGGAGTAGTGGCGCAGCCAGCGCAGAGCGCGTCGGCCGCTCTCGCTGAGCCGCAGCGAAGGGTCCTCGTTGAGCTTGGCGAGCAGCCTGTTCCGGTCCACCACGACGGCCTCGCGCTCACCGTCGGCGGGCGCGGCCGCGGGGCGCCGGCGGTCCGGGCCGACGGGAGTGAGGAGGGCGGGCCGGACCTCGCGGTAGCGGCCGGGGACGGGGTCCTCGCCGCGGTCGATCCGACGCCGTACGTCCCGCACCGTGGCCGGGGAGAGCCCGGTGGCGCGGGCCACCTCGCGCAGGCCCGCGTCCGGTGCCTCGCGCAGGAGGGCGGCGGCGCGGCGCCGGCGGCGGCCGCTGTCGAGGGGCCGTACCCGGCCGTCCTGGCCGAGCCGGGTGCCGGTCTGGACCACGCGCCCGGCGCCCGACCGGGTCCGCAGGCGGGAGACCGTCTTGTCGGAGATCCCCACGGCCGCCGCCACCGCGCGGTCGGACCACTGCGGGAACGCCTCGATGATGCGGGCGGCAGCGGCGGTGCGATCGGCGCGCGTCAACGGCAGGCCGTGGGCGACGTTCGCCTCGACGGCCAGCACGAAGGCGGTGGCCCGGTCGCAGTCGAGCAGCCTCGCCGGGACCTCGCCGCGCCCGTTGAGCCGGGCCGCGTGGACCCGGTGGACACCGTCGATGACGCGCAGGGTCGGGCGGTGCACGGTGATCGGCGGCAGAGCGTTCTTGGTCTCGGCGAGCATGCGCACGTGGGCCTGGTCCGGGCCGGACAGCCGGGGGGAGCCGTCCAGCACGAGCGAATCGACGCGTACGCGGGTGACCGGATGCGATTCGATCCACCGCACCGGTGACGCGATCCTGCCGGGACCGCCCGCCCGGTACGTCACCTGCTCGGCCAAAGACAACGGGCACCTCCTGACGGCGTCTGCAACAGCGGATCCGCTTCCGAGCGACATTGGAGGCGGTCCCGCCGTGCGGTGTCAACGCGCCGCTAGCCGGTCTCGAATCCGGCTGGAGTCCCTCTCAAGGGCAAGGCCGGCGGCCGCCTGCCGTGCGTATCCATGTCACAGTCCCGCGCCGTGCGGTGTCTTCAGGACATACGCACCGACCACCACCCCAGGAGACCGCCATGGAACCCCGTCTGAACCTTTTCGGCAGCCCCGTCGTCGCCAAGGCACTGAAGTACTTCGCCTCGGCGAGCCGCACCCTCATCAAGGAGTCGGCGCTGCCGAAGTCGACCCAGGACCTGGTGATGCTGCGGGCCAGCCAGATCAACGGCTGCGGCTACTGCACGGACGCGCATTCCAAGGACCTCGCACACGCGGGGGAGTCCGCGACACGGGTCAACCTGGTCGCGGCCTGGCGCGAGTCCAATGTCTTCACGGACGCAGAGCGTGCCGCACTCGAGCTGACGGAGCAGGGCACCCGGATCGCCGACGGAGCCGGCGGCATCACGGACGAGGCCTGGACCGAGGCCACCAAGCACTACGACGAGGAACAACTGTCGGCCCTGGTGTGCTTCATCTCCTTCATCAACTCCTCCAACCGCTTCGGCGTCATCAACCGCACTCCCGGCGGCGACTACCAGCCCGGCGATTTCGACTGATCGCCTGGAGCCGTCGTGGAAGCCCGGTGGACGTGCGCCCGAGCGCCGCGGCGCCCGGGCCGCGAAGCTGCCTGCTGGGTCCCGGTGTCCGGTGCCCCCGAGGGTGTGCAAGCGCGGAATCCCCGCGGTCGCGCGGTGTGCGCGGCGGTCGGCTCTCATGTCTATGGTGACGTCGGCCGCATGCGCCGTGCCCCCTGGCCGGGCCGGCGGCGGACCGTCTGATCAGGTTCGTTCACCTGTCGCTACAGATGCGAGGCATCCATGACGGAAGAAGCTGTGATGCGGCAACTGGTCCCCTTCCCCCAGGACCGTACGTGCCCGTACCACCCGCCGGCAGGATACGACCCGCTGCGTGCGGACCGGCCGCTGACCCGGGTCAGGCTCTACGACGGCCGCGCCGTGTGGCTCGTCACGGGGTTCGGCGCGGCCCGCGACCTCCTCAGCGACCCGCGCCTGTCCGCGGACCAGGACAACGAGGCGTTCCCGTCGCCGACGGAGGGCTTCAAGAACCGCGTCCGCGGCCGCCGCCTCTCGCTGCTCGGCATGGACGACCCCGAGCACAAGGCGCTGCGCCGGACAGTGATCCCCACTTTCACGGCCAAACGCATCTCCGCGCTGCGCCCGCGCATCCAGGAGATCGCCGACCGGCTGGTCGACGACATCATTGCGCAGGGGCCGCCGGCCGAGTTGGTGAGCGCGTTCGCGCTGCCCCTGTCGTCTCAGGTGATGTGCCTGATGCTCGGTGTGCCCTACGACGACCACGAGTTCTTCGAGGAGCAGTCGCGACGGCTCCTGGGCGGGCCGACCGTCGAGGACACTCAGCGAGCCGGGGAGCAACTCGACGCCTACCTGGGCGCGTTGATCGAGTGCAAGCAGCATGAGCCCGGGGACGCCCTGCTCGACGAGCTGATCCACGAGCCGTATGCCCGGGGGGACATCCGGCGCGACGAGTTGATGGCGCTCGCGGCGCTGCTGGTCGTCGCGGGCCACGAGACCACCACCAACATGATCTCCCTCGGCGCGTTCACGCTGATCGAGCACCCTCAGCACCTCGCCGAACTGCGAGCGGACCCGGACCTGATGCCTGCGGCCGTCGAGGAACTGCTGCGCTTCCTCTCCGTGGCCGAGGGCGGAATGCGGGTGGCGACGGGGGACATCGAGTACGGGGATCACACGATCCGCGCGGGCGACGGCGTCATGATGTCGACGTCCCTGATCAACCGCGACCCCGCGCAGCACGGTGTGGCCGACGAACTGGACTGGCACCGCGAGGACCGCCATCACCTCGCTTTCGGCTTCGGTATTCATCAGTGCCTGGGGCAGAACCTGGCCCGTGCGGAGATCGAGATCGGGCTGCGCACCCTGTTCGACCGGCTGCCCGGTCTGAAGCTTGCGGCGCCCGTGTCGGAGATCCCCTTCAAACCCGGCACCACGCTGCAGGGAATGATCCGGCTCCCGGTGGGTTGGTAGGAGATGAGTGTGCGGATTCACGTCGACAAGGACCGTTGCGTGGGCGCGGGCATGTGTGTGCTCACCGTGCCCGGCGTCTTCACGCAGGACGACGACGGCCTGAGCGAGGTCCTGCCCGGGCAGGAGAGCGGGGCGGGACAGCCTCTGGTTCTCGAGGCGGTGCGGTCCTGCCCCGTGCAGGCCGTCGCGGTCGAGGAGGACTAGCCTCGGCGTTTCGATTGAGGTGAGACGGCTTCGCTGACCACCAACTGTCGGGGGAGCGAGGTGAGTTTGTTGCCTGGGCATGGCGGAGTCCCGGCGCGGTGGTCGGG
>NZ_JAFMPZ010000619.1 GCF_017353455.1 Streptomyces laculatispora
GTCGTCGACGAGGCGGTCGAGGAGGCCGATGCCGCCGACGTCCAGTTCCGGGCGACCGCGCACTGCGACACCGCGCGCCCCGATCCGGGCTGCCGACTGCCCGTCAGGTGGATCTCCCAGGTCTCCCGGGGCAGCACTCCGGCACGGGTGTTCACCCAGATCGCGGTCGGGATGAGGCTGGCGGAGCGCGACCCGAGGTTCGTCGCGGTCAACCTCGTACAGCCCGAGGACGGGGAGAGCGCGCTGGCCAACTACCGGCTCCAGATGCGGATGCTGAAGTACCTGCACGGCCAGTACCCGGGCTCCCACCTCACCCTGCACGCCGGTGAGCTGGCCCCTGGCCTGGTCAAGCCCGAGGACCTGACCTTCCACATCCGCGAGGCCGTACTCGTCGCCGGTTCCGAGCGCATCGGACACGGTGTGGACCTGGTCCACGAGGACGACTGGCGGCAGCTCGCCCGGACGATGGCGCAGCGCAAGGTCGCGGTCGAGGTGCCCTTCTCCAGCAACAAGCAGATCCTCGGCATCGCGGGCAACGACCACCCGTTCAACGCCTACCGTCGCTACGGCGTCCCGGTGGTCCTGGCCACCGACGACCCGGGGGTCTCGCGGATCAACATCAGCCACGAGTACCAGTACGCCGCCAAGACCTACGGCCTCAGCTATACCGAGCTGAAGGACCTGGCCCGCGCCTCGCTGGAGTACGCGTTCCGCGACGGCCGCAGCCTGTGGGCCGCCGGCTCCGCCCCCTCCGGCTACCAGCTGGTCCCCGCCTGCCGCAGCGACCGGCCCGGCGCCGGGCGGCCGAGCCCGCGCTGCTCCCGCTATCTCGCCGCCAGCCCGAAGGCGGCGACACAGTGGCGCCAGGAGGCGGCCTTCGCCGCCTTCGAGCGTGACAACGGCGGGCGCGGCTGACGCAGCCCGCACATGGGTATTCGTCCGGGCGCGTGGATCTCATGTCCCCCACCCGGACGTGTCGTTGAGGGCGGGTGACGTACGTCGAGCAGCCCGCCCTTGTCGCCGGACATGCGGTAGACGGCCGGTGGCTGCACCGCGGTGACCGCGACCGCGCGGGTGGTGACGGCGTCGCGGCCCTCCTGCGCGAGCAGGGGCGGACGGTGGTGGCGCGGACTCAATCCGCTTACGGGACAGGCGAAGAGGGCGGACCGGGGTGCCCGTACGGTCCGTCCAGGGCCGCCCACTGGAGCAGCATGATGGTTTTGGCATCGGCGATGTCCCCGCTGCGGATCATCGCGAGCGCCTCGTCGAAGGGGAGTTCCACGGTCGCGATGTCCTCACCCTCCTCGGCGACCCCGTGCCCGTACTCGTCGGCCACCGCGGACACGGGATCGTACGGAGCGGCGTAGAAGTGCAGGCGTTCGGTGACCGACCCCGGGCTCATGTAGACGGTGAACACCGGCTCGGGGACACCGATGACGTACCCGGTCTCCTCGGCCGCCTCCCTGCGGATGGCCTCCTCCGGGGCGTCACCGTCCAGCAGCCCGGCGGCGGCCTCGATCAGCATCCCGTCGGGGTGCCCGTTCACGTACGCGGGCAGACGGAACTGCCGGGTCAGCAGCACGGTGCGGCGTTCGGTGTTGTGGAGCAGGATCGTGGCGCCGTCGCCCCGGTCGTACGTCTCGCGCTGCTCCCGGCTCCAGTGCCCGTCGCTGTGCTGGTAGTCGAAGGTCGTCCGGCGCAGGACGTACCAGTCGCAGGAGAGCACCTCCACATCCCTGACGCGCACCCGGGGATTGCCGGTCAGGTCCCGGCCGTGCCGGTCCAGGCCGGTGCGCCCGCGCCGGTCCGGGGTGTCCAGGCCGGCGGTCACCGGGCGGCCGGGATGTCGTCGAGGCCGCTGTAGACGTCCAGGCCCAGCTCCCGGGCCGTCGCCACCATCCGGTCCGCGCCGTCCGAGGGGCCCCCGATGCGCAGTACGGCGTCGCAGCGCGCCAGCAGGCGTTCGGCGACGGGGTGGAAGATCTCCTGGAAGACCGGGTCGCCCGGCCCCGTGCTGCCCGCGGCCTCCACCAGGGGAAGGGCCAGGGCCTCACCGGTGAGCGGCAGGTGACCGGCGCGGAAGAGTGTCAGTGCGGTCCGGTTCATCGCGCGCACATGGGCGTCGAGCTTGGCCGGGTCGTCGCCGGTCCCCGACCGGTAGGGGCCGGCGACCAGGATCATCAGGGGGCGCGGGATGGCGGTCATGGCAGGTGCTCCTCGCAGTGGGACCGGGTTCGGGCGGGTCGGGCCGGGCCGGGTTCAGGCCAGGGTGATGCGGACGCCCGCATCGCGCAGGGCCGTGAGGGTCTGAGGGCCGCCCGGGTGGGTGGCGGAGTCCTCGGCGGCGGCGTCTGTGACGAAGTCGTCGACCTCGCCCAGCGGGGCGACCTGGCTGAACGCGCGTACCCCGAGCTTGGTCGCGTCCGCCACCGCGATCGTCCGGGTCGCTCCCGTCAGCGCGGCCTGCTTGACCGCCGCGTCGTCCAGCGAGAACTCCGACCACCCGTACTCGGCGTGCACCCCGCCGATGGACAGGACGAAGCAGTCGAAGGCCAGCGCCTCCAGGGTGCGCAGCGCGAGCGGGCCGACGAGGGACCGCTCGCGC
>NZ_JAFMPZ010000339.1 GCF_017353455.1 Streptomyces laculatispora
GCAAAGGTTAAATCTTAAGCTTAGAGGAGAGCCGGCGGGCCGACCGGTTCGGGCAGGGCGGGCCGTCCGGCACTGGCCCGCCTGCCCGACTGGGGCGACGATGAAGGGGGAGAGGGCCGGTTGCCGGTCCAAGAGCGTCCTAGGAGAGGCATGGGTGACGTACGGCGGTTCTCACCGCAGAGCCCGATCAGGGTCTTCCTCCTCGACGATCACGAGGTCGTCCGGCGCGGATTGCGCGATCTGCTCGACGCGGAGCCCGACATCGACATCGTGGGCGACGCGGCCACGGTCGATCACGCTCTCGCCCGGGGTCCGGCGCTGCATCCGGACGTGGCCGTGCTCGACGTCCGGCTGCCGGACGGCGACGGGATCACGGTCTGCCGGGAGCTGCGCTCGCTTATGCCGGAGCTCGCGTGTCTGATGCTTACCTCGTTCGACGACGACGACGCGCTGATCGACGCGATCATGGCCGGGGCCGCCGGTTACGTACTCAAGGACATCAAGGGTGCGGACCTCGTCGCGGCCGTGAGGACGGTGGCCTCAGGACAGTCCATGCTCGACCCGGCGACCACGACCCGGTTGATGAGCAGCCTGCGCGGCGAACAGGACGACACGGATCCCGAGGCGGACGCGGTGTCCCAGTTGTCGCCGAGGGAGAGGGAGATCCTCGCCCTTATCGGGGAAGGACTGACCAATCAGGAGATCGGCAAGCGTCTTTACCTGTCGGAGAAGACCGTCAAGAACCACATCTCGCGTCTGCTGGCCAAGCTCGGCGTCGCACGGCGTGTGCAGGCGGCCGTGCTTGCCACCCAAGCCGCCTCACACCCCGCCCACACTGAGCACGGACACCACTGACCCCTCTCGGTGGCTCAGCCGTGGACGAGGGGCACGGTCCACACGAGCCGGGTTCCCCCATGCTCGGGTGTCCCTACGGTCAGCTCACCGCCGAGATTCGCTGCTCGCCGGGCGAGGTTGTCGAGCCCACTGCGAGGGCTTTCCGGTGCGATACCGGTGCCGTTGTCGGAGACGGTCAGGGTCAGCCGACCGCCACGGACCACGAGAGAGACCTCGGCGGCGTCGGCGTGCGCATGCCGCGCGACATTACTCAGTGCTTCGCTCAGGACGGCGACGGCCTGGTCGCAGGGCGCCGCCGGTACGTCGGTGTCGATGAGGCCCTCCATTCGTACGGCGGGAGTGAACCCCATGGCTCGTGCGGCCTGTTCGACCACGGTCATGATCCGTGCCCGCAGCCCCTGGCGGGCACGTTCCGTCACCGGGGTCCGGAGTCCGAAGATCGTCGAACGGATGATCCTGATGGTCTCGTCCAGGTCGTCCACGGCACGCAGCAATCGCTCGCGTGCCTCCGGGTGATCGACGAACCGTACGGCGCTCTGCAGGGTCATCCCCGTCGCGAAAAGCCGCTGGATGGCGAGGTCATGCAGGTCACGAGCGATACGGTCCCGGTCCTCCAGCAGAGCGAGCTGTTCGGCAGCACGTCGCCGCTCAGCCAGCTCCATGGCCAGCGCGGCCTGCCCGGCAAAGGCCAGGAGCGGGCCCGTTCCGGAGTGGGCGAAGGGTTCCCGTCCTCGGCTTCGTGCCAGCAGCAGGACACCTCGCACCGAGTCGCCGGTGATCAGGGGCACCGCGATGGCGGACTCCAGGCCCTTCCACCTGGGTGGACCGGCGGTGATGCGCGGATCCTGCGCCACATCCACGCTGATGATCGGTTCACCGGCCTGAAGCGCCGCGCCGACGAAGGAGCCCTCACGGGGCAGAACCAGCCCGTTGTGCAACTCCGCGTCGACGCCGGAGGCCAGTGCCACCCGCAGACTCGCGCCGCTCTCTGCCGGCAACGCCAGCGCGCCCAGATCTGCCGAAAGAATACTGCGCGCGCGGTCGACCACCAGGCTCAGGACCTCGTCCTCGCCCGAGCCCGACAGCAGACCGGAAATGATTTCCGCGTTGGCCTTCAGCCAACGCTGCCGGTCCCGGGACATCTCGTACAGTCGCGCGTTCTCGATGGCCGTTCCCGCCGCCATGGCAAGCGTCAGCAGTACGGTCTCGTCCTTGTCGTCGAAGTCCGCGCCGCCCCGTTTCTCGGTGAGGTACAGGTTGCCGTACACCTCCTCACCGACCCTGATGGGCACTCCGAGGAACGAGTGCATCGGCGGGTGGTCCGGCGGGAATCCGCACGACGCCGGTTGCTCGGAAAGCTCCGACAGGCGCAGGGACTGAGGGTGCCGGATGAGCTCACCGAGGATTCCCTGCCCGGACGGGAGTCGCCCGATCGAGGTGGCCCGCTCCTGGCTCACGCCAGTGGTCAGGAACCGTGCGAGCTTCGTGTCCTCTCCGACGACGCCCAGCGCACCGTACTCGGCGTCGACCAGCACCGCCGCCGCTTCCACGATGTGCCGCAACACCTGGGGAAGCTCCAGCCCACGGCTCACCGAGAACACGGCCTCAAGCAGGTTTCGCATCGATTCCCTGGTGCCCCGCTCAACGGCGGCCAGGCGCTCCCGCAACTCCGGCGGCAGCGCGTCCGGGTCGCTTGGCGCGCTGTCCGCACGTCCGCCGTCCTCCGTCACCGTGTCCTCCGTCGGGCGCCCCACCGAGCAGGATTACCTCTTTCCACCGTAGCGGCGGACGGCGTTGCGGCATTTCGTAGCCGACGGGAACGGCCCTGTTCAGGTGATGGCCCTCTCCAGGACGACCTTCAGCGCCCCGTTGTCGGCGGACC
The DNA here is from genome assembly GCF_017353455.1 of Streptomyces laculatispora. Taxonomy (GTDB): domain Bacteria; phylum Actinomycetota; class Actinomycetes; order Streptomycetales; family Streptomycetaceae; genus Streptomyces; species Streptomyces laculatispora. Next base: position 2,738 of record NZ_JAFMPZ010000339.1, read on the forward strand.
CCGCGAACACTCTGTATGCCTCTGCCATCCGGTCGAGTCCGAAGCGGTGCGTGACCGGTCGGCCGGTGGGCAGCCGGTCTGCCGTCGCCATCCGCAGCAGCATCGGGGTCGAGGCGGTGTCCATCAGGCCCGTCGTAATCCTCACATCCTTGATCCACAGGTCTTCCAGGTGCAACAGGGCTGGTTTGCCGTGCACCCCGATATTGGCAATGTGACCGTCCGGACGTATGACGCGGGTGCACAGGTCGAAGGTCTCCGGTATGCCCACGGCCTCCACGGCCGCATCAGCCCCGTACCCCTCGGTCAGATCCGATACCAACTGCGCGGGGTCCTCCGTCGACCACGGTGTCGCCCGGTCGGACGCGCCCGTTCAGCACGCCCACCTCGTACGCGGTGGGGAAGATGTCGGCGAGCAGTACCGCGTCTTCGTCGGCGAGAGCGGCGGGCAGGGGGTGGACGGAGAGGTCCGCGAACGGAACGCGCACGTAATCGGCCTGGGTTCCGTCGATCAGGTGCCCCAGCACCCAGCCCCCGCCCCCAGACACTGGCCGTACCGGGACTCCCTGCAGTAGCTGCATCGTCCGCATGCGCTGATGCAGGAGACCAGTACCCGGTCTCCGGGACGTACGGACCGCACATCCCCGCCCACCTCCACGATCTCTCCCACGGCTTCGTGGCCCAGGACCGTCCCCGCCGCGACTTCCGGGACATTTTCCTTGAGGATGTGCAGATCGGTGCCGCAGATCGTGACGGCGTCGACGCGGACGATCGCGTCGGCCGCGTCCTTGATACCGGGATCCGGAACCTCGTCCCATGAGACCTGTCCGGGTCCGTGAAAGACCTGTGCCTTCATGGCGCGTCCCTCCTGACAGTGGTGGCGGGCGTTGAGTCGTGCTGCACCGGGACGATTCGCGTCGAGGGGACTGGACCGGTCGGGGAGCCTTGTTGCGGCGAACTGGTGCTGCAAGCTCCGCGCTCTGGCCGGCCATCGCACACATCACTCGGCCTGGGGCGCATCTCCGGCAATGTCAGCAGTGGGGGACTACGGCAACGGGACACGGAGCGTGGTGCACGGCCGCCGACAGCACATGACCGATACGGGGGGAAAGCGCTGGACGCTTCTCCCGGCGGCCGACGACGAGCAGTCCGGTACCGGCGATGTCGCGCACGACGGCGCGCCCCGGGCTCTCCATCCGGACACTCTCCACGACCCTCACGTCGGGGAACCGGTCGCGCCAAGGGCTCAGCGTCCTGGTGAGGTCCTGTTGCGCCTCGCGAGTCAGTTCGCGTGAAAGGTAGGGGGCGGGTCCGCCCCGGTTGTAGGCCGAGGGCGGCAGGCTCCTGCCGTGCACTGCACGCAGGGTGGCGCCTCGTCGGATCGCCGCGCCGAAGGCGTACTCGATGAGTTTGTCGCACGGATGGCGCAGGCCCAGCCCCAGCACCACATCACCTTCCTCCGTGATCGGCGCCGCGTCCTTCCTGGCCCTTACGAGGACCGTCGGAACCGCGGCCCGCGCAAGGACCTGCATGCCGATGTCGCCGAGGAAATACCCGGTCAGCGAACTCAGTGCGCGGGAACCGAGGACCAGCGTCTGTGACTCTGTGGCCGCTTCCAGCAGGGCGTCCACCGGCTCAGTGGCGACCAGGTCCTCGTAGACCGGCAGGTCGGGGAAGCGCTCCATGATTGTGTCGCATGCGTCGGACACGATCCGTTTGGGCCAGTAGTTGCGGTCCCCCTCCGGCTGCTGCGACCCCGTTTCTGGTGAGAGCAGCACCCATGCGTGCAGAAACCGCAGCGTCGCGCCGCGCGCCGATGCCTCCTGAGCGGCCCAGAGCGCGGCAGACAGCGACTCGGGGGTGCCGTCCAGTCCCACGGTGACGACCGGATTCATGACGTCACTCCGTTCCGCACATGGCCGGAGTCCATCCGGTGCCTCAGCCGTTCGGAGACCGAGACGACTCCGTCCACGCTGGTGCACAGCCGTATCAGCATGGGGATCAGACTGCTGTCGTCCACCGTGCCGCGCAGAAACACCTGGCCGTCATTGACCTCGACGGTGACATCGGACGGCGCGAAACCCAGCGTCGTGGTGAGGACGTCGTGCACGATCTCCTCGCGGATGGCTCGGTCCTGCCGCAGAAAGACCCGGAGCAGATCAGTGCGGCTGACAATGCCCAGCAGGGTGTCTGTTTCATCGACCACGGGCAGACGCTTGACGTTGTGCACGCTCATCAGCCGGGCAGCCTCCACGACCGTCCACTCCGGATGCGCGCACACCGCTGGGGCGGACATGACCTCTCCCGCGTTGCGCCCCTCGGCCTTGGCACGCTCCCACGCCTCAAGGTTCGGCAGCGGTGTCCTGCCGGACAGGTCGGAGCGGTCGGCCGCCTTGCGCAGCAGATCCGCCTCCGAGACGATCCCGACCGGGCGGCCCGCACTGTCCAGCACCGGTACGGCACTGACATTCTCTTCCATCAGTGTCCGGGCGATCTCCTTGAACGGGGTATCTATCCGCACGCTCACCACAGCGCGGGTCATGAGCTCACTGATCCTGCGGTGATACATGTCCTCACTCCCTCTCACCGCAACCGCCGAACCGCGGCCACGTACCAAGAGTGCGCGCTCACTGAGGTTCTGCGGCAGGTGCCACCCAGGCCCTCGCGGACGGCCGGGGAGGCCCGCGCCGGGCGGACCCGAATGGGGCCGTGAGGCTCATGGCAAGGCCCTACTGGCCCCTGCCATGAGCCGCTCCATCCGGCGGAGACTGGTGGAACCCACACACACCTGGAGGAGCTGGTGTCCGCACACACGCCGGACGAGGTGGTCGTGGCCCACCTCGTCCTTGACGCGACGGCCGCGCCGTCCATGCACAACGCCCAGCCCTGGCGCTTCACGTATGCGCGAAGCAGCAGCACCTTCAGCCTCTTCGCCGACCTGTCACGCGCCATGCCGCACTCCGATCCCACTACCCGCGGGTTGCACATCGGCTGCGGTGCGGCCCTGTTCAACCTCCGGGTGGCGGCGTCCCATGTCGGCCTACGGCCAGTCACCCGCCTGCTTCCCGACCCGGCCGTCCCCGAGCTCCTGGCGACCGTACGATTCGACGAGCCCGATGACCGGACGGACGGACTTGCTCTTCTGTACCCGGCGATCCACGACCGTCATACGAGCCGAGCCCCCTTCACCGACCGGCGAATCCCGGAAGGAATCCGACAGGCGCTCGGTGAGGCTGCGCACCAGGAGGGCGCGACCCTGACCCTCCCGACCGGGCCCCACCTGCAGACCGTGCTCGACCTCATCAACGATGCCGAGGGATACGGGCACATGGACGCAGCCAGGGAAGCCGAGACGGAACAGTGGACACGAAGTACCACTGACGAAGCAGCCGTGGACGGTGTACCGAGGTCTGCCTTCGGGCCGCTCAAGCGAGGCGGATCGGCTCCTGCACGAGACTTCGCCGGCCGCACACCGGTGGAGGGCCGTCCACGGGTGAACTTCGAGGACCGGCCCCAGCTGGCGCTGCTGAGCACCGTAGGGGATGAAGCGGCCGACTGGCTGCACGCGGGCCAGGCCCTGGAACGCGTCCTGCTCATTGCCACGCTCCACGGGCTGAGCAGCTCCTTCGCCACTCAGGCGCTCGAATGGCCCGATCTGCGTTGGGTGCTGCGCGACCCGCTCTCGGGCACTGGGCAGGTCCAGATGGTGGTGCGGCTGGGATACGGCCCGGCGGGGCCGAAAACACCGCGCCGCCCCGTAGCAGACGTACTGAGGGTCGAAGACTGACGGCCGGTGATCACATCTTCGAGGGAGAAGGTGGTGGAAGGCATGAAGCTGCCCGTGGTGGTGGGAGTGGACGGTTCACAAGGGAGTCTTCAGGCGGTCGACTGGGCGGCAGCAGAGGCGGAACGGTACGGCCGGCCTCTGCGAAATTGTCCATGCCTCCCTGTGGGAGCACTACGAAGGGGTTCAGCCGAGCATCTCGGCGGACCGCCCCTCCGAACAGGTCTTCGCCGAGAACTTCGTCGCCATGGCAAAGGAGCGAGTGCCCCGGCTCGCGGCGGGCGTCGAGGTCTCTGCCGATGTGCGACCGGACGAGCCGGTGGCGGCGCTCCTGGAGGAGTGCACCGAGGCCGCTCTTCTCGTACTCGGACCTCGTGGACACGGTCCGATCGCGGACATGCTGCTGGGATCCGTGAGTCTGACCGTCGCGGCACGTGCACACTGTCCGGTTGTCGTGACGCGGGGTGAGGTGCCGGCCGGGCCGCCCGCGCACGGTCGGATCGGCCTCGGTATCGGGGCGACCACCGGGAGCACGGTCGCCGCACACTTTGCCTTCGGGCAGGCGCGGTCCAGAGGTTGTGAAATCGTCGCGGTGCGTGCCTGGAGCTACCCAACGTACGAGAACATGCCCTACGCGTTCCTCGGGGGAGATCAGGCGAGAGAGCGCGCACCGCCAGCAGGCGGAAGAGGCCGTAGACCGGGTCCTGGGAGCCGTCACCGGCGATTATCCAGAGGCGTACGTAGAGCGCAAGGTCGTCGCAGGCACCGCGCACCAGATGCTCCTGAAGGAGGCGGCTGGCGCTGATCTGCTGGTCGTGGGTGCCCAGCGTCGGCATGCTGCCATCGGGCTGCAACTCGGCCGCGTCAATCACGCGATGCTGCACCATGCCCCCTGCCCCGTGGCGGTCGTCCCGGAATGGTCGGACTGTGCGCATCCAGAACAGCAGGAAGTAACGTGAAAAGAGCTGCGCCGAAGGGAGAAATCATGAAAGCCAAGCAGTGGACTGCGCAGATTTCCCTTACCGAGGATGGCGACGAGACCCGGGCTAGTGCGGTTCTGACCACTCCGGACTCCTGTCGCGACGACACCGCACACGTGGTGGGCCGAGGGGTCGCACGCCGGAATCCGATCGACCGGCCGGTCCCCGAGATCGGCGACGAACTGGCCGTGAGCCGTGCGCTGGGGGACCTCGCAGTGCGTCTCCACGATGTCGCCTCGGACGACATCGTGGACTTGACCGGGCCAGCCGACCCGCCCCAGTGACTGCCGATCCCTCTGTTGTGACGGCGGATGCGTCCTGGTGGCGTCAGCCGCGCGGTATCACGGCCACCGGGCACGGTGCGTGGTGCAGGACCGCGTGCGTGACCTGACCCAGCGGATGACCGATGCGGTGGGCGGGGTTGCGGGTTCCCGTCACGAGCAGCTCCGTGTCCGTGGCCGCCTCCAGCAGGGCTCCGGCGACAGAGCCCGCCCGGACGGTTTCCACGGTGACCTTGAGGTCCGGGAACTCCCTCCGGACAGGGTTGACCATGCGCGACGTGGCCTTGCTTTCCGCCTCGGCCAACCTACTGGTGTCCTTGAACACCGTCGCCATGGACCCCACGTTCTGGTAGAACACCCAGACGCCGACCACTCGCAGAGACGCGTCGTGGAGCCGCGCGGTCCGTGCCGCGTACATCAGAGCGCTTCTGTCTCTGTCGTCCCGGACAGCGACTGTCACGACACGGTCGGCGTCCTCCGCGACCCGACGCACCACGACCACCGGGCCCTTCGCACGCGCGGCGGTACGAGCCCGACCGAGCCGAAGAGCAGGGCGGAGAATCCGCCCAGCCCACGGGAGCCCACCACGATGGTCCCGTGATCGCCCGCGGCCTCCAGCAGACTCTCCGGCGCCTCATCACGGCTCAGCACCGTGGAGACGTGAACGCCCGTGTGCTCCCGCCCCACGCGTGCCGCCGCCATGTCGAGAGCTTCGCGCCCTGCACGGAGGGTGACGTCCATGCTGTCGACGTCGAGGTACGGAGCTTGCAGGCCTTCGATCGCATAAACGATGATCAGTGGTCGGCTCCGCGAAACAGCCTCGTCGGCGGCCCAGAGCACCGCCCGTGTGGCATGGTCCGAACCGTCGGTCCCGACCACCACTGGTGGAGCTGTCCCCGCATCGAACGTTCCGTCCGTCGTGCCGCTGTCCGTCGCACTCCCGCTCATGGTTGTGCCTCCTGGCCAGATAATCACTGAGAGTCGGTCACCTCCCCTGTCCCTACGGTGCCAAGGCTGGTTAAGGCACGGCGAGGGCCGTCGGGGCCGCCTAGGGGGCCGAAAGGCCCAGGTGGTGTGCGGTCTCCCGGTGGGGCGTCAGGCGCCATGAACGGCCGCCTGGAGACTCCCGTACGCTCGGTGCCGTCAGGACACACCGCCGCGACCGCCCGCTCGACGGCGACCGTCAAGGCCCCACTGGTGTCCACCGTGACGGCCTCCGGCCAGGGTTCCGCCGCCGCCTCCATCGCATCGCTCACCATGGGACCGGCGTCGGACGGGCCCGGCGAGCGGGCGGCGAGACGCTTCGCGCGACATCGGGTGGGACCTCGCAGCGCACGCAGACCAGGTCGGCGTCGTGGCGTCGCGCGGCTTCGGTGGCGGCACTCCGCCACGCACCGAGGTTCCAGGTCGCGTCGACCACCACGGATTCTCCGGCGGACAACAGCGCCAAGGCGCGGTCGATCAGATCCTCGTACGTGCGCCGTGTCCACGCGGGGGTGTGAAGCGTCTCGGTGACCTCAGCGGGCTGCCGGGTGTCCATACCGCTGGATTTCTCTACCGAATTCGACGACATCACCAACTCGTGCATACAGCGGCGGGCACCCATTGCGAGAGCGCGGGAGCCGTTGACCAGTGTCCATAGTGCGTGTGTCGCGCCAGATGCGCAGGACCGCCCAGCCCACTTGCTCGACTTCGGGCCTGTCAGCCCTGTGCCTGGAACCGATCGGCCCATGCGTCGCCCCACAACGGGCGAGCAGTGTGACATGTACAAGGGCCCGCGCCGCAGCTCGAAGGATGTGTATGCACCATGGCGGATTACCCAAGGGAATCATCGCGTCGTCAGGCCGCCCACGTGCCGCGAGGCGATCTCGGCAGACGCGTCATGGCACGCCGGGAGCAGTTGGGACTGAGCCGGGACGCGGTGGCCGAACGGGCAGGGTCCGTAGCCGGCTACGTCGAGTGTGTCGAGGAACGGCGGGCGACCCCAGGCGTCGGGGCCATGCTGAGTCTTGCTGACGCACTGGAGACAACGGTCGATGCACTGACCGGAAGCGATACGGAGTTGCCCCCCGGCACAGGGCAAGCTGCCTACCGTCCGGAGCTGAGGGTTCTGAGCAGCGAGGAATGCAGCGAACTGCTCTCGACCCACGGTGTCGGCAGAGTGGCCGTCTCCACCCCGGATGGGCCGGCCGTAGTTCCGGTCAATTACGTTGTGGTCGACGGCGAAATCGCGTACCGCACCACTCCCGATACGGTAATCGCAGAGGCCGTCGGCCAAGAGGTCGCTATCGAGGTCGATCACATCGACGAAGCGATGAGTAAGGGCTGGAGTGTCAACGTGGTCGGGACCGCGCGGGCCGTCACCGGTAGCAAGGCAGCCCAGGACCTGGACCAGCACGCCCATACCACGCCATGGGCGGGTGGCGACCGCCGCTTGTGGGTATCGATCGCGCCCGTCCGTACTACGGGCCGCCGAATCGACACCGCGTAAGCCCAGCCGGGGCAATCGATGTCCCGCTACAGCACCCGCCACGAGGATGGAAGACCCGACATCACTCGCACCATCACCGGTCTCCGCATAAACGTCCTTGAGCCTCCGGAATCTCGCCCCAAGCTTCCCGCTGTCTCCTGGGACGCGGCACACCGCCCTTGCAGAGCGCCGCCGCCACCGAATCCTGGCCCTGCTCGAGAAGGACCTCGGCCGCCTCTGGCGTACCTGTGATGTCGCCTCGCATTTCGGCGATATCGCCATGGAGACCATGTATCGACAGCTCTCCAGATGGGCCGCGACCGGCCTCATCCACAAACTCGGCCCCGGGTTCTATGCCGCCACAGTATAGAACCCAACTCCCTTCGCATGACCAGCGAAATCGCTTAGGGCCTGCGGATCAATAACTCGCCGTGTTGATCTCTGGGGTGGGGATGTCGAGGTGTGCGGCGAGGTCGGTGAGATCGTCGAGGGTGGCCAGCCGTGTCTCGGTGGGTTCGATGGTGTAGTCGACTTCGTGGAGAAGATGTCGGGTCTGGCTGATGACCCGGTTGAGGCTCTGGGGTACTACTCCGAAGAGCGGGGCGATCGTCACTTGCGGGAGCCCGTGACGTTCGTGGAGGAGGGTGGCCAGAAGCCGGTCGACGAGGCTGAGGCCGGGGCGCCGGCCGGTATAGAGGCCGGCTGCGGGCACCTTCTGCCGGTCGCCGCCGCGTCGCTGCTGCAGGACTTCCTCCCGCTGGGTCTCGCGGGCCGCTGCGAGTTCGGCGATCAGCTGGTCCCACTGATCCGGCTGGATGCCGGTCAGGGCCGGATGAGCGAGCCACTCCCGGCCGTGGCCGGGCTGGTTCTGGGGCGGGAGCGGCGGGATCCCGTCCCGGCAGTGCTCCTGGGGCTGCAGCGTGTAGTTCCAGTCGCCGTGCCAGTCGTGGCTGTGCAGGGGCAGCGCGTCCATCTGCCGGTCACCGATGCGGACTCCGGTCTCGTAGGCGCCGGTGTCGAGTTCAGCGTGCACGGTAAGCCCGGTGCGCGTGGTGGTCGCGGCGATACTGTTCACGATGACTTCGTGGCTGGTCAGCGGCCTGCCGCGCCAGTTCGTCGTGATGTGGGAGAACAGCCGGTGCTCGATTCTGTTCCATTTTGAAGTACCTGGCGGAAAGTGACAGGCGGTGAGTTCCAGGCCGGTTTCCACGGCCAGGGCGGCGAGTTCGCTCTTCCAGGCGCGGGTGCGGTAGCCGTTCGAGCCGCCCGCGTCCGCGGTGATCAGAAGCCGCCGGGAGTGCGGATAGGCGCCGCGTCCTTGGCTGTTCCACCAGCGGCGGACGGATTCGACGGCGAAGGCGGCGGTGTCGTGGTCGGTGCCCACGCTGACCCAGCCGGTGTTTGCGGTCAGGTCGTAGATTCCGTACGGGATCGCCTTGCCCAGCTCGCGGTCCGGGAAGTCGTGAGTGTGCACCCGGGTCGGTTCGCCCTCGCGCTGCCACTCGTGGCCGGCGTTCTTGTAGTTGCCGACCAGCTCCTTCTTCTTGGTGTCCACGCTGACCACCGGGTCCCCGCCAGCCTGGTAGTCCTTGGCGCGTTCGTTGATGTAACGGAACTGGGCGTCTCGGTCCGGGTGTTGCCTGCCCTCGATGGTCTTGGCGTTGCCCTGCAGACTGAAGCCCTCCTCCCGCAGCAGGTCGGCCACAGTCTCCGCCGACACACGGTGTCCCTGCCCGGTCAGCTCGGCGGCCAGGTGACGGGTCGACTTCGTCGTCCAGCGCAGCGGCGACATCGGATCACCCCGCATGTCCGGCTCGACCAGGGCCAGCAGCGCGGGCCGCAGGCCCGGGTCTAGGTCCACCGCACGCTTGCGGCCGCCGCCCTCCCGGCGCACCCGTCCCAACGGGGCTTCGCCCGACTCCAGTTCAGCCACCCCACGCGACACGGTGCCCTCACGGACGTCAGCGGCCCGGGCCACCAGCCGGATCCCGCCATGGCCCAGCGAGCGAGCCTCCGCTCCTATGGCCAGCCGACGCTGACGCTCGTCCAGGTGCGGGAACAGCGCCTGAAACTTCGCGGCCAACGCCTCCTCGATCTCCTCCGAACTCCCCGTACCACATCAACGAGGCTCAAGGCGGGAAGCAACGACTTGATTCTCCGCAGGCCCTAACTACCCGGCCTTGGATACAGGCGACGCGTTTGCGGTTCACTGCCTGGCTCAGACGCCGCAGCCCGGCGTGGATGCGCGGGACACCTTATGTGCGGCGAGATGCGACGTGGATGACGGTGATCTCGTGGGGCAGGGCCTCGTCGGCGGCCTGCCGTACGGCGCGAATCTTCGCCGCCGCGTGTCAGGCGTAGAAAGAGGAGGGGGCCACGTTCAACAACCGGCACAGGAAAGCGACGCCGTGGGTGGTCTTCTCCGCCTCGATGAACGCGTACGTCTCGTTCATCGCTAGTACTGCAACCGCGTTTGGCGTGACGGTGTGTCGTCGTGGTCGTTGTTCCGGTCATGGGTGGGGATCTCGATGTTGGTGACGTGTGGCGGTGGGTAGCGGGGCTGGAGGAGGTGCATGAGCGGTTCGTGCACCGTTTTCAGCGCGCGGAGCCCCGGGAGTCGGCGTTGGCCTATATGCGTGGGCTGGTGTCCTCGCTGGAGCGGAAGAACGCCTGGACGGTCGCCGAGCGTGCGGGGCATGACCGGCCGGACCGCCTGCAGCGACTGCTCAACACGTGCGACTGGGACGCTGACGAAGTCCGTGACGACGTGCGGGAGTTCGTGATCGAACACCTCGGTGACCGGCGTCCGGTCGCGCATGTGGCCGCTGAGATGGGACTCTCGCGGGCGGCGGCCCACAGGTGGGTGCGGCGGTGGCGTGCGGAGGGCGATCCGGGGTTGTTCGACCGCTCGAGCCGACCGTGCACGACTCCGCACCGCACGGCTCCCGAGACGGAGGCCGCTGTTGGTGATCTGCGGCAGGACCGCAAGCTCGGCCCGGCCCGCGTCGGCCCGATCCTCGGACTGCCGGCCTCGACGGTGCACCGGATCCTGACCCGTCATGGCCTGAACCGGCTCGCCTGGCTGGACCGCCCGATCGGCGAGCCGATCCGCCGCTACGAACGAGACCGGCCAGGCGAACTGGTGCACGTCGACATCAAGAAGCTCGGCAACATCCCTGACGGCGGTGGGTGGCGCACGGTCGGCAGACCAACCGGCAACCAAAATCGGCAGGCCACCACCGACCTGCGCAAGAGCCGCAAGCCAGTGATCGGTGTCAGCTACGTCCACTCCGCGGTTGACGACCACTCCCGCCTCGCCTACAGCGAGGTCCTGGCGGTCGTCGTCAGGGCTCCATCTTCGCGGTGAGTTCGCTCCACGAATTCACCACGTCTTCGACCGCCCGGGCCAGCGGCGTCGCAAGCGGGACGAGTGCGCCGTCAGGGATCAGGCCGGACAGGGTCACAACCCGGGCAGCGACGCGACGCCGGCGTAGCCAATGGGGCTCCCTACGGGGGGCTCCCCCCCCCGTCAGGGGGCGGCCGGTCCGTCACCGGGATCTGTGGCACCGCGCCCAATCGCGTCCTTGCGTTCATGCTGGAGGGGAGTCGGTTGCTCAGCCCACCGCTTCGGAAGGTGTGTCTCATGCCCCGCACGGTCGTTGTCGGTCTCGACGGCTCCCGGGAGAGTCTGGCCGCCGCGCACTGGGCTGCCAGGGAGGCGGGCCTGCGCGGGCTGCCGCTGAAGCTCGTGAACGTCTGGGAACCGGTGCCCCTCGGCCGGGCGCCTCTCATGGGCGAAGAGACCCAGCGTCACTTGTCGGAGCGTGTCCCCTGGGACACGGCTGAGGCGCTGTGGCAGAGCCACCCTGACCTCGAAGTCGTCATGGAGCAGCTCACCGGACGGCCCGGAGAGGTGCTTCCTCAGGCAGCAGAGGGTGCTGACCTGCTCGTTCTGGGCTCGCGAGGGCTGAGCGGACTCGGCGGCTTCCTGGTCGGCTCGGTGGGACAGGCGGTCGTCGCCCGAGCCGAGCTGCCCGTCGTCCTGTTCCGGGTCTCCGAGCAGGGCCAGAACGAGCTCACGCAGGATTTGGACGGGACACCGTACCGGCCCGTGCTCCTCGGCCTCGACGCCAACACCCCCGATGACGCGCTGATCGAGTTCGCCGTCGACGAGGCCCTGCGCCGTGACACGGCGCTGCGCGTCGTCCATGCGTGGAATCTGCCGCCCTACTACTCCTACGGGCTGCCGTCCGGTCTCCTGACGGGCGCCGAACTCGGTGAAAGCGAGGCCGCCGCCCTCACGGAGGCACTGCTGCCGTGGCGGCAGAAGCACCCGACATTGGATCTCGTGGAGGAATCCCGCCACGGCAGGGCAGTGGACCACCTCGTGGCCGCGGCCCGTGACGCCTCTCTGCTGGTCGTCGGCCGGCGTATCCGACACTCGTCGTTCGGCGGCCGTATCGGGTCGGTCACCCACGCCGTGCTGCATCACTCCACCGCGCCCGTCGCGGTTGTCCCCCACCTGTGAGCAGGCGGTACCCACTCGGCCCCGCCAGTGACCGGACCGGCTCCGCGCGAGACGTGAGGAGGATGGAACTGCCCGTGGTCGTGGCGGAATCGGCATTCGGGGGATTCGAAGGTCGGGGCCTAAATTACCGGTGCTCCGGAGCCGTAGGGGGGCACGCCGAGGACGCATTCCACGGCGACCACACCTTCGACGGTGTGTGCGAGGCGTTGGGCCAGAGGAATGAGGTCCCTCTCGGGGACGGTGCCGGTGAGTGTGACGACTCCTTCGCCGACCGTGACCTGCACACCCCGGTGGGAGACGGGGAAAACCCGATCGATCACCTCCCGGCGTACCTCGTCGGCGATGTCGTCGTCCGTGCGGAGGAAAACCTTCAGGAGGTCGGAACGGCTGACCACCCCTCTCAGAACACCGTCGCCGTCGACCACTGGCAGTCGTTTGACCCTGTTGTGGGCCATGATGCGCGCCGCCTGGGGCAGGGTGGCCTCGGCGTGCACGGTGAGTGCCGGCGCGCTCATGAGGTCACCGGCGACGATCGCGCCGGCCTTGGCCGTCCGGTCGAGACCCCGCATCTGATCGATCATTCCGGGTGGCCTGTCGTGGAACTCCTCCTTGGCCAGAAGGTCCGCCTCGGACACCACACCGATGACGCGACGTTCACCGTCCAGCACCGGCATGGCTGTGACCTGCCACCTCTTCAGGGTGTCGGCGATCTCCTTGAACCCGGCCCCCGCCTGAACGGCGACAACGGGCGTAGTCATCACCTTGCCGACGGTATACGGACTGCGGGGCATCAGTACCTCCTCCTGGGTCACCGGATCAGGACGGCTTCCCCGGGACGATGCTTGGACCAGACGTGCTCATGGGCATGCTGGGCCGCCTCAGTCGGAGCCGCGCACTGTCGCGCAGCACGATCTCCGCCAGCCGGGCCATATAGGCGCTGGTCAGAATGGGACCCCGGAAGCCGTTCCGGACGGCCCGAGGGAGATAGCCGCAGTGGTCCAGATGGGCGCGGGTCACCGCCACGGCGTGGATGTCCCGGGCGTCGCAGGGCAGTGGACGCCAGTTATGGCGGCGCAGATCCGCAAGGCCCTGGAACAGCCTGCAGTCCAGCAAACGCGAATGTTCGCCCTCGACCAGGAACTTACTGCCGGTGACCGTGCCAACCCCGCCGAGAAAGGACAGAAGCGACGGCCGCACCCGTTCGGCGGGTGTCAGGCGCGTGGATGGCTTTGCCATGTCTTGGCCTCCTCCTCGCGACAGGTGTTCTTCCCTCCAGTGTCCTGGCCGGTCCCCGATCGGGCATGTGGGACCGGCCGGCCCCGGATGCCCGATCCCCTGACCACGAGAGGCTGAAAGTGACCGTTCGAACTGGACCGGATGGAGGAGGCGCACGACGTCTGCTCCCGCGCCACCCGGCACGTCGCGATGAAAATCGTCCTGGACCCTATCGACGACACCTTCAGCCAGGGCTGGAGCATTCTGGTAGTCGGGCAGGTACACCGGATCGCCGACCCCGACGCGATCCGTGAGGTTGAACCGAAGGCACGCGGCCTGGCCTGGGCGGGGGCAAACGTCCGCTCTGGGTGGCCGTCTCGCCCCGACGTATCACCGGCCGCCGTATCGTGAACTCGCTCGGCACTCCGCCGGCCGGAGAGCCGAGAAACCCGCACGCCGAGGGCACGGATCCGCCGGGGAAGTACCCTGACCGGCTGCTCGATGGGCGACGCGCTCCAGGTCAGGGCGTGTATCCGTTCTACCCGTCGTTCCGCGTCGGATGGGCGCTGAGGTCCACCCGGATGTCGACCGTTCCCTCCACCGCACGTACGGCCCTGGCCAGCAGCGGGATCAGCGACCGTTCCTGGAGGCTGCCGCCGAGTGTGACGACGCCGTCCGTTACCGAGGCGTTCACACCGGCTGCGGCGGGTATCTCGGCGAGGACCGTGTCGTGGATCTCGCCGGCGATCTCCTCGTCCGGCCGAAGGAACACCTTGAGCAGGTCGGTGCGGCTCACCACCCCTTCCAACATTCCTACCTGATCGACCACGGGCAGTCTCTTGACCTGTCGCCGTGCCATGATCCTGGCGGCCTCGGCAATCGTCGCGTCCGCGTGCACCGTGACGGCAGGGCTGGACATGAGATCCTCGGCAGTCACGCCGCTGGCCTTGGCTCGCTCGGTGGACGGTTCCACCGATCCTGCGGGATCGTCGTCGCGTTGCTCCTCCTTGAGGAGGAGGTCCGCCTCCGAGACGATACCGACGACCCTGCCCTCTCCTTCGAGTACGGGGACGGCGCTGACCTCCGACCGTTCCATCAGCTCCACGATTCTCTTGTAACCGGAGTTGCGGCCGACGGTAACTGCGGTGTGGGTCATGACATCGCGCACCGAGTGCGGGGAAACGGTCATGGTGACCTCCGCGGATGCCCGGACGCGTCGGTCCGCGCCGGATCGGTAGGAGGAGAGCCGGGCTCCCAGGCCCACTCGGCCACCTCTGGGATATCGGTTCCGTACGCGCGGATCCAGGCGTGATGTTTCAGCCGGACGTCCTCCATCGCCTGCCGGGTCTCCGCAGCACGGACCGCGAGCCCCGGAACTCGGTCGATGACATCCATGACCAGCCGGTAGCGGTCCATGTTGTTGCGGACCACCATGTCGAAGGGCGTCGTCGTGGTGCCCGACTCCTCATAGCCGCGTACATGCAGGTGCGTATGGCCGACGCGGCGGTAGGCAAGCCGATGGATCAGCCAGGGATACCCGTGGTACGCGAAGATCACCGGCCTGTCCCGGGTGAACAGTGCGTCGTACTGGCTGTCGGACAGCCCATGGGGATGCTTCGAATCCGGCAGCAGGCGTGCCAGGTCGACCACGTTGACCACCCTGACTGCGAGCCGGGGCAGATGGTGGCGGAGCAACTGCGCGGCGGCCAGGACCTCCTGGGTCGGGACGTCTCCCGCACAGGCGAGCACCACATCGGGTTCCCCGCCCTCCCGCTCGGTCCCCGCCCAGGACCAGACTCCCGCACCGCGGGCACAGTGGGTGCGCGCCTCGTCGAGGGTGAGCCAGTCGAAGCAGGGCTGCTTGCCCGCGACGATCACGTTGACGTAGTCACGGCTGCGCAGCACATGATCGGCGACGCAGAGCAGGGTGTTGGTGTCCGGAGGTAGATAGACGCGTACCACCTCCGGTGCCTTGTTGAGGACATGGTCAACGAAGCCGGGGTCCTGGTGGGAGAAGCCGTTGTGGTCCTGGCGCCACACATGCGAGGTGAGCAGATAGTTCAGCGAGGCGATCGGATGGCGCCACGGCAGTCCGCGGGAGACCTTCAGCCACTTGATGTGCTGGTTGACCATCGAATCCACGATGTGCGTGAAGGCTTCGTAACACGAAAAGAAGCCGTGCCGGCCGGTGAGGAGATAGCCCTCCAGCCACCCCTGGCAGGTGTGCTCGGACAGTATCTCCATGACACGGCCGTGCCGGTCGAGGTTCTCGTCGACCTCATCGACTCTCGCCTGCCACGCCTTCCCCGTGGCCCGATACAGATCCTGAAGCCGGTTGGATGCCGTCTCGTCGGGTCCGACGACCCGGAAGTCCCGACGTTCCCGGGTGGCGTCCATGACGGCTTCCAGCAGCTCGCCCAGGACCCGGGTGGGCTCGTGCACGGCCATGCCGGGAGCGTCCACGCCGACCGCGAACCGTTCCAGCGGGGGCATGGGCAGCTCGTGCAGGAGAAGCCCCCCGTTGGCGTGCGGTGTGGAACCGAGCCGGTAGGTGCCCTCGGGGACGCAGGCGAGGACCTGCGGGGTGGGGCGGCCTTCGTCGAAGAGGTCCCCGGGCCGGTACGAGCGCAGCCACGCCTCCAGCTGCCGCAGGTGCTCGGGGTTCTCCCGTACGCCGGCCAGCGGTACCTGGTGGGCACGCCAGGTGCCCTCGACCGGAAGTCCGTCCACGGTGGCTGGCCCGGTCCAGCCCTTGGGCGTGCGCAGGACGATCATCGGCCAGCTCGGCCGTTCCGTGGCATCTCCTTCCCGGGCGGCCTTTTGAATCAGTGCGATGCGGGTCAGCGCCGTGTCCATGGCGGCGGCCATAGCGCGGTGTACCACAGCCGGGTCGTCACCGCTGACATGGAGCACGTCGTGACCGTAGCCATGCAGCAGCTCGTCCAGCTCCGCCTCGGGAATACGGGCGAGCACGGCCGGGTTCGCGATCTTGTAGCCGTTGAGGTGGAGGATCGGCAGCACCGCACCGTCGTGCACAGGATCGAGGAACTTGTTGGAGTGCCACGACGCCGCCAGCGGCCCGGTCTCCGCCTCCCCGTCGCCGATCACACACGCGACCAGCAGATCAGGGTTGTCGAAGGCGGCGCCGTAGGCGTGGGAGAGGGCGTAGCCGAGTTCACCTCCCTCGTGGATCGAGCCCGGCGTCTCGGGCGCCACATGGCTGGGCACACCGCCAGGAAAGGAGAACTGCCGGAAGAGACGGGCCATGCCCTCCGCGTCCCGGCCTATATCCGGGTACGTCTCGGAATAGCTGCCCTCCAGCCAGGAATTGGCCAGTACCGCAGGGCCTCCGTGCCCCGGCCCCCAGACACACAGCACCTTCTGCGCCCGCGCTTTGACGACACGGTTGAGATGGGTATGGACCAGGTTCAGGCCCGGCGAGGTGCCCCAGTGGCCGAGTAGGCGGGGCTTGATGTGGTCCGGGCGCAGTGGTTCGTTGAGCAGCGGATTGTCCATGAGGTAGATCTGGCCGACGGCCAGATAGTTCGCGGCACGCCAGTGCGCGTCCAGGGCCGCCAGCTCGTCGGCGTTGACGATCGTGACTTGGTCCGCCGTTTCCGCGTTGTGCATGGCACTCCTCTGCATCCTGCGTGATTTCCTGCGGTGGACGAAGCACGCTCATCGGGCCTGCGGCGGCTCACGTATGACGCGTGGTGTAGGGCTTCTCGAAGCGCCGGACCGATCCGCGGCCGGGGCGGAAGCGACTCCTGCTGGCGGCTCACGACGAGGAATCCGGCCCCGAGGGCTCCCCGTACCATTGCGCGCGCTGGGCTCTCTGGCCGTACGCCCTCGTCCACGCTCACACGGGCGCCTTCCCTCACACCAAGGGTGCAGTGTCTCGGAGAGGTCCATCTGGGCAATTTCGACCAGGTTCGCGGAGTTGGAGAACAATACCCAGGCGCACAGCAAGTGCAGGGCCGCGCCCCGCAGAACCGCTTCCCGGACCGCACGCAGAGATTCCGGTGCCCGGTCCAGGCCGACGGTGATGACTAGCTTCACGATGCGCTCTTCGCCTCCTCCGTGTCCTCTCCGTGCCCTGGGACAAGGACGAACTGGAACCCCGGTCAGGGGCGCACCACCCCCTTAGGCGCGCTGCGAACACAGTTCAAGAGTGGCTGCGCCTGCCAGGATGTGCGACACGAACAACCCCGGACTCCATGGGAGAGGGAACCCGCGAGCCGCCATTCGCGGGCGGGACGCCCGGAACAGCGCGAGACTGGAAGACGGGCGGATCCGGTCGAGCCGACGGCCGGACGAAGGGATGACGACAGAATTGGCAGAGAGTCCCGTGTCTTCAGCAACCACGCACGCACGGTTACCGGCCTTGTCTTCGACGCCATCGCCGCACCCTCTATGCACAACGCACAGCCATGGCGCTTCCGCTTCGCGCCACACAGCCGCACTTTCACCCTCTTCGCCGATCTGGACCGCGCCATGCCCCATACGGACCCCACCACACGGGGACTGCACGTGGGCTGCGGGGCTGCCTTGCTCAACCTGCGCGTCGCTGTGACACGCCAGGGCTGGCAGCCGATGACGACACTGCTCCCCGACCCCGGCGCCCCGCATCTCCTGGCGACCGTGCGACTCGATCCGATACCACCGGAACCCGCCCCGGTAGGAACAGGACTCGGCGATCTCCACACGGCAATCCGCGATCGCCACACCAGCCGCTATCCCTTCGCTGACCAGGAGATACCGTCGTATCTTCGGGAAGCACTTGGACAGGCTGCCCATCGCGAAGGTGCCGCCCTGACCTTCCCGGCCGAGCAGCACCTGCGGAACGTGCTGGACCTGATCCGCGACGCCGAAGGCTACAACCGCAGCGCTGGGGCAGGGCGATCCTGGTCCTGCTCTTCCTCCTGGCTGCACCTCTTGCATCGGCGACCACCGGCCGCGCGGTGCACGACGCCGAGATCCGCCGGGCTGCCACACTCTCCGCTACGACGAGGGTCGAGGCATGGCTCGTTTCCGACGCCGGCGGCCCCACGGTGGATGCCAGAGCACAGTCAATGGTGCGCGCCCCCGTCCGGTGGACGCAGCACGACGGTCATGTGCGGACAGCGATGTTCAGCGTCTGGGCGGGTAGCCCGGCCGGCACCACGGTCCCGGTCTGGATCACCGCTCAAGGTGCGGTCACCAGCCGGGGACCCGCGACAGCCAGCGAGGCCGTTGCGTCCGCGTGGATGGCGGCAGCAGTGACTTTCGTGGTGGCGACGGCGCTGTGCACCGACGGGTGGAAGGTCTTCACGAAGCTGGTGGACAGCATCAGATGCAAGGGATGGGAGAAGGAGTGGGACGAGGTCGAGGCCGAGCTGCCCGAGCAGTTCAGAAATCGCTAGCGGATCGGAACACATAGCTCCGAGGAGAGACCATGGACAGCACCCGATCAAGCGTGACCGGTCGTGGTCGGCACCGATGGCTCCGACCATGCGACGCGGGCGGCGCGGTGGGCCGCGGGCGAGGCGGCTGCGCGCGGTCGGCCGCTGCGGATCGTGTACGCGACTGCGACGGGTCACGGCAGACCTTACCTGTCCCAGGAGGACAGCCGACAGGTCGGCGGCTTCGCGGAAAGCGTGCTGGAACAGGCTGCAGCACTCGCACGCTGACTCGCTCCGGTCGTCCCAGTGACGACGTACGTGTGCAAGGACGAGCCAGCGGCATGCCTGCTCGGCGAAGCCGGTCCAGATGCCACGATGGCCGTGGGATCCCGTGGACGCGGCGGATTCGCGTCCCTGCTGGTCGGTTCCGACTCGCTCCGTCTGGCCGCGCACTCCCACGTCCCGGTCGTTGTCGTGCCGAGCGGTGATGACCAAGAGCCGAAAGGTGTCGTGCTGGCTGCGGCACGGGACGAGCGTGACGAGGAGACACTGCGCGTTGCCGCCGCTCTGGCCGCGCGGGAAGGCGCCTCGCTCCGGGTGCTCAGCGCATGGGTGTTCCCTGAGAACGTCGGCAGCATGGCGACGATGTTCGATGGCGTGGACCGGCTCGCCGAGACCAGGCGACTGCGACTGCCCGGCTCGTCGCGCCGGTGCGCAAGGATATGCCGGACCTCACGGTGAGCGAACACGTCGTTCGGGCCGGGTCCGTCTCCGAGGCGCTGGTGGCAGCGACCGCCGGCGCCGACGTGATCGTCATCGGGTTCCGTCGGCGTTCCCACTCCATCGGCTCTCCGCTGGGCCACGTGACGCACGCGGTTCTGCACCACGCGCACTGCCCGGTCGTTCTCGGACCCCATCCATGACCACTCGGTCACCCGTTTGCGGACCGGTGCCGTGCTCGAGCGCTCAGCGGGTGTCCGGGACGACGGCGACGGGGCAGGACGCGTAATGCAACACCGCGTGGTTCACCGGACCGAGGTGCGGACCGTGGTGTCCACCAGCACGGCGTGCTCCGACGACCAGAAGCTCCGCTCCCTCGGCCTCCTCGATGAGTACCTGGTGCACCGGTCCCTGTACCACGGACTGGTGGACATTGGTTTCGGACCCGGTCCGTTCCAGTACGGCCAGGACTTCTTCGAGATGATCCGAGGCCTGCTGACGGTGCGCGGCGGCCGGGGAACCGGCGAGGAGCGGATGGTCCGCGGTCTCGTGGGCGGGGCAGCGCCAGGCGCGTACGGCGATCAGTTCGCCCCGGCGCGACGCCGCCTGGGCGAGTGCGAAACGGGCGGCCTCCGACGGCCCAGGTGCGTCACCGATGCCGACGACGACGCGGCCCGGCTTCGGCTGCGCGTCTGGTGCGGCTGCCGGGATTACGACGACCGGGCAGTGGGACCGGCCCGCGACGGCGAGGCTCACGGACCCCAGGAGCATCCCGGCGATCCGGCCGCGGCCCCGGGAGCCGAGGACGACCAGGGCTGCCTCGTGGCTCTCGTGAACCAGTGCGCTCACCGGATCCTCGGGTTGTACGTCGGCGATCACCTTCACCTCCGCGTGGAGCCGGCGCACACGTTCTTGCGCCGACGCGACGAGATGCTCGGCGAGGACCTGCTCGGCCGGACGCCCGGTGTCGAATGTGGGACGCATGCCTTCGTAGTGCTCCCACAACGACGCATGGACGACGCGCAGGAGGAGTCGTGAGCGAGCCGCTTCCGCCGCGCCCCAGTCCAGGGCCCGGAGACTGCCCTCTGATCCGTCCACGCCGACGACTATCGGGAGCTGCATGGCCCCCACCGCCTTTCCTGCTCGAATGGCCTCCTGTTGCGATTCACACGATCCGGGTTTCTACGGCTCGATGGTCAGGACGTCGTTGAGGGGACGTCGCGGTGTACACGGCCCGTTCGGCCCGTACCCGAGACGGATGAGCATCTGTGGATGCCCCGTGCCGAAGACCGGGTCGCGCAGGACCCAGCGCAGGTCCGGCCATTCGAGCGGCTGTGTTGCGAACGACGTGGACACCTGGTGGAGTGTGGCAGTGAGCAGAACGCGTTCCAGAGCCTGACCCGCGCGCAGCCAGTCTGTGGCGTGGTCGCCCGGGGTGCTGAGCAGAGCCAGTTGAGGCCGGCTCTCGAACAGGACAC
Organism: Streptomyces laculatispora; assembly: GCF_017353455.1. Lineage (GTDB taxonomy): Bacteria > Actinomycetota > Actinomycetes > Streptomycetales > Streptomycetaceae > Streptomyces > Streptomyces laculatispora. The sequence goes on from NZ_JAFMPZ010000339.1 coordinate 23,572, forward strand.
GGGCCCGGCCCGGGACGACCCGGGTCCCGGCGAAGTCGCGGGTGGCGGCTCGTTCGGTGGCGTCGTGGGGGCCGAAGGCGTAGTCGGGGATCCCGTCCACGGGCGCCTCGCTCCTCGTATTCCGCGTCCAGCGCTGCTGCTCGGCCTCCCGCGCCGGGTCCCCGCGGTCGTACCCCTCGGCGTCCCGGATCAGTCCGAGAACGGTCTCTAGATGGATCGGAGTCAGGAACGCGAAGTCCGCACCTTCGGCACGGGCCGCGTCGGCGAGGTGTGCCCGGACGCCATCGGGAACCGGCTGTCCGCTGAACGGGTAGCGGCTGGTGTGCCGGTCCTTGATCGCCGGGTGGAGAACGGCGAGGACTCCATCGGCGGGTTCCCGTGGCTCGTCGGCGCGGACGCCGAGACGGACGGTAGCCAGTAGGGCGGGGTCCGACGGTTCGGGCAGCAGTGCGGTGGCCGCGTCCAGGCCGTGGTGCGCGGCGGACACCCGCAGGTTGAGCAGGGCCGCGCCGCAGCCGATGTGAAGGGAACGGCCGGAAGGGTCTGCCTCCGGCATCGCTCGCTCGAAGTCGGCCCGCAGCGTGATGGTGCGGCTGCAGCGTCCGTAGCGGAAGAGCCAGGGCTGGGCGTTGTGCATGGACGGGGCGGCGGTGGCATCGGCGACAAGATCAGCCAGTGTGGTGTCGTCGAGTGCTTCGGTGAGCATCGTGGGTCTCCCGGGGCGGGACGGGGCGATGGCTTCAGCATGAAGCTGATCGCCGCCCGGTGCGTATGGGCCGTTTGTCCCTTGTTTCGGTCCCGGACGGCTCCTCGGCGGCGGTGGCTCGGTAGCCATCAGGGCCCGTAACCGCCGGGCTCCGGCTCGGGCTGAGCTTGTTCCAGGGAGGCACTACGAGACGCGGGAAAGGGGCATAACCTCCTACGCCGTCATCCGACGGTGTAGGGCCGCATCATCTCGTTGTCTTCGTGTTCGAGCATGTGACAGTGCCAGACGTACCGGCCCGCCCGGTCGAACGTCGCCTTCAGCCTCGTCACGACACCTGGGTAGGCGACCGCTGTGTCCTTGAACCCGCTCTCCCATGGCTCGACGGGCCGCGCGGCATGGCCGGCCTGTTGCCGGTCGAGGACTTGGAACTGGACTTCGTGGACATGAATCGGGTGTGCGTCCTTGGTGAAGTTGTGAATCTCCCAGATCTCAGTCGTGCCCAGGGTTGGATCCTCCGTAACGGGGTCGTCCCAGCGCATCGGCACCGGGGCCCCGTTTCGGTCCATGGTGCCGAGCAGCATTTGCCGGGGGCCGACGTGCGGCAGCGACGACGACTTCTGCTCACTGAGGGAAAGCCGTCGGATACGGCTCGCCTTGCCCAACGGTTCGAACGGCGGAAGCGACAGCTGCGAGGGTGGCACGGTCGTGTCCGGTGAGGTGAGTGCTTCGACGACGAGCTTCATGATTTGCCCGGTGGTGGCAGGGTCCGCCGGGGAGTAGTCCGTACCCGCCTTCCCACCTTGGAATGCTTTGTCGGGGCCCTCGTTGATCAGATACAGCTCGGTCCCGACCGGTACGGAGGTGAAATCGACGATCACGTCGGCGCGCTCGGCGGGAGCGATGAGCACCTGGTCGCGCTGTACGGGCGCAGGAAGGAAGCCGCCCTCGCTGCCGATCTGGCAAAAGGGGAGGGCGGCTTCCTTCCTGCGCCCGTACAG
>NZ_JAFMPZ010000340.1 GCF_017353455.1 Streptomyces laculatispora
GCGACGCCGGTGCCGGCGTCGTCGTCATGGCGCACTGGCAGGCACAGTCCGGCAAGGGCGCCGCCGTCACCCACGACGCCCCGCGCTCCTGACCACACCCCATGGAGGCCACCATGCCGCACGACTCCGCCACCCCCCACGTCACCGTCCGCACGCCGCACGGCCCCGTGCGTGGTGAGCGCCACGCCACCGGGGTGAAGTTCCTCGGGATCCCCTACGCCCAGCCGCCCGTCGGCGCACTCCGGTTCGCCGCACCCGTACCGCCCGAGCCGTGGACCGAGGTACTCGACGCCACCTCCTACGGACCGACCGCGCAGCGCAGGCAGTTCGCCGAGGTCACCACCATCCCCGAGCCGTCCATCCCGGGCGCCTCCACGCTCAACCTGAACGTCTTCACCCCCGACCCGTCCCCGGCCGCCGGCCTGCCGGTCCTCGTATGGCTGCACGGCGGCGGCTTCGTCGCCGGATCGGCCGCCAGTCCCTGGTACGACGGCGGGGCCTTCAACCGGGACGGCGTCGTCCTCGTCTCGCTCGGCTACCGGCTCGGTATCGAGGGCTTCCTGCAGCTGCCCGACGCGCCGGACAACCGGGGTGTACGCGACTGGATCGCCGCCCTGGAGTGGGTACGCGACACCATCGCCTCCTTCGGTGGCGATCCCGCCAAGGTGACCGTGGCCGGTCAGTCGGCGGGCGGCGGGGCCGTGCAGACGCTGCTCGCCACACCCGCCGCCCAGGGTCTGTTCAGGGCGGCGATCTCGGCGTCCGGCGCCGTGATGGAGCCGCAGAGCCGGGAAGTGGCCGAGGCCGTCAGCCGGCTGTTCACGCGGCGCACCGGCGTCCCCGCGACCGCCGCCGCGCTCCAGGACGCGACCGACGCCGAACTCCTCGCCCACCAGGACGCGCTCGGCGCCCCCGGGCCCGACCGGGGACAGCTGCCGATGCTCGTCCTCGCTCCCTTCGCCGACGGGGAGCTGATCCCGCAGCCGGTGCCCGACGCGCTCACCGCCGGCGACGCGGGCGAAGGCATCCCGCTGATGGCCGGCTTCACCGCACACGAGTTCAACGGCATGCCGCAGCCGGACGCCACCGACGCGGACCTGAGCGGCCTGCTCGCCGCCCTCGGCCTCGACGAGCACCACGCCCGGCTCTTCCGCGACACGTACGCCTCGTACGCGGGCGATCCGGCCGTCCTGTCGGGTCAGGCGGTCACCGACACGACGTTCCGCGCTCCCGGGCTGGCCATCGCCGACGCACGGGCGCGGCTCGGACGGCCCACCTGGCTCTACCAGTTCGGCTGGGCCGGCACCGCACCGGGCTGCGCGGGCATGGCGTACCACTGCACGGACCTGCCGTTCGCGTTCGACGTCCTCGACGCCGAAGGCGTCACCGCCGCCCTCGGCGAGAACCCGGCACAGCACCTGGCCGACGCCATGCACGCGGCCTGGGTCGCGTTCGTCCGCGACCTGGACCCGGGACCGTCCTGGCCGCGGTACAGCCGCGAGGGCCGCGAGACGATGATCTGGGACGAGTCGCCGCGCATCGAGCGCGACCCGCTGAGCGCGGTACGGGAGACCTGGGCGCGGCCGTTGCCGCGGGGGTGATCGGCAGACGTAGCGGGCCTGCGCGCGGCGCCTCGGGGGAGGCGCCGCGCGGACGCTCGCGGCCGCGTCACGCCCGGCCCGGCCGCCGAGCGTGGGCGGGACCGGTGAGTTCGATCTCCACGAAGGCCAGAGGGCGTGTGCCCGCGTTGACCACCTCGTGTTCGGCACCGGCGGGACGTGCGTAGGACTGGCCTGCCCGCAGTTCGGAGGCGGTGACTGTGCCGTCGGCCGCGACGGCGTCGATCAGACCGTCGGTGACCGGCACGACGACATAGTCGTACCCGTGCACGTGGCGGCCGGTGCTCTCTCCGGGCGCGAAGTCCCAGCGGGTCACCCGCACGTGCTCGTCCTCGTGCTGCACCGTCGAACGGGCCGAGCTCGTCATCGGGGTCTCCTCGTCATTCATCATGTGACACTGAACGGGCGGTCAGCCTCCGGCAGAGCATCCCAGGGAAAGCGGCGGCAGGTTTCACCCCGTCTCGACCTCTCGTGGCACCGACACCGGCGACGGCCACGAGGACGATGCCACAGGCGGGGGCCACGCCGGGACGCTGCCCGGGCACCAGGAGGCCGATCATCAGGGCGACGGCCGGTCCCGGGAAGCCGGCCTCAGGTCCACTACCACGCCGTCGGCGCCTTCGCCTCAACCAGTGATCATGCGGTACGAAGTCCGGTGTGAACGAACAGACTCAGCCCACGACCGTTCGCGTGTTCATCGCCCTCGCCCCACCCGACCACGCGAAGGATGAACTCGCCCGGGAACTCCGCCCCGCCTATGACACGTACCCTCACATGCGGTGGAACCGCATCGAGGACTGGCACATCACCTTGGCGTTCCTCGGGGAACTTTCCGTCTCCACCGTTCCGCTCCTGCGCCCGCCGCTCGCCGGCCTCGCGGCGGCCCACCAGCCGATCCGCCTGGCCCTGCGCGGTGGCGGAACCTTCGACGACCGGGTGCTGTGGAGCGGTGTCGACGGAGATCTGGACGGGCTGCGGATGCTCGCCGCCGACGTACGTACCGTGGTCAAGAGCTGCGGTGTCGCGTTCGAGGGCCGACCACTGCGCCCGCATCTGACGCTGGCTCGTGCACGACGGGGCGATCGGTCCTCGACGGCGGACATCGCCGCAGGGCTCACCGAATTCGCCGGAAGCCGATGGCCGGCCGAGCGTCTGCACCTGGTCGGCAGCAACGCCGGCCGCAGCACCGGGCCGATCCACTACCGCGACATCGAGTCATGGGCCCTCGGCGGCGGAAGCTGACCCCGTCCGCGATCGAAGCCCGGCGCCGTAACCACCACGACCGCCGTCCGCCGGGGTGTTCTCACACGCGTCCGCCGCCCCCGCCGGGGGCCGGGTCCCGAACCTTCCCCACAAAGACACTTGACCTGGAGCGCGCTCCAGATCCGAGCATGGGGGCATGAACATCACAGCCCCTCAGATCGTTCTCGGGACGATGGACTTCGGCACCCGCGTCGGCACCGAGCAAGCCTTCGCGATCCTCGACTCCTTCGTCGCCGGCGGCGGTGTCTGGCTCGACACCGCGAACTGCTACTCCTTCTGGGCCGACCCCGACGGCGTCGGCGGCGCCAGTGAGCGCGTCCTCGGCGCGTGGCTCCGGGCCCGCCCCGGCGCACGCGACGCGGTGCGCATCGCGACGAAGGTCCGACAGAACCCGCTCGTCCCGCACTCCTGGCCGGACAGCGCCGAAGGGCTCTCCACCGACGCCGTCCGCGCCGGCGTCGAGGGGAGTCTGAGGCGTCTCGGAGTCGATCACGTCGATATGCTCTGGGCCCACGCCGAGGACCGCGGCGTGCCGTTGGAGGAGACGGTCGGCGTCTTCGGCGAACTGGTCTCGAAGGGAACGGTGCTGCGCGTCGGGGCGGCGAACCACGCCGCTTGGCGTGTCGAGCGCGCCCGGTCACTCGCACGGGAGCAGGGCGTGGAACCGTGGACGGCCCTGCAACTGCGCCACTCGCTCGTCCAGCCCCGCCCGTTCACCCGCCTCGCGGAGGACGGCCACCGGCTGCTCACCGCCGACGACCTGGACCTCGCGCATGCGGAGGGGCTCACCGTGTGGTCGTACAGCTCGCTGATCTGGGGTTCCTACGTACGTGCGGACAAGCCTCTTCCGCAGACCTATGATCACCCCGGCAACACCCGGGTGCTCTCGGTCCTGGACGACACGGCCGGCGAGGTCTCGGCCTCCAGGAACCAGGTCGTCCTCGCCTGGCTGATGCGGCAGGGTATCGACCCCATCGTCGGTGCGAGCCGGGTGGAGCAGATTGAGCAGGCACTCGCCGCACGCCATGTGCGGCTCAGTGACGAGCACGTGGAGCGCTTCGCCCGGGCGCGATAGCAGCGGCCGGAAAGAGAGTCCCATGACCACCGCCCTCACTCCGGCGGCAGCCGCCGACCGCACCGGTGTCTCCCTCGACACGCTGCGCTACTACGAACGCGAAGGGCTCATCGGCCCGATCCGGCGCTCCGCCGGCGGGCACAGGGAGTACACCGACGAAGACGTCTTCTGGATCGGCCTGGTCACATGTTTTCGTGAGGCCGGCCTCGGCATCGCGGACCTGCGGGGGTTCGTCGCCATCCTGCGCGCCGAGCACCCCGCGCAGGACCGGGTCGCGTTCCTCCGCAAGCGCCGTGCCGACCTGGAGCAGCGGGTGACTGCACTGTGCCGGGCGATGGAGGTCCTCGACGAGAAGATCGCCTACTACAGCTGAGTGCAGAGGGCCCCGCGCCCGGCTTCAGCCCTGCCCGTCGCACATCGCCCGGTGAGGACGAGGACGCGGAGTGTTCGCGCGTCGTCGGCGTCGTGGTCCGGTGGCCGCGGTGCGGCTGTTGCTTGCGGCCTCAGAGGGGCAGGACGGTGCTCGGTGAGCATCCGGCAGAGGCGGTGCGGATAATGAGGGGTGATCGGGGCTGATGTCGCCCACCATCGGGGCATGGATGACACGGCCTTGGTATCCCGTTTCCTGCGCGACGGCTTCGTGAAGTTGGAGGGCGCGGTAGCGCCGCGTGTGGCCGCGGACTGTGCGCGGCTGCTGTGGCGGGAGACGGGCTGCGACCCGGACGATCCGGCGACGTGGACGCAGCCCGTGCACTGGGTGGCCGGCATGGCGCAGGGGCCGTTCGCCGCCGCACCCAACTCTCCGTCTCTGCAGCACGCGTACGACCTGCTCGTCGGCGCGGGATGCTGGGAGCCGCGTTACTCGCTGGGCACGTTCCCGCTGCGCTTCCCGCACGAGGAGGAGCCGGACGACGCGGGCTGGCACATCGAGGGGAGCTATCTGCCGGAGGGCGAGAGCTGGTACTTCACCAATCTGCGCTCCCGGGGCCGGGCGCTGCTGATGCTGTTCCTCTTCAGCGAGGTCGGTGAGGAGGACGCCCCGACCCGGATCCGGGTCGGCTCGCACCTCGATGTGCCGAAGGTGCTGGAGAAGCACGGGGCGGACGGGGCGAGCGGGCTGGCCCTCGCGCCCGACCTGGTGGCGGCGTCCGACCACCGGCCCGTCGTCCTCGCCACCGGGTCCCCGGGCGATGTCTTCCTGTGCCATCCGTTCCTGGTGCACGCGGCGCAACCGCACCAC
>NZ_JAFMPZ010000341.1 GCF_017353455.1 Streptomyces laculatispora
CCGAGGACGCCCATCTGGCGCCCGCCGTCGTTCGCCGTCACCACGAGGGTGCGGACGGCGAGCGCCAGATGGGCGTCCTCGGTGGTGCGCTGGACGTACAGCAGATGCGCGAACGGCGAGCGCGGGTTGGTCGCGATGTGCCAGTTGATGACCTCGAAGTCGGGCGCCTCGAACGGCTCCACCGTGAACGCGTACTGCCCCTCCCACGCCCCGCCGTCCGTCTCCGCCTGGAGCTCCCACAGCTCCAGCGGCCCGTCGTGCGGCGGGTGGACGAGCCGGTGGCGGCGCGGGGTGTCGTGCAGTTCGGCTCCCGCGACCAGCGCGATCGGCTCCAGCAGCGAGCCGCGGGCGCCGAAGCCGACATCGGCGAGATACGGCGTCGGCTCGCCCGGCACCCCGACGCGCATCAGCATGTGTGTCCGCGGCCGGATGTCCCCGGGGCGCGCGCCCAGCACGACCCGGGCACAGAGCAGCGTGACCTCGAAGCCGAGCGCCCGCAGCGCGGCGGTGAGCAGGGTGTTGTGCTCGTAGCAGTAGCCACCGCGCTCACCGTGTACGAGCTTCGCCTCCAGATCGGCCGGGGCGAGCGAGGGCACGGTGCCCAGGACGGGGTCCAGGTTCTCGAACGGGATGCCCAGCGCGTGCGCACGGTGCACCGAGCGCAGCACCGCCGCGGTGGGCCGGCGCTCCCCGCCCCAGCCGATGCGGGCGAGATAGGCGTCGAGGTCCAGCACGTGCTCGTGATCGGAAGTCATGCTCCGACGGTACGCAGCCGGGGCGGCCCCGCGCCTGCGACCGGACTACTCGCCCTTGTCCTCGGCGAGCGTGTGCGCGACCAGGGCGTTGGCATGGCCGTGCCCCATCGCGTGCTCGGACTTGAGCCATGCCACGAGCTCCATGTGCTTCGTCAGCGGCGAGGCGCGGATGAGGTCCTTCCACTCCGCGACCGGGCGGCCGTACTTCTGCTCGATGGACGGGAAATAGCTGGCGGGGCCCTTCACTGCGTCAGTCATGACGGAAGTCTGTCAGCTGGGTGTGACAGTCGCCCGGGAATAGCCGGATGACTCCCCGCCGGGCAGGTGGTGACGGGCGACGCCTCGCTCACCGATCACTACCGCGACCTGGCCCCGGCCGATCTCGTCCCGGTCTGCGGAACGGCCCGGTCGGCGCGGAACGGCCCGGTCGGCGTGAATCCGCCCCTTGTGCGGCTCCCCGCAATACGCCACCATGCGCATGTCAAAACCGGAAGAACTCCGGTCGCAGAGGCCCCACATGCTCTGCGCAGGTCACTAGAGGGGACCCCCACATGAAAAAGCCTCTCGTCGGTGCGCTCTTCGCCGTGCTGCTCCTCGGAGCCGGTACCGCGCCCGCGACCGCGGCCACAAGCCACGACGCGGCAGCGCCCAGCACGGTCAAGGCGGCAGCGTCATCGAGCCACGCGGCAGTCAAGGCGAAGACCAGGACCAAGGCCATCGGCTTCGCCGGGACGGTGGCGCTCAGCAACTGTTCGGGATCGGTCGTCCGTACGCCCGGCTCCCAGCCGAACGATCCCGCGCTCGTGCTCTCCAACGGGCACTGCATGGAGTCCGGCTTCCCCGGGCCCGGTGAGGTCGTTCGCGACCAGCCCTCCACCCGCAGCTTCACCCTGCTGAACTCCGCGGGCAGCGGCGTCGGCACGCTGCGGGCGAGCAAGATCGCGTACGGGACGATGACGGACACCGACATATCGGTGTACCAGCTCACCTCCACGTACGCCCAGATCGAGAGCAGCTACGGGATCAAGGCGCTGGAGCTCAACACCGCGCACCCGGTGCAGGGCACCGCGATCACGGTGGCGTCCGGGTACTGGAAGCGTACGTACAAGTGCAACGTCGACGGGTTCGTCTACCGCCTCAAGGAGGGGGAGTGGACCTGGAAGGACTCGGTCCGCTACACCTCCGCCTGCCAGACCATCGGCGGCACGTCCGGCTCGCCGGTGATCGACAATGCGACCGGCAAGGTCGTCGCCGTCAACAACACCGGTAACGAGGACGGGCAGAGGTGCACGGACAACAACCCGTGCGAGGTCGATGAGAACGGCCAGGTGACGGTCCGCCAGGGCATCAACTACGCCCAGGAGACCTACGGCATCGTGCCGTGCATCGTCGCAGGCAACAAGTTCGACCTGAACGCCGCAGGGTGCGCGCTGCCCAAGCCGTAACGGCTGAGGTGCAGTTGGGCGGTGCGGGAGGAGCAGCACTCCCGCACCGCCCCCGCCCGCTCAGATCCGGCGCCACCGGGCGTTCGCACAGGAGAAGAGGCCGAAGGCCGCCAGCCCCACCGCGACGAGGGCCAGCAGCCACGGGCCGGCCGGGGTCGCGCTGAAGGACCGCAGCGTGTCGTCCATGCCCTTCGCCTCCCCGGACCGGGCCTTCACCGCGGCGGCCACGGCGAAACCGCCCGCCACCGCGAAGACCAGCCCGCGGGAGACCCCGCCGAAGACGCCGGTGATGTCCACGGCCCGTCGTTCGGTGCGTGACATCTCGCCCATGCGCAGATGCTTGTGGAACTTGCGGAGTGCGGCCCGGCCGGCGATCCACAGACCCGCGCCCGCGACGGCCACGCCGCCCGCCCCCACCAGCCAGCGGCCGCCCGGCATGTCCAGGACCCTTGCCGTGACGTCCTGCGACTGCGCGTCGCTGGAGCCGCTGCCGCTGCCCCGGTCGCCCGCCGCGAACATCAGGACCGAGTAGGACACGAAGCCGTAGAAGACGGCGCGCCCCGCCGACGCCAGCCGCTTGGTCGTCTTCTGCCCGTCGGGGCCCGCGGCCCCGAAAGCGGCCTCGGACAGCCGCCACAGGGCCATGCCCGCCAATGCGGCACCCAGGACCCACAACAGGACCGATCCGAAGGGCTTCTGCGCGATCTCCGAGAGCGCCCCGCCCCGGTCGGCCGTCTTTCCGCCACCGCCACCGGTGTCGTTGAACGCTATGCGCAGCGCCAGGACGCCGACCAGGAAGTAGATCAACCCACGGGCCACGAATCCCGCACGGCCGCCCGCCTCGATCGTTGAACCATTTCCTGCGCGTCTTGCCTTTCCGTGCCCTTTCCGGGCTGTCGCAGAAATATTCATGTGCCCCGGGTGCCCGCGAAAACGGCTGGGAAACTGTTGCGCCCGAGTGCGACAGGAGCTCGGACAGGGAGGTGTGGATCGGCAGAGCCTGGGCACTCGAATTGATGGAGGTTGATAAACATGGTTCCCCTGCTGATTGTTCTCCTGGTCGTCCTGGCTCTCTTCGGTGCCGGGTTCGCGCTCAATCTGCTCTGGTGGATAGCGGCCATCGTGCTCGCGGTGTGGCTGCTCGGCTTTGTCATGCGTTCGGGTTCCGGCGCCGGTCGCGGCCGCTGGTACCGCTGGTGACTCCAGGGGGTCAGGGCGTGTTCACGCGCCCGGCCCCCGGCCCCGCCGGACCGCCGCTCCGATGCCGTCCAGCAGTACGTCCAGCCCCGCGGTGAACGTCTCCCGCGCCTCCCGCTCCGGATACGGCACCGTGTCGTCCCCCGCCGGTTGCGGGGGCGCCGACTCCCGCTCCATCCGGCTCAGCTCCGGGTAGCGGTCCGCGAAGTCCGGGACCAGCTCGACGAGCGCCGCCGAGCGGGCGTACCACCACTCCTCGTCCGGCCGCCCCGTCGCCGACGCCGCCTCGCGCGCGTCGGCGACGGTCTGTGCGGCGCCCCGCACGAAGTGGAACAGCGTCCCGACCAGGCGCCGCAGCACCCCGGCGTCGAGTCCCGTGCCGTAGAGGCAGCGCACGAGCGTGTCCAGTGCGGCGTACTCGTGCGGGCCGAGCACCGGACGGGCCTGCGAGACCTGGAGCACCCAGGGGTGGCGCAGAAAGAACGCGAGCGTGTCCTGCGCCCAGCGCGTCAGGTCCGTACGCCAGTCGCCCCCTGCGGGCCGGTCGCCGGGGAGCTCCGCGTGCACCGCGTCGTACATCAGGTCCAGCAGTTCGCTCTTGCCGGGAACGTAGGTGTAGAGCGCCATCGCCGTGCGCCCGAGCCGCTCGCCCACCGCCCGCATCGAGAGCGCGGCCATGCCGTCCTCGTCGGCGACGGCGATCGCGGCGGCCACGATCGCGTCGACCGTCAGTCCGGGCCTGGGGCCGGGGCCGGGGGTGCGGCCCGGCTCCTGCGGTGCGGCCGAGCGCCACAGCAGGGACATCGACCGTCGGGCATCGCCCTGCCCGGCATAGACCACCACTTGCGACTCCTTACGCCGTAAAGTAATTTCGGTCCGGCAACTCCTTATGGCGTAAAATATCAAACTCCGATGAGAGGCTGGTGTCGCAGCGGTGGTGCAGACCTTGACTGTGTCGTATCTGCGGGTCGCAGGTGTCGAGCGGATCAGCCCGCGGATGCTGCGGGTCGCCTTCTCCGGGGACGCGCTGGCGTCGGTCATGGAGGACCGGCCCGACCAGCAGATGAAGCTCTGCTTCCCGAGGCAGGGGCAGCACGCGCCCCGGCTGCCGGAGCCGGACGCCGAGGACACCTACGGAATGCGCTGGTACGAGGCCTGCCTCGCGATCCCCGAACCGGAGCGGCCGCTCATGCGGAGCTTCACCGTCCGCTCGTACGATCCCGGCTCCGGCCTCATGGCCGTCGACTTCGTGCTCCACGGCGACGGCGGGCCCGCTACCCGCTGGGCTCTCGGTGCCGACCCCGGGGACGTGGTCGGCATGGTCGGCCCGTCCTCGGCGTACGCGCGGCCGCTGCCCGAGGCCGGCCGGTTGCTGCTGGCCGGCGACGAGTCGGCGCTCCCGGCGATCGGGACGATCCTCGAATCCCTGCCGGCCGGGGCGCCGGTGACGGTCTGCGCCGAGGTCGCCGACGCGGCCGAGGAGCAGCGGTTCGACACCGCGGCCGAGCTGACCGTGCGCTGGGTGCACCGGGACCGGGGCGAATCGCTGCTGGACGCGGTCCGGTCGGCCGCGCTGCCCGGGGGGAGCGCGGCCGCCTGGCTCGCGGGGGAGGCCGGCACGGTCCGGGCGCTGCGCCGCCACCTCGTCGAGGAACGCGGACTGCCCAGGTCCGCCGTCGAGTTCAGCGGCTACTGGCGGCGGGCGCTCACCCAGGACGACGCACCCACCGAGGACGACCTGGCGTGGGCGCGGGAGCGGGCGGCCGGGGCCTGAGCGGAGCGGCTGCTACCCGCGCGGCGCGGAGCGCACCGCCCGGCCGGCCAGGACCTGGGTCCGCTTGCCGTCCTCGATGACGAAGCGGCCGTCGATCAGTACGTGCGGGATACCGGACGGCAGGGTGCGCGGCTCGTCGAACGTCGAGCCCGCGGCCACCGTCGAGGGGTCGAAGAGCACCAGGTCGGCGCGGTACCCCTCGCGTACCTGGCCGCGGTCGGCCAGCCGCAGCCGGGCCGCCGGGCGGGACGTGAGGTGGGCGACGCACTCCTCCAGGGTCAGGATGCCCAACTCCCTTGTGTACCGGCCGAGATACTGCGGGAAGGTGCCGTACGCGCGCGGATGCGGCTTGTCGCCCTGGAGGATGCCGTCGCTGCCGCCGGTGTGGACGCGGTGGCGCATGATCTGCCGGACGTTGTCCTCGTGGCCCACGTGCTGAAGGATCGTCGTGCCGAGCCGGTCGTCGAGGAGCAGCCGCCGGGCGGTCACCCAGGGCTCCTCGCCGCGCAGCCGTGCGGACTCGGCCACCGTACGGCCGACGTACTCGCCGAGGCCGGGCACGCTGACGCCGGAGATCTCGATGCGGTCCCACTCGATCGGCACGCCGTGGCAGCCGTCTGCTCCGACGACCTCCATGTCGTGGCGGATCCTCGCGGCCGTCGGGCCGTCGGCGAGACGGGACAGGACCGACTCCGGTCCGCCCTCGCTCGCCCAGCTCGGCAGCATGGCGACCAGCGTCGTGCAGCCCGGGGTGTACGGGTAGGTGTCGAGGGAGATGTCGGCGCCCGTGTCCAGGGCCCGGTCGAGGAGGGCGAGCAGTTCCGGCGCCTTTCCCTCGTTCACGCCGAAGTTCATGGTGGCGTGCGCGAGATGGAGTGCGCAGCCCGCGGTACGGGTGAGCCGCACCATCTCCTCGTACGCCTCCAGCGCGCCCGCCCCGTAGGAGCGGTGGTGCGGGCAGTAGTAGCCGCCGTGTCCGGCCACCACCCGGCACAGCTCGGTGAGTTCGGCGTCGTCCGCGTACATGCCCGGGGTGTAGGTGAGCCCGGAGGACATGCCGACGGCGCCCTCGGCCATGGACTGGGCGACGAGTTGCTTCATCCGGGTCAGCTCGGCGTCGGTGGCGGGCCGGTCGTCCCAGCCGACCGCGTACATCCGGACGGTGCCCTGCGGGATCAGATAGGCGGCGTTGACGGCGATGCCCTGACCGCCGAAGTTGCGGTCGAGCCGGTCCAGGTACTCGCCGACGGTGCGCCAGTCGAAGTCGATGTCGCTCCCGTCGCCGTTCCAGCCGGTGATGGAGCGGCGGACCTCGGCGAGGACGGGCTGTCGTACGCCCC
>NZ_JAFMPZ010000620.1:0-5529 GCF_017353455.1 Streptomyces laculatispora
CCGTTCTGGGTGTTCCAGTACCAGAGCGCGGTCTGCCAGGCGACCGACGGGTCCCGCTCGACCAGCCACGGGTTGTTCAGCAGGTCGAGGCCGAGCGCGTCACCGGCGGCCTTGTAGTTGAAGTTCCAGCTGAACATGATCGGGCCGCGGCCGTAGTACGCGGACTGCCCGGCCGGGCAGCCGAAGGGCCGGCTGTAGTCGCACTTGATCCAGTAGTTGGCCTCGTTGATCTCCTTCACGTACTTGAGACCGACCGACTCGAAGTCGGCGTGCGTCAGGAACGCCGCCGCCTCCCGGCTCCGCATCGCCTCGGTCCCGGTGTTCGCGAAGCGCGGGTAGGCGTGCAGGGCGTCGATCAGCCCCTGGTACGTGTAGAAGGGGTCACGGTCCGGGAAGATCCTGTCGAACTCCGCCTCGCTGATGGCGAAGTCACTGACCCCACCCGTACAGGCACCGCCGTCCTGCCACACGGTGGTGGCGCCCGGATTCTCGTTCCGCGTCCACCACTTGGCCGTCCAGTTGCGGCCGTGGTGCGAGACGGCGCCGCCGGCCGTGTAGGCCGTCGAGGAACTCCACCGGCCCCGACGAACAACTCCACGGCCTGGTGGTCGAGTTCACCGAACGCCGGGTGCGCGGCCTCGCCGTCACCCACTCGCCCGGCGCGGACCACCTGATGGACCACTTCACCCCGGCCGCCGGACTCCGCGAGACCGGCTCCCTCATCCGGCTGCCGCGCGTCCCGCTCAACCGGGGCGAGCACTTCAAGCTCCTGGTCCTGCTGACCGGTTCACACGCGGGCAGCCCGATCCGGGTCACGGGCGGCATCCGGGACGGCGAGGTGACGCCGACCACCGCCGGGATACGGGAACTGGCCGACCGGGGCGCCGGGGCCGGGAAGTCCGGCTCACCCGCCCTCGTGGCCCTCTCCGACGGCCCCAAGCCGAGCGGCTTCCCCCAACTGCGCGAGAACCGCGTCGCCGTCTCGCTCTTCCGCCTGGTCGTCAACGACCGGGTCCCGCTGAAGAACCTGACCGGCGACACCGTCCGCCGGATCTACCGGGGCGACATCCGCGACTGGAGCGAGCTGGGCGGCCCCGGCATCCCCGTACTGCTGGTCAGCCGGGACGCCAACTCCGGCACCCGCGAGGTCTTCCAGCGCCGCGTCCTGGGCCGCAACGAGCCCGCCCAGTCCTCCCGCGACTGCACCACGAAGGACGACCCGCGGGCCGCCGTCATCCACTGCGAACTCGACTCCACCGAGCAGGTCCTGGCCGAGGTCGGCCGGCTCGACGGCGCGATCGGCTACAGCGAACTGCGCTCCGGCACCAAGCCCGCCGGGGCGCACCAGATCGCCATCGACGGCGACGCCCCGTCCGTCGACACGATCGGCACCAGCCGCTACCCGTACCGGGAGATCGAGTACGCGTACACCTACGGCAGCCCGCCCGCCGACTCACTGGCCTCCAGCTTCCTGGCCTACCTCAGCCGGGGCAGCGGCCAGGACGTCGTCCGCACCCACGGCCACCTGCCGTGCGCGACGCCGGAGGGGCTGCGGATCTGCGGGGAGGAGTGAGCGCGGGCACGCGAGGAGGGCCGGGAGCGGGTACGTGGGAGGGCCGGGGCACATGCGCGCCGCCCCGGCCCTCCGTCCGCTCCCGGGTGCTTACAGGAACGAGTTGATCTCGATCGTCTCGGTCCGGCCGGGGCCGACCCCGATCGCGGAGATCGGGGCGCCGGACATCTCCTCCAGCGCCTTCACGTAACCCTGCGCGTTCTTCGGCAGGTCGGCGAAGGTCTTCGCCTTGGTGATGTCCTCGGACCAGCCCGGCAGCATCTCGTAGACCGGCTTCGCGTGGTGGAAGTCGGTCTGGTTGTACGGGAGCTCCTCGACGCGCTTGCCGTCGATCTCGTACGCCACGCACACCGGGATCTGCTCCCAGCCGGTGAGGACGTCGAGCTTGGTGAGGAAGAAGTCGGTCAGGCCGTTGACCCGGGTCGCGTACCGCGCGATCGGGGCGTCGAACCAGCCGCAGCGGCGGTCGCGGCCGGTGGTGACACCGCGCTCGCCACCGATCCGGCGCAGCGCCTCGCCGTCCTCGTCGAGCAGCTCCGTCGGGAACGGACCGGCGCCGACGCGCGTCGTATAGGCCTTGAGGATGCCGATGACCCGGCTGATCTTCGTCGGGCCCACGCCGGAACCGGTGCAGGCGCCGCCCGCGGTGGGGTTCGACGAGGTGACGAAGGGATACGTGCCGTGGTCGACGTCGAGCAGCGTGCCCTGACCGCCCTCGAAGAGGACGACCTTGCCCTCGTCGATGGCGTTGTTCAGGATCAGCGTCGTGTCGGCGACGAAGGGCTTGATCTGCTCCGCGTACTGGAGCATGTCCTCGACGACCTTGCCGGCCTCGATCGCGCGGCGGTTGAAGACCTTGGCCAGAAGCTGGTTCTTCTGCTCCAGGGCCGCCTCGACCTTCTGCTCCAGGATCGACTCGTCGTAGAGGTCCTGGACGCGGATGCCGACCCGGTTGATCTTGTCGGCGTACGTCGGGCCGATACCGCGCCCGGTCGTGCCGATCTTGCGCTTACCGAGGAACCGTTCCGTCACCTTGTCGACGGTGACGTTGTACGGGGTGATCAAATGGGCGTTACCGCTGATCAGCAGCTTGGACGTGTCCACGCCGCGGTCGTTCAGCCCACTCAGCTCGGAGAGCAGGACGGCCGGGTCGACCACGACACCGTTTCCGATGACCGGGGTACACCCCGGTGACAGGATTCCGGAGGGGAGGAGATGCAGTGCGTACTTCTGGTCGCCGACGACCACCGTGTGGCCGGCATTGTTGCCGCCTTGGTATCGCACCACATAGTCCACGGATCCACCGAGGAGGTCGGTGGCCTTCCCCTTGCCCTCGTCACCCCACTGAGCACCGAGCAGCACAAGTGCGGGCACAGGCGTACACCCCTTCCGGGCGGGGCATGTCCAAGGTCAGGGGGCGTACGTAAACGCCGTGCATGCCGCACGACGTTGTACGACAAGGCCTGAACCGTCGAACCGGGTGCCCCGGAATAGACCAAGCCCCTGGCGCAATAGCGCAAGGGGCTCTTGCACCAAGATGCTACCCGAGGAAGGACCGAGGTGTCGGCTGCCCAGCCCCCCGGTAACGGTGCGCCCCGTCTGCTGGTGGTGATCGATCCGGTCGCCCGCCGGACGGACGGCGAGTCCGTGCGGATCGCGAGGGACGTGCTGAGCGCCGGCTCGCACGCCAAGATCTGCCTCCCCGACGGGCCCGAGGAATTCGCCCGGGCCCTCTCCCGCAGGGGCGGCCGGCGGCCGGTGGTGATCGGTGACGACCGGGCGCTGAGGCGGGCGGTGGCACAGCTGCACCGGGAGCGGGAACCGGCCGGAAGCACCCTTTCGCTGATCCCGGTCGGCGCCGCGGCGGCACTGGAACTCGCCCGTTCACTCGGCGTGCCGACGAGTGCGGTGGCGGCGGCCCGCGCCGCGCTCGACGGTGCGGTGCGACGGCTGGACCTGCTGGTCGACGACAGCGACGGAGTGGTCCTGGGTGCGCTGCGCATCCCGGCCCCGAGCGGCGCACCGGGCACGGAGGCCGTCCACTCGGGCGTCACCGCGGTCTGGGACACCTGCCGCTCCCTGGTCCGGACCCTGGTGCACCCGGCGCCCGCGGCCCTGCCCGCACCGCTGCGCACGCACCGGCTGCGGATCGAGGCGGACGGCGTCCTGCTGAACGATCTGGACCGCCCGGTCGAATCGGTGACGGTGACCTCGGGGTGCGGCGACGGCGGCCTCGCGGAGGTGACGATCCACCCGCCGGACGGCGACCCGGTCACCACGGAGGCCAAGGCCGTCACGGTCTCCGGCGCGGACTTCCGCTACCGCGCGGACATACAGGTCGGCGGGCCGGTGAGGACGCGCACCTGGACGGTGCGGGCGGGCGCGTGGGGGCTGATGCTGCCGGTACCGGACGCATAGCCGGCGGGCCGCGCCACGGGGCCGTCAGGCGCCCGCGCGCCCGTCGGCCGTCGGCAGGTCGAGGGTCTTGCGGTGCTCCTCCCAGCGGCCCATCAGGCTCTCCAGCTCGGACTGGAGGAACTCGAAGAACGCCGCCGTCTCGGCGATCCGGGCACCGGCCGGTGTGTGCTCGCCGAGCGTGCGCGCGCCGTCCTTGAGCGTCTGCTCCCACCGGGTGAGCACCCGGTCGCGGCTGGCGAAGGTGGTGTACCAGATCTCGTTGTGCAGGCGGTAGCGGTCGCGGCGCGAGCCCGGTTCGCGCTCGCGGCCGACCATGCTGACCTGGGTGAGGTAGTTCACCGCGCCGGACACGGCAGCCGGGCTGATCCGAAGCGCCAGGGCGAGCTCGGCCGAGGTCATCGAGGCGTCGTCGTCGGCGAGCAGGGCGGCGAAGACGCGGGATGCCATCCGCTGCATCCCCGCCTCGGTCATATCGGACGCGAACCGCTCGACGAAGCGCGAGACCGCCTCCGCGTCCCGCTCCCCGGGCGCCGCGCCCGTGTCCTGTCGCTCCCGTGCGTTCTCTCCGGATTCGCTGCTCATCGCCCCATCGTCTCCCCTGCGCCCCCGGCTGATCACCGGCCCCGTCACCCTTTCGGAGTTTATACGTTTCCATAACTTCACAAATTTGTGAAAGTAGCGTACGTTCAAAATCATGACGAAGGCAATCACCGTGGCTGGACTGCACAAGTCGTTCGGCCGGACGCACGCATTGGACGGGCTCGACCTGACCGTCGAGTCCGGTGAGGTGCACGGCTTCCTCGGGCCCAACGGATCCGGGAAGTCCACCACCATCCGGGTCCTGCTCGGCCTGCTGCGGGCCGACGCGGGCGCCGCCCAGCTGCTCGGCCGCGACCCCTGGCGCGACGCGGTGGAACTGCACCGGCGGGTGGCGTACGTCCCCGGCGACGTCACGCTGTGGCGCAACCTCTCCGGCGGCGAGGTGATCGATCTGTACGGGCGGCTGCGCGGCGGACTGGACGACGCACGCCGCGCCGACCTCGTGGAGCGGTTCGAGCTCGACCCGACCAAGAAGGGGCGTACGTACTCCAAGGGCAACCGGCAGAAGGTGGCCCTGGTCGCCGCGTTCGCCTCCGATGTGGACCTGCTGATCCTGGACGAACCGACCAGCGGGCTCGACCCGTTGATGGAGGAGGTCTTCCAGAGCTGCGTCACCGAGGAGCGCGACCGCGGACGGACGATCCTGCTCTCCAGCCACATCCTCAGCGAGGTCGAGTCGCTCTGCGACCGGGTCAGCATCATCCGCCAGGGGCGGACGGTGGAGACCGGCTCGCTGGCCGGGATGCGCCATCTGACACGCACCAACATCAGCGCCGAACTGGCCGGAGAGCCCAACGGACTGGCGGGGCTGCCCGGGGTGCACGACCTCGACATCCAGGGGCGGCAGGTCACGCTCCAGGTCGACACGGACAAGCTGGACGCCGTCCTCAAATCGCTCTCGGCGTCCGGGGTCCGGTCGCTGACCAGCACCCCGCCCA
>NZ_JAFMPZ010000620.1:5576-5847 GCF_017353455.1 Streptomyces laculatispora
CGCCGCATCGATGAACGGCAACAGCTCCCTGCGGGCGATGTACGGGCCGGTGTTCGACGACTCCGTGGGCGGGCTCGTCAGCTGGCGCATGATCGCCTTCGGCGCCGCACTCGCCGCGGTGATGAGCCTGGTCGTCGTCGTGCGGCACACCCGGGAGGAAGAGGAGACCGGCCGTCAGGAGATGCTCTCCTCGGCCATGGTGGGGCGGCGCGCCCCGCTGACCGCCGCACTGCTCGCCGCGGTGGTCGCCAATGCCGCGCTGGCCCTGGTG
>NZ_JAFMPZ010000342.1 GCF_017353455.1 Streptomyces laculatispora
GGGCGAAGACCGGCGACACCAGTGCCTCGCAGGCGGTGGTGAAGGTCGCCCCGAAGGACGGTGCCGACTCCGTCGCCACCAGCGGGGCGCTGAAGATCTCGGCCGAACAGGGGAAGCTCTCCACGGTGAAGGTCTCCGACGCCAAGGGTGCCGAGGTCGAGGGCAAGATCGCGGCGGACGGCGCCAGCTGGGAGCCGGACCAGCATCTGGCCTCGGCGACCAAGTACAAGGTCCACGCCGTGGCCAAGGACGAGAAGGGCCGTGAGTCGGCGAAGGACACCGCCTTCACCACGCTGGTCCCGCAGAACACCTTCATCGGGCAGTACACCCCGGAGAACGGTGCCACGGTCGGCGTCGGCATGCCCGTCTCGATCCACTTCACCCGCGGCATCACCGACCCGGAGTCCGTCGAGAAGGCCATCAAGGTGACGGCCGAGCCGGCCGTCGAGGTCGAGGGCCACTGGTTCGGCAACGACCGCCTGGACTTCCGGCCGCAGGACTACTGGGCCGCGGGCACCAAGGTGACCGTGAAGCTCAACCTCGACGGCGTCGAGGGACGCCCGGGGGTCTACGGCAAGCAGGTCAAGACGGTGTCGTTCACCATCGGCCGCCGGCAGATCAGCACCGTGGACGCGAGCTCGCACCGGATGAAGGTCGTCCGCGACGGCAAGCAGGTCAAGGACATCGCGATCTCCGCGGGCGCCCCGGCCACCACCACGTACAACGGCCGGATGGTCATCAGCGAGAAGCTCCGGGTGACCCGGATGAACGGTGACACCGTCGGCTTCGGCGGTGAGTACGACATCAAGGACGTGCCGCACGCGATGCGCCTGTCCACGTCGGGCACCTTCATCCACGGCAACTACTGGGGCGGTTCGGGCGTCTTCGGCTCCAGCAACACCAGCCACGGCTGCGTCGGCATGATGGACGCCCGCGGCGGCGGCGACCCGGGCACCCCGGCGGCCTGGTTCTTCAACAACTCGCTCATCGGCGACGTCGTGGTCGTGAAGAACTCCCACGACAAGACGATCCAGCCGGACAACGGCCTCAACGGCTGGAACATGGACTGGTCGGAGTGGACCAAGTAGCCCTGGTCCGTGACTGACGGCGGCCCCCGGGACCACACTGTGGCCCCGGGGGCCGCCGTTGTCACAGGCGGAGCGGCACGGAGCGGCACGGAGCGGTATTTCGGCACGTATGCGGTACGTGCGTAACGGTCCGGTTCGTTAAGTGGGTGATGTTCCGGGCGCATATGCCGAGTGCGGGGGCCCTTCCGCGGCCCGGGGATTATCCGACAGGTCGGACTCTTTTCCTGTCACGGCTCTCCCGGCGGTGGAAAGGGATCGTCGACCAGGCCTGCCCGGGTCAGATGAACACCGGCCTGAAAGCGGCTGAGAGCTCCCTGTTCATCCATGATTTCAGCGATATGGCGACGGCACGTACGGACCGATATGCCGAGCCGGCGGGCCACCATTTCGTCCTTGTGGCCCATTGCGAGAAGACGCACTATTGACTTCTTGAGGTCATCGATTGTGTGCGTGGTGTTCTTCGCGTCGGGAATGAGCGGGCTCGCGGTGTTCCACAGGTTCTCGAAAGCGGCGCAGGCGAACGCGACCACGGCCGGGTTCCGCACCGCGGCCGCCGATGTCACGCCGGCCCCCCGGGAGGAGTCCGTGGAGTGGGGCAGAACGAGCGCTTCGCGGTCGAAGGCGACGAGCGGATCGATCAGTTCCGCGCTGGTCCTGACCTCGGCCCCGTGCTGGGTGAGCTCCCGCACCAGGGCGCGGGTGACCAGGTCGCCGCGGATGGCGTGCTGGTAGATCAGCCGGGCCCGCACCCCGCGGGCGAGCAGATCCAGGGCGATGGTCCGGGCGGTCGGAAAGGCCTGGCAGGGGCGGGCGCCACTGGGCAGGACGAGGAGGAGTTCCTCCCGGCAGTGGGCGCTCATCTCGTTGATCAGCGCGTGAAAGGCCGCGGCGTCGGCGGGATCGCACGCCGGGGGAGGAACGGCGGAGGGCGGACCTGCCCGGTCCGGTCCGTTCTCCGCGAGGTCACCGGTTTCGCCGTCCGTGTGACGTTCGTGCAGCTCACGTTCGCGCAGCTGAGCTCCGAGCGCCCGTGCCAGCAACGCCCCCGTCTCCTCCGCGTCCACCGGGGCGATGAGTTCGCCCGCGGCGGCAGCCGACCGGATCAGGCCCAGGAGCCGCAGTACCCGCTCCGCGCCGATCGACTGCTCAGGACTCAGGCTCAGACCCTCGGCGACGACCTCGCGCTCGAATCGGGTCTCGTCCCCGCTGAACCGATGTGTTGATGCGCCGCGGTCCTGTGGTGTGAATTCCCCAAGCGAGTGGGAGCCTCTGGCTGCCGGCATTCGCTGCTCCCCCCTTGTGCCCGCAGGTCGGTGGGCTTCGACTCTAGGGTATCTGGATTTCGTGAAGAGAAATGGAGCGTGAATTCGCTCACGAGTGATCCGAGGGTAAGGCTGTGCGGTGGAGAGAGGAGGTGCGGAAAGTTTCGAAAAGGTTGTTGGAAATTGAAACAGCAGTGTTCGGGGAGTTGCCTCGGCGGTGCCGAGTCAGGAAAAATTCCCCTCATGTCGAATTGCCTGTAAGGGCAATCGGAGCGGGCTGGGTCGATCATGAGCGTAACCGAGAGGGTTGCGCATCGAACATTATTTACTTAATGAATGCATTTCATTTACCGTCCCTTTACTTGCGTTCGGGTCGTGACACCGTTTGGGTTTGCCGTATGCGGGGAAGCGGTTAGTTGAAGGTTTTCCCTGTTTCCACCGTGCGGCAAGCCGCGCGCCGCGGACGTGCTGACGGAACGCGGCAGTGCGCGGACCGGCCGTTCACTTCACGCGGGCAGGGCGATCGCGGTCAGGACGAAGCCGCGCCCCACCGACCAGTGCCCGCAGAACGTGTCGTGACGTTGCCCGGCCACCTCGGGTCCCGGCACCAGCAGCCGCGCCGAGAAGGTGCCCGCCGGGTCGAAGTCGAGCTCCGCCTCCGTGAAGTCGAGTTCACGCCGGGTCAGCGGATACCAGGTCTTGAACACCGACTCCTTGGCGCTGAACAGCAGCCGGTCCCCGCACACCTCCGGGCGTCGCCGGGCGAGTGCGGCGAGCCCGGCTCGCTCGCGCGGCAGGGAGACGACCTCCAGTACGCCGTCGGGCAGTGGCCGATTCGGTTCCGCGTCGATGCCCAGTGACGCGATGGCCCCGGTGCGGGCGACTGCCGCCGCGCGGTAGCCGGCGCAGTGGGTCATGCTGCCGGTCACGCCGTCCGGCCAGCTGACCGCGCCCCGCTTCCCGGGCAGCAGGGGCGCCGGCGGCAGGCCGAGTTCGTCCATCGCGCGCCGTGCGCACAGCCGTACGGTGGTGAACTCGGCGCGGCGGCGCGCCACCGACCGGGCGATCACTGCGGTCTCCGCCGGGAAGAGCCCGCAGCCCTCCCGGGGCGACAGATCGCCGAACACGCCCACGGCGGCCACCTCCGCGGGAAGTATGGCCTCGATCATGCCGCGTGCTCCGATGCGGGCCGGGGCAGGATCTGGCGCAGCGGGGAGCGGGCCGGCCGGGAACGCCACTCCCTCGGGTATCCGATCGACACCTCCTCGAAGCGGACCCCGTCGTGCCAGGTGACCCGGGGGATGTGGAGGTGGCCGTAGACGGCGGCGACCGCGCGGAAGCGCCGGTGCCAGTCGGCGGTCAGCTCGGTGCCGCACCACTGGGCGAACTCGGGGTGGCGCAGGACCCGCGTCGGGTCCCGCACCAGCGGATAGTGGTTGACCAGGACCGTGCCGTGCCCGGGGTCGACGGCCGCGAGCCGCTCCTGCGTGAGGGCGACCCGGGCCCGGCACCAGGCGTCCCGCGACGGGTACGGATCGGGGTGAAGCAGGAACTCGTCGGTGCACACCACCCCCGATTCGTGGGCCACGCGCAGGGATTCCTCTTTGGTGCGGGTCCCGGGGGCGAGGAAGGAGTAGTCGTACAGGACGAACAGGGGGGCGATCGTGACGGGCGCCTCCCCGCCGTGCCAGACCGGGTACGGGTCCTCGGGGGTCAGTACGCCCAGACCTCGGCACAGCTCGACCAGGGCCTCGTAGCGGGCGGCGCCGCGCAGCGTGACGGGGTCGGCGGGGTGGGTCCACAACTCGTGGTTGCCAGGGGCCCAGACGACCTGGGCGAAACGCTCCGCGAGGAGTTTCAGCGCCCAGGCGATGTCCTCGAACTTCTCGCCTACATCCCCGGCGACGAGCAGCCAGTCGTCGTCGGAATCCGGCCGGAGCGACTCCGTGATGCGCCGGTTCTCCTCATGGGCGACGTGCTGGTCGCTGAGAGCGAGCAGCTTTCCGTGGGTCACCGAGGCCAGTCCTTCCAGTCCGTGCCGGGTCGCGGTCCACACCGGGCCCGGAAGCCCCGATCAGACGGCTTCGGCCGTGGAGACCGCGAGGTGCAGGTCCACCGGCAGGTCCTGCCGGCGCGTGATGTTGAGCTTGCGGTAGACGCGGGTGAGGTGCTGCTCGACGGTGCTGACGGTGATGTGCAGCTTCAGGGAGATCTCGCGGTTGGTGTAGCCGCTCGCCGCGAGGGTGGCCACCCGGCGCTCGGAGTCGCTCAGCTTCGTGTCGGTATCGGAACGGTACTCCTCCGGGGCGCCACGCCGGTGCATCCCGTCCTCCGGACCGAGTTCCGGGCAGATCTCCTCGCGCAGCGACTCGGCACCGCACTCCCGGGCCAGGTTCCAGGCCCTGCGGATCACCGCGTCCGCCCGTGCGGGCTCGGAGACCGCCCGCAGCGAACGGCCCAGCGCGGCGAGTGAACGGGCCAGCTCCACCCGGTCGCCGGAGCGGCTCAGCTCGTCGACCGACTGGTTCAGCAGGGCGAGTTGCTGGCGAGGATCCGAGGTCACCGCGCGTAGACGCAGGCTGATACCGCGTACCCACGGCCTGCGCGCGTCCGGGTCGGCGAACTGCTGCTCCACGAGCGCCTTGGCCCGCTGCGTCTCACCGAGCCGGAACAACGCGTCGGCCGCGTCCGTGCGCCAGGGCAGTATGGCCGGCCGGTCCACGCCCCAGCTCTTGGCGAGCCGGCCCGCTTCCAGGAAGTCGCCCAGTGCGGCCTGGAGTTGATGCGTCGCCATCAGATAGAGACCGCGGGCGCGCAAGTAGGCGAGACCGTGGGTGCTCTTGAACAGCGTGTCCGCGACGGGCTGGTGGAGCTGCCGGGCGACCGCCGCGTGGTCCCCCATGAGGGTGCGGGCCCGGATCAGGGTGGCCGTCGGGCTGCCGATGAACGCGCTGCTGCTCTGCTCGGGCAGGCAGTCCAGCGACCGGCGCGCGTACTCCTCGGCGGCGTGCAGATCGCTCAGGCGCAGCAGTACCGCCGCGAGCGCCGAGGAGAACAGGGCCTGCCAGGCGGGGGCCTTCTGCCGCTCGGCCTCGGCGATCAGCTCGCGGCAGCAGACGGCGGCCCGTTCGGGCTGACCGAAGTAGGAGAGGGACCGCAGGGCGCGCATGACCGGTTCCAGCGTCTCGTCGGTGAGGACGGTCGTGCGCAGGAAGCGTTCGGCGGCCGTGGTCTCGGCGCTGTTCTCGGCGTCGGCCGCGGGTCTTCCCCCGCCGGGTTCTCGCGGATTCTCGGCCCGGACACCGGAAGCGCCCGCCGTCTCGGCCGGGCGGGGTCCGTATCCGGTCCCCGCGTGGCCCCCGGCGCCGCTCGCCGCGGTATCGCTGAGGATCATGGACATCACCTCGGCCGCCTCGGCGATCCGGCCCTGGGAGGTGAGGAGTTCGGCCAGCGGTGCCAGGCGCTCGGCGGCCAGCCGGCCCGACCGGAGCACGGCGAGCGGGGCGGACAGGTGCTTCTCCGCCCGGCCCGGATTGACCCGCCAGGTGACGGCCGCGAGCCGGGTCTTGATGTCGGCCCGCTGCTGTTCGTCGCGGCTCAGTTCGTGGGCGAGTTCGAGCGCCTTCGTCGCACGGACGGAGTCGCCGTGGGCCAGCAGGTCCTCGGTGGCCTCCCGCAGCACGTCCACGGCCCAGGGGACGGCGGTGAGCGATCCGCCCAGCTGGGTGGCGGCGAGCAGGTGCCCGGCGACCCGGGTGACGGATTCGCCCTCCAGGTGCAGGAGTTCGGCGGTGCGCAGCTGCAGGCCGGCCAGCACGCCGGCCGGCACCTGATCCAGGATCGCCGTCTCGGTGTGCGAGTGCGGGAAGCGGTGGCCGTTGAGAATCCCGGAGGCGGACAGCGAGGCGACCGACTGCGCGGCGGCGAAGGCCGGGACGCCCAGGAGCCTGCCGGCCCGTTCCGGTGTGTAGGCGTCGCCCAGTACGGCGAGCGCCGCGCCGAGGTCCAGCATGTGCGGCCCGCTGTGCCGCAGACAGGTCAGGACGGCCTGCCCGAACAGCCCGCCCTGCTCGGGGCGGAAGGCGTCGGTGCCGGTCGGGGCGGAGCGGTACTCCTCCAGGAGCGCGCGCAGCAGCAGCGGGTTGCCCCCGCTGATCGCGTGCAGCTCGCCGGAGAGCGCCTCGCGCGGGGTGGTGCCGTGGGAGCCGGCCGCGACGCGTCGGCATCCCTCGGGGCTCAGCCGCCGCAGCCGGATGCGCCGCACGTTGCGGCTGCGCAGCAGCTCCGTACCGAAGGCGGCGTCCTGGCCGTCCTGGTGGAGGGGGGTCGTGAGCGCCAGCAGCATCCTGGTGGAGCGGCAGTGCCGGACGATGTGCTGGAGATAGCGCAGGGACGCGCTGTCCGCGTGGTGCACGTCGTCGACGGTGATGATCAGCGGAGTCGTGGCGCTCAGCCGCTCCAGCGCCGCCTGGAACTTCCGCATCGCGCTGACCTGCGGCTGGCCGTCCGGTGCCGTGGAGACCTCGGGGAGCGCGCCGGCCGGTGCGTCCCCGGTCAGCTGTCGCATCAGGCCGAGCGGCAGCTCCCGTTCGGTCGGTGAGCAGAACGCCCGCAGCGTCAGCTCGTCGCCGGTTTCGGTCCAGTCGGCGAGGGTGTCGATGAGCTCACTCTTGCCGCATCCGGCGGCTCCCTCGATGAGGACGATGCGTGCCGCGCCGTTCCGGCACTCATCGAGTGCGGTGCGCAACGCCTGGACTTCCGGCTCTCTTTCGGCAAATTCCACTCTGTCCCCCGAACGCCACGCAGCAGATTGACTTGTCCCGGCATTGGGAAAATGCCTCATTGGAACGCGTGTGGCGTATATGGAACGCGTGTGCGTACGCCACACGCCTACGAGTGTGGCGCACGCTCGTCGCATCCTCTAGTGGCCACAAGCTGCACGCTCGGGAGGCGGTGGAGCGTTCGGCGGTCACGGTCCAACGCTTGCCGGTTCTGGGGGAGTTCGGTCGGTCTAAGATGCCCCGACGACTTCGAGGCAAGGGTGGTGCTGTGGGTCACCGTGAAGATCTTCTGGAAGGTGCGAAGCGCTGTCTGCTGGAGAAGGGGTTCGCCCGTACGAGTGCGCGCGACATCGTGGCGGCATCCGGAACCGCTCTGGCGTCCATCGGCTACCACTACGGGTCCAAGGACGCCCTGCTGGTGCAGGCGTATGTCCAGGCGATGCAGGAGTGGGCGGACGAGTTCGGGCCGGGCACCGCGATCGGGGCCGACCTCGAATCCGCCTCTTCGACGATCGAGCGTTTCGAGATGGTCTGGAACCGCATCGTCGAGATCTTCCCGGAGCGCAAACCCCTGTGGGCGCTGAGCGTGGAGGTCGCCGTGCACGCGGAGAACCTGCCCCAGATGCGCGAAGGGCTCTCCAGGGCGCAGCCGTTCGGCTGGTCGGCGCTGGTGGCGCTCTTTCACGGCGTGGACGAGAGTGAGGTCGACGAGCAGATGGCGGTCACCCTCGGCCGGTTCTACGCCGCGCTGCTCAACGGGGTGATGTCGCTGTGGCTGTTCTCGCCGGAGACCGCGCCCTCCGGGCGTGATCTGGCCGAGGCGATGCGGGCCATTCTGGTGCTGCACCAGGGTGCCGCCGCCGGCTCGGGCCCGGTCGCCTGAAAGGGGCGTGGCCGAGGCTGCCCGAACGGGACGCGAGAGGGGTTCGAGGGGGCGATCGGGCGCCCGGAAGAGGGGCGGGCGCCGCGCCGCCGCCCCTCAGGGTTCGTCGCGGACCAGGCCGGCGTCGCGCAGCTCGCTCACCCAGATGTCCATGTCGGTACGGGTGTTCTCCGGGTCCGTACACCACAGCTCGGCCAGCATCTCGGCCGCCGGGCCGAGTTGGCCGTTGTGCTGGCGCAGCGCGATCCACATGGCTGCGGCGACGGGGCTGCACCGGTAACTGGCGCCGTCCGTCGCGGTGAGGAATTCGAGGCACCCGTCCTCGGTGACGCGTGAGGTGACGCCGTGCTCTGGTCGTACCGGCACTCTGGCCTCCGTAGTCGATAGCCGGTCGGTGACGGCCAACCATGGGAAGGAGGCGTGACCGTGTACGCGGGGCGGGATGGGATGTCTGTCAGGCCGGTGCGCTCACGGGCGCCGACCGGGACTGCCTCGCACATCGGCTCTTGAGGGCAGACTGCCCGATGCCGCGATAGACGTTAGTCTAGTACGGTCGTCTAGATTCTGGTGAGGGAAGCGCAACTCTGTCCGGATTGCATTGGACGGGGCATGAAACACACATGCCCCGGAGGTGGCTCCGGGGCATGCGGCAGGGGGTTTCCCGAGGCGGACGCCGGTCCGGGCGTCCCCGTACGGCACTCACACGCGGGCGACCGGGCGCGCGGGCCGGACAGCCAGTCGCCCCCGGCGGCTCACGATCCCACCGCCCGCCCCCTCATGCGCGCGCGGATCAGGTCGAGGACCGGAGCCACGTGCGAGTCCAGGAAGAAGTGCCCACCGGGGAACACCTTCAGCTCGAACGACGCCGTGGTGTGCTCGCGCCACGACGCCGCCTCGTCGACGGTCACCTGCGGATCGTCGTCACCGGCGAGCGCCACGACATCCAGGCCGAGCGGTGGTCCCGGCCGGTAGCGGTAGGTCTCCGCGGCCTTGTAGTCGCTGCGGACCGCCGGGAGGATCATCCGCAGGATCTCGGGATCGGCCAGCACCGCGGAATCGGTCCCGCTCAGCTGGCTGATGTCGGCGATGAGGCGGTCGTCGTCCGCCAGGTGCACGGTCTCCTCGCGCACCCGGGAGGGCGCCCGGCGGCCGGAGGCGAAGAGCGTGTCCGGCGGTGTCCCCGCGGCCTCCAGCCTGCGGGCCACCTCGAACGCGAGCGTGGCCCCCATGCTGTGACCGAACAGGGTCAGGGGCACGTCCCCCCAGGGGCGCAGCTCCTCGACGACGAGGCCGGCCAGCTCCTCGATGTCCTCGACGCAGGGCTCGTTCCTGCGGTCCTGGCGCCCCGGGTACTGGATCGCGAGCACGTCGACCGCCGGGGACAGCGCCCGCGACACCGGGAAGTAGTAGGTGGCCGATCCGCCCGCGTGCGGGAAGCAGACCAGGCGGGCGCGCGCCTCGGGTGCCGGATGGAAACGCCGGATCCAGGGTCCGGTCTCCCGGGAGTCGTCCGTCATCAGTGCTCCACGTCCTGTCTCATCGTGCCGCCCAGCTGCCGGGCGGCCGGTAGTGCAGCGGTGCGCTCCACCGGGGTGCGGCGCCGGGAGGGGCGTCCGGACCGGTCGCCGGGGCGCGGCGCAGGCTCAGCAGCGCGGCGGTCACCGCGGCGATCTCCTCGGTGGACGGTGCGCCGCCGAGGAAACGCAGCGCGGGTCCGGTGCGGTCCGGGCCGGTGGGCCGGGCTGTCGGGGCGTGGCGGAGAGCGGTCATGCGGGTCACTCCTCACAGGTCTCAGGTCGGGGGGTTGCCGTGCTTCCGGGCCGGGACCGGTGCGTCCTTGGTCCGCAGCATCGCGAGGGAACTCGCCAGCACCGCACGGGTCTCGGCCGGATCGATCACATCGTCGACCAGGCCCCGCTCCGCCGCGTAGTAGGGGTGCATCAGCTCCTGCTGGTACTCCTTGATCCGCTGCTCACGGGCCGCCGCGGGATCAGGCGCGGCAGCGATCTCCCGGCGGAAGACGATGTTCGCCGCGCCTTCCGCGCCCATCACGGCGATCTCGTTGGTCGGCCACGCGAAGGACAGGTCGGCGCCGATGGACCGCGAGTCCATCACGATGTACGCACCGCCGTACGCCTTGCGCAGGATGACCTGGACGCGGGGCACGGTCGCGTCGCAGTAGGCGTAGAGCAGCTTCGCCCCGTGCCGGATGATGCCCCGGTGCTCCTGGTCGGTGCCGGGCAGGAAGCCC
Organism: Streptomyces laculatispora; assembly: GCF_017353455.1. GTDB lineage: Bacteria > Actinomycetota > Actinomycetes > Streptomycetales > Streptomycetaceae > Streptomyces > Streptomyces laculatispora. The sequence goes on from NZ_JAFMPZ010000342.1 coordinate 10,266, forward strand.
GGCACGTCGACCAGCGTGACCAGGGGGATGCTGAACGCGTCGCAGGTCTGGACGAACCGCGCCGCCTTCTCCGAGGCGTGGATGTCCAGCACCCCGGCCTGCGAGGCGGGCTGGTTCGCCACGATGCCGACCGTGTGGCCGTCCAGCCGGGCCAGCGCGCAGATGATGTTGGTGGCCCACTGTGCGTGGACCTCGAAGAAGTCCTCGTCGTCGACGATCTCCCGGATCACCGCGCGCATGTCGTACGACTGGTTGGCGTGGTGCGGCACCAGGCTCAGCAGGCTCTCGCACCGCCGGTCCGCCGGGTCGTCGGTCGGCGCCTCGGGCGGTAGTTCGCGGTTGTTCGCGGGCAGCAGGGAGAGCAGGTGCCTGACCTCCTCCAGACACTCCGCCTCGTCGTCGTACACGAAGCCGGCCGCGCCGGAGACCGTCGCGTGCACCTCGGCCCCACCGAGCTGCTCGTGCGTCACCCGCTCGTTGGTCACGGCCTGGACCACGTCGGGCCCGGTGATGTACATCTGCGAGATGTCCCGCACCATGAAGACGAAATCGGTGAGCGCCGGCGAGTAGGTGGCACCGCCCGCGCACGGCCCGAGAATCACACTGATCTGGGGAATCACCCCGGACGCCCGCACATTGCGGCGGAAGATCCCGCCGTACCCGGCGAGCGCCGTCACACCCTCCTGGATGCGTGCCCCGGCGCCGTCGCTCAGTCCCACCAGCGGTGCGCCGGAGGAGAGCGCCAGATCCATCACCTTGTGGATCTTCTGCGCGTGCGCCTCGCCCAGCGAGCCGCCGAAGACCCTGAAGTCATGCGCGTACGCGAACACCGTGCGGCCGTGCACCTGGCCCCACCCGGTGATCACCCCGTCCCCGCTCGGCCGCCGGTGCTCCAGGCCGAACCCCGTGGACCGGTGCCGCCGCAGCGGCTCCACCTCCTGGAACGTGCCCGCGTCGAAGAGCAGCTCCAGTCGCTCCGGAGCCGTCAGCTTGCCCCGGGCGTGCTGCTGTTCGGTGGAGCGCGGACCCATTCCCTCGCGCGCCGCGCTCTTCAGCCCGGCCGCCTGGTCCACCAGCGAGCGCAGATCCGGCCGGGGCGCCGCGGAGTTGTCGCCCACGCTGTTCGACGGGGCGTCCTGAATCACTGTCATGGTCCCACCCATCCATGGCTCGACGGTGCGCGGCGGGTTCCACCACCGGCGCCGGAATCCGGATAACCGTCCCTCATTGAAGACCCGGCGCGGCCGCGTGCCCTCCCCTAAGTTGTCCGGCACCCCCCTTAAGGGCTGTCCGCGAGGCC
>NZ_JAFMPZ010000343.1 GCF_017353455.1 Streptomyces laculatispora
GAGGGTGGGTACCCGGGTACCGGCGTACCGCGCCCCGAACCAGCTGCCCGCGTCCAGCCGGGCGATCTCGGCGGCCGTGAAGTCCTTGACCGCCCACGGTGCGCGGCCCGGGAAGACCTCCTCGGCATCGGTGGTCCGCTTCAGATCGGTGTCGTGGATGACGACGAGCACGCCGTCCCTGGTGAACTGGATGTCGTTCTCCACCCAGTCGAAGCCGAGTTCGGCGGCCTTGTCCACGGCCGCGAGGGTGTTCTCGGGGGCGTAGGCCGACGCGCCCCGGTGGGAGATGACGAGCGGGGCGCCGGTCCGGGCCGGGGCGAGGCCGCTCGCCGTCCGGACTCCGGTACCGGTGGCCGGTGTCGCGTGCCGGGCGGTGACGGAGCGGGTCGCCGTCACGGTGTGTCCGGCCGCGGTGGTGTCCGTGACCGGTGCACCGGTGTTCGACATCAGGAACGTGCCGGCGCCCAGCAGTGCGGCGGCAGCGACGGAGGCAGTTGCGGTGCCTGCGTACACGTTGACTCCTTGCGTCAGAGTTGCGGACGGCCCGAGGCTCGCAGCCGCCGCCGAACAAGGGACAGGCGAGGGATGGCCGCCATGTGAACGCACCCCGGGGACCGCGTCATGGGCCGGTGCCGCTGTCGATAAAATGCAGTTCTTCTGTTTGTTTGCCGGGCCTCGCGCCTTAGGGTCGTCCGCACCCGGGCTTCTGCGAAGGGCGTGTGTATGCAGGGCACAATCGACGGTTTCAGCTATGGGGCGGTGACCCCCGTCGCGGCGTTCCTCATGGCCTGCCTCGGCGCCGCACTGGGGCTGCGCTGCACCACCCGGTCCCTGCGCACGGAACGCTCCTTCAAGGCCGGCTGGCTAGCTCTCGGCGCGAGCTCCATAGGCTCGGGCATCTGGACGATGCACTTCATCGCGATGACGGGTTTCTCCGTCGAGGAGGTACCGATCGGCTACGACAAGCCGGTCACGTTCGCCAGCCTCGCCGTCGCGATCGTCATGGTCGGTGTCGGGATCTTCCTTGTCGGGTACCGGGGCGCCACCCCGATGGCACTGGTGACGGGCGGCACGATCACCGGACTCGGCGTGGCCACCATGCATTACCTCGGCATGACCGGTATGCGACTTGATGGGCAGTTCGAGTACGACACGATCACCGTGACGCTCTCCGTGGTCATCGCCGTGGTGGCCTCGACCGCCGCGCTCTGGGCCGCCGTCTCGATCCACGGCTTCCTGCCCAGCCTCGGTGCCGCCGTCGTGATGGGCGTCGCGGTCAGCGGAATGCACTACACGGGCATGGCGGCGCTCCGGGTCCACCTGCACCCCGCCACGCTCACCGGCACCACCACCGGCGACGCCCCGACCGGCCTCCTCGTGCCCATGCTGATCGGCCCGGCCTGCTTCCTGCTGCTCGCCGGGGTCGTCGTGATGTTCGACCCGCTGGTGGTGATGGGCACCCCGGACTGGGATGACGCCGCGGCCGGACGGGCCCTCGGTATCCCCGCCCAGCGCCAGGTACCCCGGTTCGGCACGCACGCCGACCCGGCGTCCTTCCACTCGCAGCGGCGCGACCCCGTGGAGCACCACGACCGCTGACCCGGCCCCGTTGTCAGTGGGGGGTCGTACGGTGGATGCATGCGGCCCGTTTCGAAGATCGAACGTTCGGTGGCGCCTTTCGAGGTCGTCAGTCCCTACCAGCCCAGCGGCGACCAGCCGACGGCCATCGCCGAGCTGGAGCGGCGCGTCAGGGCAGGTGAGAAGGATGTCGTGCTCCTCGGCGCGACCGGCACCGGAAAGTCGGCGACCACCGCCTGGATGATCGAGAAGCTGCAGCGCCCCACCCTGGTGATGGCGCCGAACAAGACCCTCGCCGCCCAGCTGGCCAACGAGTTCCGCGAGCTCCTGCCCAACAACGCCGTCGAGTACTTCGTCTCGTACTACGACTACTACCAGCCCGAGGCGTACGTCCCGCAGTCGGACACCTACATCGAGAAGGACTCCTCGATCAACGAGGAGGTCGAGCGGCTGCGCCACTCCGCGACGAACTCCCTGCTCACCCGGCGTGACGTCATCGTGGTCGCCTCCGTCTCCTGCATCTACGGACTCGGCACACCGCAGGAGTACGTGGACCGGATGGTCCAGCTCAAGGTGGGCGACGAGATCGACCGCGACCAGCTGCTGCGCCGCTTCGTCGAGATCCAGTACAGCCGCAACGACCTGGCGTTCGCCCGCGGCACCTTCCGGGTGCGGGGCGACACCATCGAGATCTTCCCGGTCTACGAGGAGCTCGCCGTCCGCATCGAGATGTTCGGTGACGAGATCGAGGCGCTCTCCACCCTCCACCCGCTCACCGGCGAGGTCATCAGCGAGGACCAGTCCCTCCACGTCTTCCCCGCCAGCCACTACGTGGCGGGACCGGAGCGCCTGGAGAAGGCCGTCGGCGGCATCGAGAGCGAGCTGGAGCAGCGGCTGGCCGAGCTGGAGAAGCAGGGCAAGATGCTGGAGGCCCAGCGGCTGCGGATGCGCACCACGTACGACATCGAGATGCTGCGCCAGATCGGCACCTGCTCAGGTGTCGAGAACTACTCGATGCACTTCGACGACCGCACCCCCGGCACCGCGCCCAACACCCTCCTCGACTACTTCCCCGAGGACTTCCTCCTCGTGCTCGACGAATCGCATGTCACCGTGCCGCAGATCGGCGCGATGTACGAGGGCGACGCCTCCCGCAAGCGGACCCTCGTCGACCACGGCTTCCGGCTGCCGTCCGCCCTGGACAACCGCCCGCTGAAGTGGGAGGAGTTCCTCGGCCGGATCAACCAGACGGTCTACCTCTCCGCCACCCCCGGCAAGTACGAGCTCTCCCGGGGCGACGGCTTCGTGGAGCAGATCATCCGCCCCACCGGCCTCGTCGACCCGGAGATCGTCGTCAAGCCCACCGAGGGCCAGATCGACGACCTGGTGCACGAGATCCGCAAGCGCACCGAGAAGGACGAGCGGGTCCTGGTCACCACCCTCACCAAGAAGATGTCGGAGGACCTCACCGACTACTTCCTGGAGCTCGGCATCCAGGTCCGCTACCTGCACAGCGACGTCGACACCCTGCGCCGCATCGAGCTGCTGCGCGAACTGCGCTCGGGCGAGTACGACGTCCTGGTCGGCATCAACCTCCTGCGCGAGGGCCTCGACCTGCCCGAGGTGTCGCTCGTGGCGATCCTCGACGCCGACAAGCAGGGCTTCCTGCGCTCGGGCACCTCGCTGATCCAGACCATCGGGCGCGCGGCTCGCAACGTGTCCGGGCAGGTCCATATGTACGCGGACAAGATCACCCCGGCGATGGCGCAGGCCATCGACGAGACCAACCGGCGCCGCGAGAAGCAGATCGCCTACAACACCGAGCGCGGGCTCGACCCGCAGCCGCTGCGCAAGAAGATCAACGACATCGTCGCGACGATCGCCCGCGAGGAGGTCGACACCGAGCAGCTGCTGGGCACCGGATACCGCCAGGCGAAGGGCACCAAGGCGGCCGTGCCCACGCTGGGTATCAAGGCCGGTTCCGCGAAGGCCAAGAGGGACGGGGCGGTGGTCACCGACCGCCCGGCCACCGAGCTCGCCGGGATCATCGAGGAGATGACCGACCGGATGCGTGCGGCCGCCGCGGACCTGCAGTTCGAGGTGGCCGCCCGACTGCGGGACGAGGTGGGGGAGTTGAAGAAGGAGTTGCGCCAGATGCGGGAGGCGGGCCTGGCCTGACCCCGTGGTGCGGGGTGTGTTGCAAGACCGACACAAAACGGCCCGGACCCGATGCGCCGGTGGCGCGACTGCGTAGGGTGCTGGAATCCGCGCAAGGACGGTTTGCGGGGAAAGCGGAGAGGGGACAGCGCGTGACGGTCAATATGACCAAGGGCCAGGCCATCAGCCTGCAGAAGAGCGACGGGGGGACCCTGACCGCGGTTCGGATGGGGCTCGGCTGGCAGGCGGCGCCGCGTCGCGGTCTGTTCGGTTCGCGCACCCGGGAGATCGACCTGGACGCCTCGGCGGTCCTGTTCGCCGACAAGCAGCCGGTCGACGTCGTCTTCTTCCGGCACCTCGTCAGCGACGACGGCTCGGTCAAGCACACCGGGGACAACCTGGTCGGCGGCGCCGGTTCGGGCGGCGACGACGAGGCCATCCTGGTCGACCTCCAGCGGGTGCCGGTCCACATCGACCAGATCGTCTTCACGGTGAACTCCTTCACCGGCCAGACGTTCCAGGAGGTACAGAACGCCTTCTGCCGCATCGTCGACGAGACCAACGGCCAGGAGCTCGCGCGCTACACGCTGGACGGCGGCGGGCAGTACACCGCCCAGATCATGGCGAAGGTGCACCGTGCGGGGAACGGGTGGCAGATGACCGCCATCGGCACCCCGGCCAACGGCCGCACCTTCCAGGACCTCATGCCGGCGATCCTGCCGCACCTGTAGGCAGAGCCGGACCAGCCGGTCCGTATCGGTACGCGCAGCTCCCGGAGGCATCGGCCGCCGGGAGCTGCACCGCATCGGGGCCCCGGCAGTACGCACGACCGGCGGCAGGCACGACCCTGCGGTACGCACGGCATGGCAGTACGCACGGCATGGCAGTACGCACGACATGCAGTACGCACGACATGGCACCGGGCGGTGCCGCACCGCACGCGGCACCGCGCCGCGCGGCAGCAACTCGTCGAGGGGACAGGGCAATGACGGCCGAGCTGGTCCGGGGGCAGAACCACACCTTGCCCCAGACCCGTCTGGAGATCCGGATATCGGCAGGTGCGCCCGTCGTGGCCGGGGCCACGCTCGGCGACGAGCACGGCACCGTGCACGGCGTCGAGCGGGTCGCCCACCCCGGCTCGCCGCAACTGCCGGGGCTCGAAGTGTCCAGGCAGGCCGCGGCCGACCACCGGCTCGCCGTCGACCTCGACGCCCTGCCCGACGGGGTGCACCGGGTCACGGTGCTGCTGGCCCTGCCACTGGAGGCGGGCGGCCCGACGAGCTTCGGAGCCGTGGCCGCGCCCTTCGTCGCCGTCACCGGACTCGACGGCGACGAGATCGCCACCTTCACCCTGACCGGCCTGGACACCGAGTCCGCGGTCGCCGCCCTGCCGGCGGTAGAGCCCCAGGGCGGCGACCGCGGACTC
>NZ_JAFMPZ010000344.1 GCF_017353455.1 Streptomyces laculatispora
TCGGTCACCATCGACGACCACTTCTTCCAACTGGGCGGCCACTCACTGCTCGCCACCCGGCTGATCGGCCGGATCCGCGGGATCTGGGAGACCCGGGTCACCATCCGGGACCTGTTCCAGTACCCGACGCCCGCGCTGCTCGCCGAACACATCGCCTCGAACACGAGCGGCGACCCGATGGAGACGCTGCTGCCGATCCGGGCCGCGTCCCCCGCCGCCCCCGAGGCCCCGCTGTTCTGCGTCCACGCGATCTCCGGGATGAGCTGGTCGTACGCCGGACTGCTCAAGCACATCGGCGGGCGGCGGCCGCTGATCGGCCTGCAGGCGAAGGAGCTGACGAGCCCGACGGACCGGCCGGCCGGTATCGAGGAGATGGCCGACGGCTATGTGAGCGAGATCCGCTCGGTCCAGGCCCACGGCCCCTACCACCTGCTCGGCTGGTCGTTCGGCGGTCTCGTGGCCCACGCGATCGCGGCCCGGCTGGAGGAACAGGGCGAGGAGGTGGCCCTCCTGGCGCTGCTCGACTCCTACCCGCTGCCCGACGGCTTCCGGCCGCCCGCCATCACCGGCCGCGAGGTGCTGACCGCCCTGCTCGGGGGCCGTGGCGCCGAACTCGACGTGCGGTGCGCCCGGAGCGCCCCGGACACGGAGGAGCTGGCCGCCGTACTGCGCGCCGAGGACGCGATCCTGGGCGCACTGGAGCCGGCCCAGGCCGCCGCGGTCGTCGCCGCCACGGCCGGGAACCTGGAGATGCGCTACCGGTACGTTCCGCAGCGGCGGTTCGGCGGCGACACGGTGTTCTTCAACGCCGCCCGCACACCGGCCGCGGCGACCGGTGCCGACTCCTGGGCACCCCATGTCCTGGGCCGGGTCGAGGAGTACGACATCGACTGCGCGCACTGGGACATGACCACCGCCGAGCCCCTGCGCGAGATCGGAAAGGTGCTGGCCGAGGAGTTGCGCGGAGTGCGTCACTGATCGGGGCCCGCCGTTCGCACGAAAGACCCTGACCACACCCCACAGGTGCCCGGGACCGCCACGACGGCGGACCCGGGCACCTGTGCGTGCGCGGCCGCCGGCGGCCCCCAAGTTGCCCGCGGGCTGCCGCTCATGCCGCCGGGCGGCAGGTTCCGGCCTGCATAGCGTGAAGCCATCCGCAGGCCACGGCTCCCGGCAACAGAAAGTCAAGGAAATGGTTGATCATTCCGGCTGGCGTGTCGGGGTAGCTTCAGCCCCCGTCCACCACGGTGAGATCCTGCAAGGCGTGTTCACCGGTGACAGCGGGCTCACCCGAGGTCTCGTCACTCTTCCCTGCACCATTCACGCGACCCGTGCGACGTTCATCCCCGCTCCCGGCGACGAGGTCACCGTCACGCCGGCCTGGAAGGGCAAGGCACGGCGCGCGGCCGAACTCGCGGTCCGCGCCGTGACACCGCCGGGCGCCGAGCCGGCGGGCGGTCACCTCGACCTCACCGGTGACGTACCGCTGTGCCGGGGCTTCGGCTCGTCCACGAGCGATGTGCTCGCGGCCATCTGGGCGGTCAAGGACGCCTTCGTCAGCCCGCTGCCGCCGCAGGAGGTCGCCAGGATCGCGGTGCGCGCCGAGACCGCGTCCGACTCCCTGATGTTCGAGGAGTCCACCGTCCTGTTCGCCCAGCGCGAGGGCAGGGTGATCGAGGACTTCGGCTACCGGATGCCGGCCCTGCGGATCCTCGGCTTCGGCTCGCGCCCCGAGGGCGGCGGGCGGGGCGTGGACACGCTGGCCTTCTCTCCGGCCCGCTACGGGCAGGACGAGATCGACCTCTTCACCCGGCTGCAGTCGATGCTCCGGGAGGCCATCCAGATGAAGGACGTGGCCCTGCTGGGATCGGTGGCCACAGCCAGCACGGAGATCAACCAGCGCCATCTGCCGATCCCGGAGCTCGACCGCATCCGTGACATCGCGCGGACCACCGGAGCCGTCGGGATACAGGCGGCGCACAGCGGGGACATCGCCGGACTCCTCTTCGACCGGGACGACCCCGAGGTCGAGGCGCGGACCGACATGGCCCAGGACCTCCTGCAAGAGCTCGGAATTCACGAGCAGTGGAACTACACAACGGGTGACTGACATGACGACGACTCTGCCCAAGGCTCACTCCTCGATCGTGGAGGCGACGGAGCTGCCACGCATCATCAAGGTGAGCGACAACCTCTACGCGGCCGCCTTCAGCCTGATGAAGTTGCTGCCCGCCCGCTACATACTCGACCGCGCCGAGGCCGCCGGCCTGATCTCCCCCGGCACCCGGATCATCGAGACCTCCTCCGGCACCTTCGCCCTGGGCCTGGCCATGGTCTGCCGTCTGCGCGGCTACCCGCTGACCATCGTCGGCGACTCGGCGATCGACCGCGATCTGCGCACCAGGCTCGAAATGCTCGGTACGACGGTGGAGATCGTCGAGCACACCGGCCAGGCCGGCGGCATCCAGGGCGCACGTCTCGCCCGTGTGGAGGAGCTGCGCCGGCAGGACCCGGAGGCCTTCGTCCCCGGCCAGTACGACAACCCCGACAACCCCGGCGCGTACGGCGTCGTCGCCGATCTGATCGGGGACACCGTCGGCGCCGTGGACTGCCTGGTGGGCCCGGTGGGTTCGGGCGGCTCCACCGGCGGACTCGCCGCCGCGCTGCGCCAGACCGGCCCCGCACTGCACCTGGTCGGCGTGGACACCCAGGGCAGCATCATCTTCGGCAGCCCGGACGGGCCGCGCACGCTGCGCGGACTCGGCAGCAGCATCCACCCGGGCAACGTCAGCCACACCGCCTACGACGAGGTCCACTGGGTGACCGCCCCCGAGGCGTTCCACGCGACCCACGAGCTCTACCGCGCACACGGCCTGTTCATGGGCCCGACCAGCGGCGCTTCCTTCCAGGTGGCGTCCTGGTGGGCCGAGCAGAACCCGGAGAGCACCGTCGTGATGGTGCTCCCGGACGAGGGCTACCGCTACCAGTCCACGGTCTACAACGACACCTGGCTGAGCGAGCAGGGGATCGTCCCCGCCCCCGCCGCCGGCGGCCCCCGCACCGTCGAACACCCGCTGGACGCCACCGCCGCCTGGTCCCGGCTGCTGTGGGCCCGCCGCGGCTTCGACGACGTGGTGATGCCGGTGGTCGGCTCATGAGTCAGCGCCTGCTGCTCCTGGTGGAGAGCAACACCACCGGTACGGGACGGCTGTTCGCGCGGCGCGCGGCCGAGCTGGGTGTGGTGCCGGTGCTGCTCTGCGCCGACCCGGGCCGCTACCCGTACGCCGCCGAGGACCGGCTGCGGACGGTCGTCGTGGACACCTGCGACGAGTCCGCGCTGTGGGCGGCCGTCCGGGCGCTGGAGGCCGAGGCCACTGTCGCGGGCGTCCTGACCAGCTCCGAGTACTACGTACCCACCGCCGCCGCACTGGCGTACCGGCTCGGGCTGCCCGGCCCGTCGGCCGAGGCCGTGCGGGCCTGCCGCGACAAGGCCGAGCAGCGCCGGGCCCTGACCGGCGCGGGCGTCGGCTCGGCGGACTTCGCCGTCGTCTCCGAGGTGGCAGGCGCGATCGACGCGGCCCGCGGCATCGGACTGCCCGTGGTGGTCAAACCGGTGCAGGGGTCGGGGAGTCTGGGCGTACGGCTCTGCGCGGACCTCGACGAGGTCGCCGAGCACGCCGGGACACTGCTGGCGGCCACCGTCAACGAGCGCGGTATCACCGCACCGGGCCGGATCCTGGTCGAGCAGTACCTGACAGGTCCGGAGTTCTCCGTCGAGGTGTTCGGCACCGAAGCCGTCGTCACCGTCGCCAAACACGTCGGGCCGCTCCCGGTGTTCGTTGAGACCGGCCACGACGTACCGGCCGCGCTCCCCGGCGAGCAGGAGATCGCGCTGCGCGAGACCGCGGTACGCGCGGTGCGGGCGCTCGGCCTCGGCTGGGGCGCCGCCCATGTGGAACTGCGGCTGACCGGGACCCGGACCGCCCAGGTCATCGAGGTCAACCCCCGGCTGGCCGGCGGCATGATCCCCGAACTGGTCCGCAGGGCCTGCGGGATCGACCTCGTACGGGCCCAGGTGCTCGCCGCGCTCGGCGCCGCTCCCGAGCTGGAGCGCGGCGGATACGCCCGCGCCTCGATCCGGTTCCTCACCTGCGCACAGGACGGCATCCTGGCGCCGTCCGCCGCACTGGACGACGCCGTGCACCGGGCCCGCACCGTACCGGGCACCGTCGAGGCGCTGCTCTACCGCGCCCCCGGTGAACCGGTCGGCCCCGCCGAGGACTTCCGGGGCCGCGTCGGCCACGTCATCGCCGTCGCCGACCGCTCGGGACGGGCGGCCGAAGCAGCCGACCGGGCGGTGGCCCTGCTCGGTGAGGCCGTGTCCTACGCGGATCTGCACACAGAGGAGGCATACGCATGACCACAGCTCCGGCGCTCGGCGTCGACACCGGCCGGCTCAAGGCCGCGCTCGACGCCGAGGCGCACCGCATCGTCTACGACCAGTACCTGCCGGACACCGCCGACGGTCTCGGCGAGGAGCTGCGCTGCATCAGCGAGGTCGACCGCGCCCACCTGATCATGCTCACCGAGCGCGGGATCGTCGACGCCGACCGGGCCGCCGCCCTGCTGCGCGCCATCGAGGAGCTGCGCGGGCAGGACTTCGCACCGGTCCGCTCCCGGCCGATGCCGCGCGGCGTCTATCTGGCGTACGAGGGGCACCTCATCGAGCAGCTGGGCGACCGGACCGGTGGCATCCTGCACACCGGCCGCTCGCGCAACGACCTCAACGCCACGACCACCCGGCTGAAGACCCGCGGCCCCTTCCTGGCGCTGCTCGACGCGGTCGACCGGCTGGCGGGGGTGCTCCTGGCGAAGGCCGAGGAGTACCGGGACGTGGTCATGCCCGCCTACACCCACGGCCAGCCCGCGGTGCCGATCAGCTACGGCCACTACCTCGCCGGCGTCGCCGGCGCCGTACTGCGCGCGTACGAGTCGCTGCTGGACGCCGGACGCCAGATCGACGTCAACCCGCTGGGAGCCGGCGCGATCGGCGGGACCTCCGTCCCCATCGACCCCCGGCGCACCGCCGAGCTCCTCGGCTTCAGCTCCGCTGCGCCCAACTCGGTCGACGCGGTGGCCTCCCGCGACTTCGTCCTGGACCTGCTGTCCGCGTCCGCCGTCCTCGGGGTGGCACTGGCCAGGGCGGGCCGGGACCTGAGCACCTGGACTTCGGAGGAGTCCGGGCTGCTGCGGGTGGGCGACACCCTCGTCGGGTCCAGCTCGATGATGCCGCAGAAGCGCAACCCGTTCCTGCTCGAACACATCCAGGGCCGGTCCAGCGCGAGCCTCGGCGCCTTCGTCGGCGCGGCGACCGCCATGACCACCGGCGGCTACACCAACGCCATCGCGGTCGGCACCGAGGCCGTACGGCACCTGTGGCCCGGACTGAGCGGCACCACCGACGCGGTGACGCTGCTGAGCCTGGTGGTCGCGGGCACCGAACCGGAGCGCGAACGCATGACGGATCGCGCGGTGGACGGCTTCACCTCGGCCACCTACCTGGCGGAACGGCTCGTGCTGGACGGGATGCCGTTCCGGGCCGCGCACCACCTGGTGGGCGAGACCGTGCTCGGCGCCCTGGACTCCGGCCGGTCGCTGGAGGACGCGGCCCGCTTCACCGCCGTCGACGACGGCGGACTGGCCCCCGACCGGGTGGCCGAGGCGTGCGCCCACGGCGGCGGACCCGGCTCCACGGCCGACGGGATACGCGCTCTGGCGACCGGGCGGGACGTGCTGAAGGCCGAGCTGACCGAGCGGCGCACCCGCTGGTCGGACGGGAGCGCGCTGCTGGCGCAGGCCGTGGTCAAGGCGGTGACGTCATGAGCGCCCGGCTGACCGAACGCGAGGCCGGCACGGACCAGGCACCGCCGCCGCGCGGCGGACTGCGCGGCAACCGCGACTTCCGGCTGCTGTGGACAGGCGAGACGACCAACCGCGTCGGCATCAACATCACCGCCGTCGCCATGCCGATGGTCGCCACGGTGACCCTCCACGAGAGCGTCTTCTCGGTGAGTCTGCTGGCCGCCGCCCCCTGGCTGCCCTGGCTGCTGATCGGCCTGCCGGCCGGCGCCTGGGTGGACCGGATGCGACGGCGGCCGATCATGCAGATCTGCAACCTGGTCCCGCTCGTGCTCCTGGCGAGCGTCCCGGTCGCGGGCTGGCTCGGGATCCTGACGATGACCCAGTTGCTGGCCGTGGCATTGGTCAACGGGTTCGCCGCGGTCTTCTTCGGGATCTCCTACAAGGTCTACGTGCCCTCCATCGTCGAGCCCGAGGACCTTCAGGAGGCCAACGCCAAGCTTCAGGGCAGCGAGTCGGTCGCCCAGGTCGCGGGGCTGGGCGGGGGCGGCCTGCTGGCCCAGGCCTTCGGCGCCACCTCCGGCCTCCTCGCCAATTCGGCGACGTTCCTCGTCTCCGCGCTCTGCCTGTCCGGCATCCGAAGCAAGGAGCCCGTCCCGGAGAAACCCGCCGAACGGCCGGCCCTGGTGCAGGACATCAAGGAGGGGCTCCGGTTCGCCTTCAAGGACCCCTACCTGCGGGTCCTCACCCTGTACGGCACCGCCACCAACCTGGTGCTCACGGCCGAGGCGGCGGTCCTGCCGTACTTCATCCTCCGCGGACTCGGGATACCCGAAGGCGCCACCGGATGGCTCCTCGCGTCGAGCAGCATCGGTGGCATCCTCGGGGCCACCACCGCGAAACGCGTGATCGCGCGGTTCGGCTCGGCCCGCGGACTGCTGGTCGCCACGGTCCTCAGCGCCCCGTTCGCCCTGCTCATCCCGCTGACCAACAAGGACTGGAGACTGTCCGCCCTGGTGGTCGGGAGCGCCGTGCTCTCGCTCGGCGTCGTGCTCGCCAACGTGATCCAGGGAGCGTTCCGCCAGCGCTACTGTCCGCCCCAGCTGCTCGGCCGTGTCTCGGCCAGCATCTCGGTCGCGAACTTCGGCGTCATTCCCATCGGTTCAGTGCTCGGCGGAGGCCTCGGCACCGTCCTCGGTCTGCGGCCCGCCCTGTGGGTCCTCACCGCCGGCCTCGCCCTGACCCCGCTGCTCCTCCTGATCGGGCCGCTGCGCGGAAGGCGGGACCTGCCGGTCGCGCCGGCCGCGCGGTGAGACCCGGCTCGCCTGCCACTCTCGTACGAACAGGAGAGACCCCGTGGAACAAACCCTGCCGTGGGTCGTTCGTGAGCTGCCACCCCCCGGCTCACTGGACCTCTGGCTCCTGAGGGTCTCGGATGTCCCCCTCGGCATCCTGGACGAACGGGTACTCGACGCGACCGAGCGTCAACGTGCCGCCACCCTCATGCACGCCGCCGACCGAACCCGGTTCACGGCCGCGCATGTCGCCCTTCGACGGCTGCTCGGCTCGTACCTGAGCCTGCGCCCCGAGGACGTCCACCTCGGCCGGGACACCTGTCCCTGCTGCGGCGGACCGCACGGCCGGCCCACCGTGCTCGACACCGACGACCAGTTGTTCTTCTCACTGTCCCACCGCGGCGATCTCGCCGTCGTCGGTACCGCGGCGGCCCCCATAGGGGTCGACGTGGAGCTGGTGGGGGACGAGGACGGCGCCGCCGAACTCGCCTCGATGCTGCACGTGGACGAGCAGGCCGAACTGGCCGCGCTCAGCCCCCCGGAGCGGCCTCGGGCACTGGCCCGGCTGTGGACCCGCAAGGAGGCCTACCTCAAGGGCCTCGGCACGGGCCTGGGCCGCGATCCCGCCCTCGACTACGTCGGCTCGGGCCGCCCCGAGGGCCCGTACCCGCCGTCGGGCTGGACCCTGCTCGACGTCCCGGTGGACCGGGGCTACGCGGCGGCGGTGGCGGTGCGCGGCGAGCTGAGCGTGGACGGGCCCCTCGTCAAGAGGCTCTCCGGCCTCGAAGTCGTCCGCCACGCCTGCGACGCCCTGCAGACGGCGGGGGCCCCGCCCTGACCCGTCCCGAGGTCCGCCGGGTGCACCGTTGCGGTGATCACCCGGCGGTGGGCACGTACCACCCGGCCGCTCCCGCGGCTGCCGTTCACCGAAACGTCCTCGACAACACTCCTACGGACTTTTGGAACTGACGATGTCAAACGCTGTGCAGCAGGCCCCCGCGGCCCTCCTCCCGCAAGTGCGGACCCGTACCACCGGGCAGCCGGACACCGGCGCCGAGCAGGTGACGGGCGCCCAGTCCCTCATCCGCTCACTCGAAGAGGCCGGCGCGGACACCGTGTTCGGTATCCCGGGCGGCTGCATCCTTCCGGCGTACGACCCCTTGATGGACTCCACCCGGGTCCGTCATGTGCTGGTCCGCCACGAGCAGGGCGCCGGGCACGCGGCCACCGGCTACGCCCAGGCCACCGGCAAGGTGGGGGTGTGCATGGCGACCTCGGGCCCGGGCGCGACCAATCTGGTGACCCCGATCGCGGACGCGCACATGGACTCCGTGCCGCTGGTCGCGATCACCGGCCAGGTCCCCTCCAAGTCGATCGGCACGGACGCCTTCCAGGAGGCGGACATCGTCGGCATCACCATGCCGATCACCAAGCACAACTTCCTGGTCACCAACGCCGACGACATCCCGCGGACGATCGCCGAGGCCTTCCACATCGCCTCCACCGGCCGCCCCGGACCGGTGCTCATCGACATCACCAAGGACGCCCTCCAGGCGGCCACCACCTTCCAGTGGCCGCCGGTGCTGGAGCTGTCCGGCTACCGCCCGGTCACCAAGCCGCACCCCAAGCAGATCCGGGAGGCCGCCCGGCTCATCGCCGCGGCCCGCCGGCCGGTCCTGTACGTCGGCGGCGGGGTGCTCAAGGCCCGCGCCACCGCCGAGCTGCGCACCCTGGCCGAGCTGACCGGGGCGCCCGTCACCACCACCCTGATGGCGCTCGGCGCCTTCCCCGGCAGCCACCCCCAGCACGTGGGAATGCCCGGTATGCACGGGGACGTCGCGGCGGTCGCCGCGCTGCAGAAGGCCGATCTGATCGTCGCCCTGGGGGCCCGCTTCGACGACCGGGTCACCGGCAGGCTGGACAGCTTCGCCCCGTACGCCAAGATCGTGCACGCCGACATCGACCCGGCGGAGATCGGCAAGAACCGGCTCGCGGACGTCCCCATCGTCGGTGACGCCCGCGAGGTGCTCGCCGCCCTGACCGACGCCGTGCGCGGTGAGCGGGAGGAGGGGCGCGTCGGCGACTACGCCGACTGGTGGCGGGACCTGGACCAATGGCGGGCCACCTACCGGCGCGGCTACGAACTCCCCGCCGACCCGGGGCTGCTCTCCCCGCAGCAGGTCATCGAACGGATCGGCCAACTCGCCCCGGAAGGAACACTGTTCGCATCCGGAGTGGGTCAGCACCAGATGTGGGCGGCGCAGTTCCTCCCGCACGAGGAGCCCGACACCTGGTTCAACTCGGGCGGTGCCGGGACGATGGGGTACGCGGTGCCGGCCGCGATGGGTGCCAAGGCCGGCATGCCGGACCGCACGGTCTGGGCGATCGACGGTGACGGCTGCTTCCAGATGACCAATCAGGAGCTCACCACCTGCGCGCTCAACAACATCCCGATCAAGGTCGCGATCATCAACAACGGCGCGCTCGGGATGGTCCGCCAGTGGCAGAGCCTCTTCTACGGCGCGCGGTTCTCCAACACGGTGCTGCACGACGGTGCCACCAACGCCACCACCGGCTCGACCCGCGGAGTGGGATCCACCACCAACCGCGGCACCCGGGTCCCTGACTTCGTACAGCTCTCCGAGGCGATGGGCTGTGTGGGCCTGCGCTGCGAGAACCCGTACGAGCTCGACGCGATCATCGACAAGGCCAACGCGATCAACGACCGCCCCGTCGTG
This sequence comes from Streptomyces laculatispora, assembly GCF_017353455.1. GTDB lineage: Bacteria > Actinomycetota > Actinomycetes > Streptomycetales > Streptomycetaceae > Streptomyces > Streptomyces laculatispora. The sequence goes on from NZ_JAFMPZ010000344.1 coordinate 9,893, forward strand.
GTGGACTTCATCGTCCACGAGGACGCGATGGTGTGGCCGATGGTCCCTGCCGGCACCTCCAACGACGACATCATGGCCGCACGCGACGTACGCCCCGACTTCGGCGACTCCGCGGACGACTGAGAGGACCTCCCGACATGTCCCAGCACACGCTCTCCGTCCTGGTCGAGAACACACCCGGCATCCTCGCCCGTGTCGCCGCCCTGTTCTCGCGCCGCGGCTTCAACATCGACTCGCTCGCGGTCGGCACCACCGAACACCCCGATCTCTCCCGCATCACCATCGTCGTCAGGGTCGACCATGAACTCGCCCTGGAGCAGGTGACCAAGCAGCTCAACAAGCTGGTCAACGTCCTGAAGATCGTCGAGCTGGAGGCCGACTCCGCCGTCCAGCGCGAGCTGGTCCTGGTGAAGGTGAGCGCCGACAACGGCTCCCGTGCCCAGATCGTCCAGATCGCCGAGCTGTTCCGGGCCAGAACCGTGGACGTCTCGCCCGATGCCGTCACCCTCGAAGCGACCGGCTCCGGCGACAAACTCGACGCGATGCTCAGGATGCTCGCGGCCTTCGGTATCAAGGAGCTCGTCCAGTCCGGCGCGATCGCGATCGGCCGCGGCTCCCGGGCCCTGGCCGACCGCACCGCGCGAGAGGCCCGGCCGATCCGCCTGACCCCGGCCGGCACCGCCACGGCGGCACGCGCTCAGAGCGCCTAGCACCCCTGCTTTCCTTTCCGCTATTCCGTCCGCACACCCTCATGTCCCAGGAACCAAGGAGAACTTCCCATGCCCGCCGAGCTGTTCTACGACGAC
>NZ_JAFMPZ010000621.1 GCF_017353455.1 Streptomyces laculatispora
CGCGATCCCCAGCAGCCCGCCCTCCCCGGCGGGAGCCACGCCGGGCACGGCGCCCAGCAGCGTCTTCTTCCCGCTCTTCGCGTCGACCCTGGTGATCGTCCCCTTGTCGCGCGAGGACACCAGCAGGTCACCGTCCGGCAGGGCCGCGAGACCCCACGGCGAGTCCAGCCCCTCCGTGAGGGTCGACACCACCTTCACCGAGCCCTTCGCGGGCGGCAGATCGGCCGCGGGACGCGAGGCGGACGGTGAGGCCCCCGGGTTCGACCCGGCCGTCGCGGACCCGGCCGGTGATCTCGAACCCTGGCCCGCCGTGCTCTGCGCCCCCTCTTCCGAGGAGCACCCCGCGGCGAGCACCAGGGTACCGACCGCCAGCACGGCCACCGCTCCGCGCCGCGCTCCTGTCCCCGCACGCCGCCGCACCACGCGATCGTTCCCGTGACGCGTCAGGTGACGCCCCACCGGGTCCTGCCCAGATCCGAACACCGCACCGATCCCTTCGACGGCCGTCTGTCCCCTGTTCTTACACCGCCGCCCGGCCCGAGGTGCCCCATGACGGCCGACTTTCTCGATCAGCCGTCAGCCGTTGGCGGTCGAGGACCGGCCGCCCCGGTTCCACCCCGCCGCGAGCTCAGTCCCACGACTCCCGCGCCGGCGGCAGCCGGTCGATCTCCGCCAGGTCCTGCGCCGTCAGTGTCAGACCGGCCGCCCCCGCGTTCTCCACCGCCCAGCGCTCCTGCTTGGTCCCGGGCACCGGAACCACCTGCGGCCCCTGCCGCAGCGCCCAGGCCAGCGCCACCTGTGCGGGCGTCGCCCCGTGCCGTTCGGCAACCCGGCGCAGCCCCACCACCACCGGCTGGTTCGCCGCCATCATCTCGGCGGTGAACCGCGGATGCCTGGCCCGCAGGTCCTCCGGCTCGAAGCCCTGCCCCGGAGTGAGCGTCCCCGTCAGATAACCGTTGCCCAGCGGCATCGCCGCCAGGAACCCCACACCCCGCGCCGCACACCACGGAAGCAGCGACTCCAGCGCCTGGGGCGACCACACCGAGAGCTCCGCCTCCACCGCGCTCACCGGGAAGACCTGTTGCACCCGTTCCAGTTGCCGGATCGTTCCGTCGTGCATCCGCGCACCCGGCCGGCGCGAGGCCCGCGCCCCGACCGCGCACAGCCCGAGCGCCCGCACCTTCCCCGCGGTCACCAGCTCCGCCATCGCACCCCAGGTCTCCTCGACAGGCACCTCGGGATCGGCCCGGTGCAGTTGGTACAGATCGATCACATCAGTCTGCAGCCGTCGCAGCGAGGCATCGCAGGCCCGCCGCACATAGCCGGGCCGGCCCTGGGCGACGATGTGCTGATCGCCCACCACCAGCAGCCCGCACTTGGTGGAGACGAAGGCCTGCGCACGGCGCCCCTTCAGCGCCCGTCCCAGCAGCAGTTCATTGGTGAACGGGCCGTACATGTCGGCCGTGTCGAGCAACTGGACGCCCGCGTCGAGCGCCGCGTGCACCGCGCGCAAGGCATCGTCGCCACGCTGCTGCGAGGCGCCGTACGCCCAGCTCATCGGCATGCAGCCGAGACCGACCGCGCCCACGGCGAGCGCCGCCGCACCGAGACTCCTGCGCTCCAACTCCCCGAACCCTCCCTCGGCCCCGCCGCACGGGACCACTCCGCACCCACAAACTAACCTCTGCTCCCCGCGCGCCTTCGCATAGCCTCCTGACCATGACTTCCACCACGAATTCCACCGCGGCCCCCGACGCGTGGCTGCCGATCGAGGCCGACGAGATCGACGGACTCCCCGAGGGTCTCAACTACCGATTCTGGGACGGCGGGCAGGACTACCCGGCCGACCCCGCGGACTGTGCCTTCTACGTCGTTCCGTACATGAAAGGTCCCGAGGTCGCGGTCCGTCCGCTCGCCGGGATGAGCGCGGTGCGGGTCGTGCAGACCCTCTCCGCGGGCATCGACCACATCGAGCCGGGGCTCGGTCTGCTGCCCGCCGGGGTGCGGCTGTGCAACGCCAAGGGGGTCCACGAGGCGTCCACCGCCGAGCTGACCGTCGCCCTGATCCTCGCCTCCCTGCGCGGCTTCCCCGGGTTCGTGCGCGGCCAGGACAACGAGGAGTGGCGGTCCGGGTTCTACCCGGCGCTCGCCGACAAGTCCGTACTGATCGTGGGGTACGGATCGATCGGCTCCGCGATAGAGGACCGGCTCGCACCCTTCGAGTGTGCGCGGGTGGCGCGCGTCGCACGCTCTGCGCGGACAACCGCACGCGGTCCCGTACATACGCTCGACGACCTGCCCGCACTGTTGCCCGAAGCCGACATCGTGATTCTGTCCACCCCGTTGAACCCCTCCACACAAGGGCTGGTGGGCGCGGAGTTCCTCGCGGCGATGCGGGACGGCGCGCTGCTGGTGAACGTCGCCCGTGGCGGTGTCGTCGACACCAAGGCCCTGTTGTCCGAACTCGAGTCCGGCCGGCTGCACGCCGCGCTCGACGTCACCGACCCGGAACCGCTCCCTTCCGGCCATTCCCTCTGGCATGCTCCGAACGTCCTGATCACTCCGCATGTGGGCGGCAGCACCTCGGCGTTCCTGCCTCGCGCCAAGCGCCTGATCGCCGGCCAGCTCAGCCGTTTCGCCGCGGGGGATCCGGTCCGCAACGTCGTGCGTACCACCGGCTGAACACGCTGCGAGCACGTACCGCGGCGCCCCGTGCCGACAACACCCCAGGTCGTCACGGAGAGTAGAGGAACTATGGCCCTGCGTGACGAGTCTGGTGTATCGTCCGAAAGGGAGGCTGCGCCGTGGAAGGGACGGTGCCGGGGAGGAAGCCACACGCGAGGGGGCGACGGGCTATGTACGGCCGATGGGCGAACGATCCGACACGGCGGGGCGGCCGAAGGGCACCGGTGATGCGTCCGGTGCGCCGGCGCCGCAGCCGTCCGGAGACCTCGGGGGCACCCCGGTGAGCGCGTCGGCGAGCATCCGCGGAGCGTTGCGGGCCCGGCGGTCGGCCGTCGGGCGGACGCCCGCGCTGCTCCCGCAGCTCCTCCTCGGCCTCGCCTGCGCCGGATACGCGGTGGGTGCGTGCCTCGGCTGGGGGTCGGCGCAACTGGCGGTGTTCATGGGTGACTTCGGCCTCAGTACCGCCGCCCTGGCCGCCGCCGTATCGTGCTTCCTCTTCGCCCGCGCGGCGGACAACCGGTTCCGGCCGGCCTGGCTGCTGTTCTCGCTCTCCTCGCTGATGGCGGCCGGGGGCAACGCGGTCTGGGGCTGGTACGAGTTCGTGCGCGGGCTCCCGGTGCCCAGCCCCTCCCTCGCCGACCTCTTCTACCTCTGCTTCGCGCCGCCCGCGATCGTCGGACTGCTCGTCCTGGCCAAGCGCCCCGTCACCAGGGCCGGCTGGCTCTGCCTGGCACTCGACTCCTGGCTGATCGGCGGATCGCTCCTCACGCTCTCCTGGAGCCTCGCCCTCGCCCATACCGCGCATCTGGCGGACGTCGAGGGTGCGAGCGTGGCGCGGGCGGCGCTCTCGCTGGCCTACCCGCTGCTCGACATCGTGCTGGTCTCCATGGTGCTCGCGCTGCACTTCCGGCGGTCCAGCGTCAACCGCGCCGCGGTGAACACCGCCATCGCCGCCCTCGCCCTGACCGTGCTGTGCGATGCCCTGTTCACCTCGCCGCTGCTGCGACAGACCTACCATTCCGGCCAGTTGCTCGACGCGGGCTGGTTCGCCGGTTCGCTGCTCCTCGCGTACGCCCCCTGGGGGGCGGGCCGCGAGGAAGACAACGCTGTCCAGGAGCGGTCCGAGCCGCGTACCACCAGCCGCCCCATCGCCGGTTCGCTGGCCGCGCTGACGCCGTATCTCGCCGCCGCCGTCTGCACCCTGGGCATCCTCTACAACGTCATCGAGGGCCGCAGGGTGGACCGCGTCGTGGTCTTCACCGGATGCACGGTGGTGCTCGCGCTGGTCGTCCGGCAGGGCATCATGCTCGTCGACAACATCGCCCTCACCCAGGAACTGGCCCAGAAGGAGAACCACTTCCGCTCCCTGGTGCAGGGTTCCAGCGACGTCATCATGATCGCCGCCCCGACCGGCATACTCCGCTACGTCAGCCCCGCCGCCTCCGGTGTCTACGGGCGCGAGGCGGACGACCTCATCGGCGCGGAGCTGGCCTCGATCATCCACCCCGACGACCTGGGCGGGGTGGTGCACGAGGTGCGCCGGTTCCTCGCCGCTCCGCCGGCCGAGGAGCCCACCACCCGTATTGAGTGCCGTTTCAGGTCCGGCAGCGGCGAATGGCTGAACGTCGAGTCCACCGTCAACCGCCACCAGGGCGGGCTGATCCTCAACAGCCGTGACGTCACCGAACGGGTCCGGCTGCAGGCCCAGCTGCAGCACAACGCGGAGCACGACCCGCTCACCGACCTGCCCAACCGGGCCCTCTTCACCGACCGGGTCCGCCAGACCCTCGGCGGCCGCCGGTCCGGTGACGCGGGCACCGCCGTGCTCTTCATCGACCTGGACGGCTTCAAGGCGGCCAACGACCGGCTCGGCCACCAGGCGGGCGACGAGCTCCTCATCCAGGCCGCCCGCCGCCTCCAGGACTCCGTACGGGCCGGGGACACCGCCGCCCGGCTGGGCGGTGATGAGTTCGCCGCGCTCATCGTCGGTGACGGCAGCCGCGAGCAGACCGCCCGTGAGTACCAGGTCCACGAGATCGCCGACCGGCTGCGCCTCACCCTCTCCCAGCCCTACCGGATCGCCGCCGGCGAGGTCCGGGTCACCGCTTCCATCGGGGTCGCCTTCGCCGAGCCCGCCATCACCCCCAACGACCTCATGCGCAACGCGGACCTCGCCATGTACCGCGCCAAGGCGGCCGGCAAGGACCGCGTCGAGCTGTACGCCCCGCAGATGCAGGCCGAGGTGGTGCGCCGCTCCGAGCTGGCGGTCCGGCTGCGCACCGCCCTGCGCGACGGTGAGTTCGCGCTGCTCCATCAGCCCGTGGTGCATCTGACCAGCGGTACGGTCGCCGCCGTCGCGGCACAGGCCCGCTGGCGCTCCGCCCAGGGCATCCTGTTCACCCCCGCCGAGTTCCTCCGCGTCGCCGAGGACAGTGACCGCACCGCCGAGCTGGGCCGCTGGCTCCTCGAAGAGGCCGTCGAGCAGGCCGCCGACCGGGCCAGTGCCGGGCATCAGGTCTCCGTCGCCGTCCGGCTCTCCGCCCGCCGGCTGCTCGACAAGGGGATGGCGTTCGGCTCCGTCGAGGCGCTGCTCACCCGCTACGGGCTGCCGTCCGGGGCGCTGATGATCGAGGTCTCCGACAGCGACCCGAGGGTCTCCTTCGACGAACTCGAACAGCGGCTGGTGGCCCTGCGCCGTCTCGGCGTGCGCATCGCGCTCGACGGCTTCGGCAGCGGTTACGCCGCGATCAACGCCCTGCGCCGGCTCCCCATCGACGTACTGAAACTGGACCGCGGTCTGGTCGAGGGCGTCGTCGAGTCCGCCCGGCTGCACAAGATCACCAGCGGGCTGCTGCGGATCGCGTGCGATCTCGGCATGCAGTCCGTGGCCGACGGCGTCGACATGCCGGAACAGGTCCTCGCCCTGCGCGCCATGGGCTGTACGCACGGCCAGGGCATGGCCTTCTCCGGGCCGCTGGACGAGTACCGGCTGCGCCGCGCCCTGATCCGCGGCGAGTTCCCGGTGCCCGGCAGCCCGGCCGCGCAGCCGGTCCTGGCGGGCGGCTCGATCCCACTCCTCACCGGCTCACATGCTGAGACGCCCGTCCCACCCACTTGACACGTCGAGTGCGTCGGAGAGAGGGTCAATGCCATGCGCACCCGAATTCTCGTACTTGGAAAGCGCGTCGGCTGAAGCAGAGTCGCTCAATGACACTCTGCAGACCGCACCGGCGCGCTCCCCTCGCTTGCCTCACGGCACGAGGGGTTTTTTGTTGCACCGGTACTACGCAAAACGTCGTAAAACACTCGCAAAAACCCTCAGCTTCGAGAAGAGAATGCCGATGACCGAGCAGGCCACCGGGGCCCACCATCCCCAGCCGCGCGCCCGTAACGGCGGATCGTCGTCCGCCACCGTTGAGCACGTCACGGGCGCGCAGTCCCTCATCCGCTCCCTCGAGGAGGTGGGGGCCGACACGGTATTCGGCATTCCAGGCGGCGCCATTCTTCCGGCGTACGACCCGATGATGGACTCCACCCGGGTCCGTCATGTGCTGGTCCGCCACGAGCAGGGCGCCGGCCACGCGGCCACCGGCTACGCGCAGGCCACCGGCAAGGTCGGCGTCTGTATGGCGACGAGCGGCCCCGGCGCGACCAACCTGGTCACGCCGATCGCCGACGCCTACCTGGACTCGGTGCCGATCGTCGCGATCACCGGCCAGGTGGCCTCCGCCGCCATCGGTACCGACGCCTTCCAGGAAGCGGACATCGTCGGCATCACGATGCCGGTCACCAAGCACAACTTCCTGGTCACCAAGGCGGAGGACATCCCGCACACGATCGCCGAGGCCTTCCACATCGCCTCCACCGGCCGTCCGGGACCGGTCCTGGTCGACATCGCCAAGGACGCGCTCCAGGCGAAGACCACCTTCAGCTGGCCGCCGACCCAGGACCTGCCCGGCTACCGGCCCGTCACCAAGCCGCACGCCAAGCAGATCCGCGAGGCCGCCAAGCTCATCGTCCAGGCCAAGCGCCCCGTGCTGTATGTCGGCGGCGGCGTCATGAAGGCCGGGGCCACCGCCGAACTCAAGGTGCTGGCCGAGCTGACCGGAGCGCCCGTCACCACCACACTGATGGCGCTCGGCTCCTTCCCCGACAGCCACCCGCTGCACGTGGGAATGCCCGGTATGCACGGTGCGGTCACCGCCGTCACCGCGCTGCAGAAGGCCGACCTGCTCGTCGCGCTGGGGGCCCGGTTCGACGACCGGGTCACCGGCAAGCTGGACAGCTTCGCCCCGTACGCCAAGATCGTGCACGCCGACATCGACCCGGCGGAGATCGGCAAGAACCGCGCCGCCGACGTGCCGATCGTCGGTGACGCCCGCGAGGTCATCGCCGACCTCGTCCAGGCGGTCCAGGCCGAGCACACCGAGGGCCACACCGGCGACTACGCCGCCTGGTGGAAGGACCTCAACCGCTGGCGCGACACCTACCCGGTCGGCTACGACCTGCCGGAGGACGGCAGCCTCTCGCCGCAGCAGGTCATCCAGCGCGTCGGTGAACTGGCCCCGCCGGACACGATCTTCGCGGCGGGCGTCGGCCAGCACCAGATGTGGGCCTCGCACTTCATCAAGTACGAGCAGCCCGCCACCTGGCTGAACTCGGGCGGTGCCGGGACGATGGGGTACGCGGTGCCGGCCGCGATGGGTGCCAAGGCCGGTATGCCGGACCGCACGGTCTGGGCGATCGACGGTGACGGCTGCTTCCAGATGACCAATCAGGAGCTCACCACCTGCGCGCTCAACAACATCCCGATCAAGGTCGCGATCATCAACAACGGCGCGCTCGGGATGGTCCGCCAGTGGCAGACCCTCTTCTACAACCAGCGGTACTCCAACACCGTGCTGCACTCCGGCGCCGACACGGACGGCATCCCGGCGAAGGGCACCCGGGTGCCCGACTTCGTCAAGCTGTCCGAGGCCATGGGCTGTTACGCGATCCGCTGCGAGGACCCGGCCGACCTGGACAAGGTCATCGCCGAGGCCAACGCGATCAACGACCGCCCGGTCGTCGTCGACTTCATCGTCCACGAGGACGCCATGGTGTGGCCGATGGTCGCCGCCGGCACCTCCAACGACGAGGTCATGGCAGCCCGCGGTGTCCGCCCCGACTTCGGCGACAACGAAGACGACTGAGAGACAGAGAGAGACCGACTTCCATGTCCACCAAGCACACGCTCTCCGTCCTGGTCGAGAACAAGCCCGGTGTCCTCGCCCGGATCACCGCCCTGTTCTCCCGCCGCGGCTTCAACATCGACTCGCTCGCGGTCGGTACCACCGAACATCCCGACATCTCCCGCATCACCATTGTGGTAAATGTCGAGGGCCTGCCACTGGAGCAGGTGACCAAGCAGCTCAACAAGCTGGTCAACGTCCTGAAGATCGTCGAACTCGAGCCCGCCGCTGCGATCCAGCGTGAGCTCGTCCTGGTGAAGGTCCGCGCCGACAGCGAGACCCGTTCCCAGATCGTCGAGATCGTCCAGCTGTTCCGCGCCAAGACCGTGGACGTCTCCCCGGAGGCCGTCACGATCGAGGCGACCGGCGGCGCCGACAAGCTGGAGGCGATGCTCAAGATGCTGGAGCAGTACGGCATCAAGGAGCTCGTCCAGTCCGGCACCATCGCCATAGGACGTGGCGCGCGCTCGATCACCGACCGGTCCCTGCGCGCCCTCGACCGCACGGCGTAGCCCGCCGGCTCGCCGCTCGTATGGCGAGACCCGAAAACGTAACTGACGCACCCCGCCGTACGGTGGGACGCAACACCTGCACACCAAGGAGAAGACCCAGTGGCCGAGCTGTTCTACGACGAC
>NZ_JAFMPZ010000345.1 GCF_017353455.1 Streptomyces laculatispora
CCTCGCCGAGCCTGGCCAGGGTGTTGGGGCTGCGGCCCGCCACCCGCATCGCCGAGTCGCCGCGGCCGATACCGCAGACCGTCCGGTTGCCGTACATGTCGTTGAGGGTGGCGAACGTGGAGGCGGTGACCTCCCAGGTGCGGGTGGACGGGTTGGTGACCATGGGCCCGACCACGAGGCGTTCGGTGTGTTCGAGGATGCGGCTGTAGATGACGAAGGGCTCCTGCCAGAGCACCGCCGAGTCGAAGGTCCAGCCGTAGCGGAAGCCGTTGCGTTCGGCGCGGCGCATCAGGCCGACGACGGCCGAGGCGGGCGGGTCGGTCTGCAGGACGAGTCCGAAGTCCATGCCAGATGCTCCTAGTCCAGGTACTGACAAGTGGCGCGCGGGGTGTACATGCCGTGGCCGGCGCGGCCGGTGAACGTGCGGCGGTCGATGACGACCTCACCGCGCGAGAGCACGGTCTCCACCTGTCCGGTGAGCCGCTTTCCCTCGTACGCCGAGTAGTCGACGTTCATGTGGTGGGTCTCGGCGGAGATGGTCTGCTCGGCGGCCGGGTCGTAGATGACGATGTCGGCGTCGGCGCCGGGGGCGATGGTGCCCTTCTTCGGGTAGAGGCCGAACATCCGGGCCGGCGAGGCGCAGGCGATCTCGATCCACCGGCGGCGGGAGATGTGACCGTCGACGACCGCCTGGTGCAGGAGGTCCATCCGGTTCTCGACGCCCGGCATTCCGTTGGGGATCTTCGAGAAGTCGCCGCGGCCCATCTCCTTCTGCCCGGAGAAGCAGAAGGGGCAGTGGTCGGTGGAGACGACCTGGAGCTCGTTGTTCCGCAGGCCCCGCCACAGCGCTTCCTGGTGTTCCCGGGGCCGCAGCGGCGTGGAGCAGACGTACTTGGCGCCCTCGAAGCCGGGCTCGGCGAGGTTGTCAGTGGAGAGGAAGAGGTACTGCGGGCAGGTCTCCCCGAAGACGGGAAGGCCCTTGTGGCGGGCCGCCGCGACCTCGGCGACGGCCTCGTCGGCGGAGACGTGCACCACGTACAGCGGGGCGCCGGCGACGCGGGCGAGCTGGATGGCCCGGTGGGTCGCCTCGGCCTCCAGCGCCACCTTGCGCACATCTCCGTGGTAGCGCGGATCGGTGCGGCCGTCGGCGAGCGCCTGCTCGACCAGGACGTCGATGGCGATGCCGTTCTCCGCGTGCATCATGATCAGGCCGCCGTTGGACTCGGCCCGCTGCATGGCCCGCAGGATCTGGCCGTCGTCGCTGTAGAAGACGCCGGGGTAGGCCATGAACAGCTTGAAGGAGGTGACGCCCTCCGCCACCAGCAGGTCCATCTCCTTGAGCGAGGAGGCGTTCACATCGGCGAGGATCATGTGGAACGCGTAGTCGATGGCGCAGTTGCCGTCCGCCTTCGCGTACCAAGCGTCGAGCCCCTCGCGCAGGGAATGCCCCACCGACTGGATGGCGAAGTCGACGATCGTGGTGGTGCCGCCCCAGGCCGCGGCCCGGGTCCCGGTCTCGAAGGTGTCCGCGGCGAAGGTGCCGCCGAAGGGCATCTCCATGTGGGTGTGCGCGTCGACGCCGCCCGGGATGACGTATCTACCGGTGGCGTCGATGGTCCGGTCGGCGGTCCAGCTCGCTGCGGCGTCGGTGCCGTGCGCGGCGAGAGCGGCGATGCGGCCGCCCTCGACGAGTACATCGGCATGGATCTCGTCGGATGCGGTGATGACGAGGCCGCCGTGGATGACGGTGCGGCTCATGTACCCCTCCTCACTGTGGCGGAATGGGTCTACGCACGTAGACCAGTGCGTGGTGAAGAACGTAGAAGTGGGTTGCCCACTGTGGCAATACCGCTGCGGCTAACCGCTGAAGACGTTTCCGTTTCACCCGTCCGGCACTCCACCGGCCCAGTGCGCGGCACGGTTCGAACGCGCGGGTGCGGCGCCGGGCCGGGTCGTATACGCCGGTGGGCCGGGCGGTCGGCGGGCGCACCGGCAGGTCCTCTGCGCCTGCCTCGCCGCCGCTCCCCCGGCCGCCGGGGCCGCCGGTCCGTCCGACGGCCGGCAGCGGGTGGGCTCCGGCGTCCTGGGCGGGGTGAGCGGCATGGCGGCGGCCGAGGGGGCGCCCGTGGGCCACGGCCTGGCCGACGCCGTCGTCGTAAGGGGCAGCACGGGGGCTCGCGAGTCCAGGGTGGCGACGGTACGTCTGCGGCCGGGCCGTGACCCGGTCGTCAGGGAACTCCCGTGGTCCGGCACGCTCCCCGCCGGCCTGGAGGCGCTCGACGCGGTCCCCAGCCGCCCCGGTCACTACATCGCCGTGTCGAGCGGGGGCGACGCCTTCCGCATCGTCGTGGCGAACGGCCGGGCGACTCTCCAGGCCGGTCCGGTCGCGCTGCCGGGCCGGCGCGACGGCGACGACTACGCGAGCTTCGCACCGCACCGCGACAGGTCGGGCAGGACCTTCGCCGTGTGGGCGACGCGGGGCAGCGGCGACCGGCCGGCCGTCGTGCACGCCTCCTCGGTGCGCATCGGTGCGTACGGCCCGGACTTCGGCACCGTCAGCGCGCGGCAGGAGTTCGCCGTGCCGTTCCCGGACCGGGGCGACGTGCGGCAGATCAGCGACCTGAAGATCCTGCCGGACGGCACCGTCATGGTGTCGTCGGCCTCGGGCACGGACGCGGGCGACGGGCCGTTCGCCTCCGCCGTCTACGAACCCGGCCGGCTCACCGTCAACGCGGCCCATGACGCGGTGCTGCGCCTGAAGCCGAAGCCCGAACCGACTCCGCTGAACCTCTTCACCGAGCGGGACAACCGGAAGATCGAGGCCCTCGCCTTCCTGCCGGGCCGGCACGCCAGCTGGGGCACCGACGACGAGAACAACGGGGGTCGCGTGAAGTTCGACCGCGTCGGACGGTAGCCGTTGCGGCGGAATCGGCCCTGTCCGGCCGCGACGGGCGCGCCGCGTCGGCGGCGCCCCCTCGCAGGTACCGGGAGCACCGCACCCCCGCGGGCTCACCCCGCCGCTTGCAGCGCGTCGGCGAGGATCGCGGCACCCTCCTCCGCCTCCGGGATGGAGAGCGAGAGAGGCGGGGCGATGCGCAGCACGCTGGTGTTGTGGCCGCCGCCCTTGCCGAGGAGCAGGCCGCCCTCACGGGCCGCCTCCAGGACGGCCGACGCCGCTTCGGGGTTCGCCTCGTCCGTACCGGGTTTCACCAGTTCGATGCCGATCATCAGGCCCCTGCCACGCACCTCCCGGACGCACTCCGAACCGGCGGCGATCGCCCGCAGCCGCTCGATGAGCAGGCCGCCGACCCGGCGGGCATTGCCCTGGAGATCGTGTTCGAGGAGGTACGAGAGGTTGGCGAGGCCGGCGGCCATGGTGACCGGGGAGCCGCCGAACGTCGAGATGGAGTTGGCGTCCAGGCAGTTCATGACGTCGGCACGGGCGATGACACCCCCGACCGACATGCCGTTGCCGATGCCCTTGGCGAAGGTGACGATGTCCGGCGGGCCGCTGCCCCCGTGCGCCTGCCAGCCCCAGAAGTGCTCACCGGTGCGCCCCCAGCCGGTCTGCACCTCGTCGGAGATCCACAGGATGCCGTGCCGGTCCAGGACTTCGCGGAACGCCGCGTACAGCCCGTCGGGCGGTGAGGTGAACCCGCCCACGCCCTGGATGGGTTCGGCGATCAGCGCGGCGGCGTCCCGGGTGTGGCCGAGCAGGTCCTCCAGGTCCGCCACGCAGGCCGCGATGAACTCCCCGTCGCTCAGGTGCGCGTACGGTCCGCGGCTGCGGACGCCCCCGTGCACGTACAGCGTCTGGAGCGGTGACAGGCCGGTGGGCGACCAGGCGTGGTTGCCGGTGATGGAGACGGCGGAGAAGGACCGGCCGTGGTAGCTGTTGCGCATCGCGAGGATCTGGTTCGACCTGCGGTACGTGGTGGCGAGCAGCAGCGCCGTGTCGTTCGCCTCGGTACCGGAGGTGGTGAAGAAGACCCGGGCGTCCGGGATGCCGGAGAGGGCGACGACGCGCTCGGCGAGCTCCACCATCGGCCGGTTCAGATAGAGCGTGGAGGAGTGGATGATCCGCCCGGCCTGTTCGGCAACCGCCTTGGTGACCTCGGGCAGTGCGTGGGCGGTCATGGTCGTGAGGATGCCGCCGAAGAAGTCGAGGTAGCGGTTGCCCTCCGCGTCCCAGACGTGCCGGCCCTCGCCATGGGTGATCTCCAGCGGGTGCCGGTAGTAGAGCGCCATCCAGTCGGGGCTGACGGCGAGGTGGCGATGGTGCAGGCCGCTCACGGCTCCACCAGTCCCTCGTACGCGTCGGGGCGGCGGTCCCGGTAGAACGCCCACTGCTGGCGGACCTCGTCGATGAGCCCGAAGTCGAGGTCGCGGACGAGGAGTTCCTCGGCCTTGTCGCTGGCCACGTCGCCGACGAACCGGCCTCGCGGGTCCACGAAGTAGCTGGTGCCGTAGAAGTCGTTGTCGCCGTACTCCTCCTGGCCGACACGGTTGATCGCGGCGATGAAGTACTCGTTGGCGACGGCGGACGCCGGCTGTTCCAGCTGCCAGAGGTAGCCGGAGAGGCCGCGCGAGGTCGCCGACGGGTTGTACACCAACTGGGCTCCATTGAGCCCGAGTTGACGCCACCCCTCGGGGAAGTGCCGGTCGTAGCAGATGTATACGCCGACCTTGCCCACCGCGGTGTCGAAGACCGGCCAGCCGGCGTTGCCGGGCTTGAAGTAGTACTTCTCCCAGAATCCCTTGACCTGCGGGATGTGGTGCTTGCGGTACTTGCCGAGATACGAGCCGTCGGCATCGATCACGGCGGCGGTGTTGTAGTAGAAGCCGGACTGCTCGACCTCGAAGACCGGGACGACGATCACCATGCCGGTCTCCCGGGCCAGATCCCGCATCCGCTGCACGGTCGGGCCGTCGGGCACGGCCTCGGCCCAGCGGTAGTGCTCGGGGTCCTGCACCTGGCAGAAGTAGGGGGCGTTGAACACCTCCTGGAAGCCGATGATCCCGGCCCCCTGCCGGGCGGCCTCGCGGGCATGCTCCTCATGCTTGGCGATCATGGATTCGGTGTCGCCGGTCCAGGTCGCCTGGACGAGTGCGGCGCGTACGACTTGGGACATGAGCTGCTCCTTCGACGCGGCGTCAGAGAGCCTCTTGGCAGTTTCTACGCCCGTAGACACGTGCGTAGAGGAGAACGTAAGCCCCGTCACACAGCGGGGCAAGACCATCGCCGTGAACCAGCGGAGTCGATCATGTTTCACACCCGTGCGGTCCAGCCCGGGGAGCGGGGGCGAGCCCCGCGGGCGCTAACCGATCCCCGCGACCCTCAGCGCGTGCACCACGTCCCGCTCCCGCGCCTCGGACACCCCACGGGCCGCCGCCAGCAGTTGCGGTACGAGATGGCGCGGATCGCGCTCCGCGATCCTGGCCGCGTCCTGCGGTGTCCGGACCCGGACGAAGGCGCCGAGCAGCGCCTGCGCCTGGGAGCCCCGGCCGGCCCGGTCCAGCGCGGCCACGGCATCGGCGATCTCCGCGGCGGGCCGCGCGACACCCTGGCGCAGCAGCCGGCCGCAGTCCTCCGGGCGCCCGGCCTCGGCCAGCGCGGCGGCCGCTGCCGCGAGT
>NZ_JAFMPZ010000622.1 GCF_017353455.1 Streptomyces laculatispora
GCGGCCCGTACCCGGCTCCCCGACGAGGCCCAGAACCACCGCGGGGTCCCCGGTGGCCGTCGCCGGTCCGGCAGCGGCGAACGCGCTGAACTCCGCGGTGGCTTCGGGCCGTTCCACCGGATCGGGCCAGGCGCTCGGTCCGCCCGCCGAGCCGACCGACATGGCGGTCAGCTGGAGGGCTCCGGCCAGGTTCAGATCGCGGCCGTAGCAGGGGACGCTCATGGCGTTGCGCAGCAGCAGGGCACCCAGCGGTCCCCCGTCGCCCGCCCCGGCCAGCGGAACCGCGCATCCGGCGGCGGCGTGTCCGGCCCGCAGGCCGGTGCCGAGTACCGCGATGACCGCGCCGGTGTCCGGGTCGAGGACCGGCCCGCCCACGGCAGCGCCGCCGAGCAGGAGCGCATCGCGGCCGTCGGTACCGAGGGCCAGTTCCAGCGCCCGGCCGATCCGGTGGGTGACGCCGCCGACGGTGTACGTCACCGGGGCCGGGCCCAGCACGCGTGCCTCGCGCCAGCCGTGCGCGGCGATCGTCACATACGTACCGGCTTCGAACCGCTCCCGCTCCACGATCGGCAGCGGCTGCGCGCCCAGCGCGTCGGGACCGCCGGTGGGCAGGAGCGCGAGGTCCAGCTCGGGCAGGGCGGTGATGTCACCGGCCTCGACGCGGCAACTGCGTCCGTCCGTGCCGTGCAGGACGAGGTGGGTGATCCCGTCGACCGCCTCGTGACTGGTCACGACCGTGCCCCGGTCGTCCGCGACGAACCCGGTCCCCCTCGGCCGGCCGGCCGGATCGCACAGTCGTACCAGCGTCGCCCGGTCCCCGCATCCCATGATCCGACGTTAGGTCCGCCGTGATCAGTGAGAAGCAATCGGAGTAAAAGCGCCCCCGTTTGCCCCCCTGATTCACTCCGAGCGCCTGCCCATTGGGGTGAATCAGGAGCGTTCGGTGGACAGGAAGCGGTGGGGGACCGTGGAGCGGGCACAGGGGTGCTGCCCGCTCCACGGTGCGGATACCGGAGGCGTTCAGCCGAAGACGGCGAGGCTCTTGGCCTTGCCCTTCTGCTCCTCGACCAGGACCAGGAACCGCCCGTCGGGCCCGAAGACCGCGACCGGCCCCGGCGGGTACGCGGGCATGTCCAGCCGCATCCCGTTGAGCAGGAGCTTGGCCCGCTTCTCGTCGACGTCCCAGCGCGGGAACGCCGAGGCGGCGGCCTCGGCCACCGGCATCACGACCAGCTCCTCCTGGTGCTGGTCCAGGGTCCTCGCCCCGTCGAGGCCGTACGGGCCGACGCGGGTGCGCCGCAGCGCGGTGAGATGCCCGCCCACGCCGAGTCCGGCGCCGAGGTCGCGGGCGATGGCCCGGATGTACGTACCGGAGGAGCAGACCACCGAGACGACCAGGTCGACCACCGGGGTGCCGTCCTCGGCGACGGCCTCACGGACGTCGTAGACCTTGAAGGACGAGATGGTCACCGGCCGGGCCGGGATCTCGAACTCCTCGCCGCCGCGCACCCGCGCGTAGGACCGCTTGCCGTCGATCTTGATGGCGCTGACCTTGGACGGCACCTGCATGATGGCGCCGGTCAGTTCGGCGACACCCGCGTCGATGCCCTCGCGTGTCACACCGGAGGCGTCGGTCGACGAGGTGATCTCGCCCTCCGCGTCGTCCGTGACGGTGTCCTGGCCGAGCCGGATCGTACCGAGGTACTCCTTCTCGGTCAGCGCGAGATGGCCCAGGAGCTTGGTGGCCCGCTCCACGCCGAGCACGAGCACGCCCGTCGCCATCGGGTCCAGCGTGCCGGCGTGGCCGACGCGGCGGGTCCTGGCGATACCGCGCATCTTGGCGACGACGTCGTGCGAGGTGAAGCCGGACGGCTTGTCGACGATGACAAGGCCGTCCTCCCGTCGCCCGCCGCCACCCTTGCCGGAGGCCGCTGCGCTCCCGCTCCCTTCCTGGGGCGTCCTGTTCTGCGCTGTCATTCGGAGGCGGTGTCCTCGTCGGTCTCGTCCTCCGGCTTGCGGTACGGGTCGGCGTCGCCCGCGTACGTGGCGCCCGAGGACGCCTCGCGCACCTTGGCGTCCGAGGCCCGTGCCCGGTCGAGGAGGTCCTCGATCGCCTTGGCGTTCTCGGGGAGCGCGTCCGCCATGAAGGCGAGCGTGGGGGTGAACTTCGTCCCCGCCGCCGCACCGACCGCCGAGCGCAGGATGCCCTTGGCGCTCTCCAGGCCGGCTGCCGCGCTCGCCCGGTCCTCGTCGTCGCCGTAGACCGTGTAGAAGACCGTGGCCTCCCGCAGGTCGCCGGTGACACGGGTGTCCGTGATGGTCACGTGCGTACCCAGGCGCGGGTCCTTGATTCCGCGCTGCAGTTTCTCGGCGACCACCTCCTGGATGAGGTCCGCCAGCTTCTTAGCCCGCGCGTTGTCGGCCACTGGTCCGTCTCCTTCTCGCCTTGCTCAATCGTCTTCGTCGCTGTGCAGCCGCCGCCGTACGGACAGCAGCTCCACTTCCGGCCGGCCGGCGATCAACCGCTCGCACCGGTCCAGCACGTCGGTGAGGTGCCCGGTGTCCCCGGAGACCACGGCGAGGCCGATCTCGGCCCTGCGATGGAGGTCCTGGCCGCCCGTCTCCGCCACGCTCACCGCGTACTTGCGCTGGAGCTCGGCGACGATCGGACGGACCACGGAGCGCTTCTCCTTCAGCGACCGTACGTCGCCGAGAAGCAGATCGAAGGACAGTGTCCCCACATACATGTGTGTCCGGATGTCCCGCCGGTTCGGGTTCGTGCCCTGCCGATGATTGGCAGGGACACAAGAACCGTACACGGAACGGCCGGGGCCGATCGACGGAAATACGACCCGTCGACCGGCCCCGACTGTTGAGGTACGGGTCAGCCTCGCGGCTTCTCGCGCATCTCGTACGTCGCGATGACGTCGTCGATCTTGATGTCGTTGAAGTTTCCGAGGTTGATACCGCCCTCGAAGCCTTCGCGGATCTCGGTGACGTCGTCCTTGAAGCGGCGCAGACCGGAGATGTTGAGGCTCTCCGCGATGACCTTGCCGTCGCGAAGCAGGCGCGCCTTGGTGTTGCGCTTGACCTCGCCGGACCGGACCAGCACACCGGCGATGTTGCCCAGCTTGGACGAGCGGAAGATCTCGCGGATCTCCGCCGTACCGAGCTCGACCTCTTCGTACTCCGGCTTGAGCATGCCCTTGAGGGCCGCTTCGATCTCTTCGATCGCCTGGTAGATGACCGAGTAGTACCGGACGTCCACACCTTCGCGGTCGGCCATCTGCGCGGCACGCCCTGCGGCGCGCACGTTGAAGCCGATCACGATGGCGTCGGAGCCGGTCGCCAGGTTGATGTCCGACTCGGTGACCGCACCCACACCGCGGTGCAGGACCCGGATGTCGACCTCTTCACCGACGTCGAGCTGGAGCAGCGAGGACTCGAGAGCCTCCACCGAACCGGACGCGTCGCCCTTGATGATGAGGTTGAGCTCCTGGACCAGACCGGCCTTGAGCGCCTCGTCCAGGTTCTCCAGGGAGAACCGGACACCCTTGCGGGCGAAGTTGGCGTTGCGCTCACGAGCGGCACGCTTCTCGGCGATCTGACGGGCCGTACGGTCCTCGTCGACCACCAGGAAGTTGTCGCCGGCACCCGGGACGTTGGTGAGACCCAGCACGAGGACGGGGGTCGAGGGACCCGCTTCCTCGACGTTCTCGCCCTTGTCGTCGAGCATCGCGCGGACTCGGCCGTACGCGTCGCCGACCACCACCGTGTCGCCGATACGCAGCGTGCCGCGCTGGACCAGGACGGTCGAGACGGCACCGCGGCCGCGGTCGAGGTGGGACTCGATCGCAATACCCTGAGCGTCCTGCTCCGGGTTGGCCCGCAGGTCGAGCGACGCGTCGGCGGTGAGGACGACGGCCTCCAGAAGAGCCTCGATGTTGAGGCCCTGCTTGGCGGAGATGTCGACGAACATCGTGTCGCCGCCGTACTCCTCGGCCACCAGACCGAACTCGGTGAGCTGACCGCGCACCTTGACCGGGTCGGCACCCTCGACGTCGATCTTGTTGACCGCGACCACGATCGGCACGTCGGCCGCCTTGGCGTGGTTCAGCGCCTCGATCGTCTGGGGCATCACACCGTCGTTCGCCGCCACCACGAGGATCGCGATGTCGGTGGACTTCGCACCACGTGCACGCATGGCGGTGAACGCCTCGTGACCCGGGGTGTCGATGAAGGTGATGCGGCGGTCCTCGCCATTGACCTCGGCGCCCACCTGGTAGGCACCGATGTGCTGCGTGATACCGCCGGCCTCGCCCGCGACGACGTTCGTCTTGCGGATCGCGTCCAGCAGCCGGGTCTTACCGTGGTCGACGTGACCCATGACGGTCACGACCGGCGGACGGGAGACCAGGGCCTCTTCGCCGCCCTCGTCCTCGCCGAACTCGATGTCGAAGGACTCGAGCAGCTCGCGGTCCTCCTCCTCGGGGCTGACGATCTCCAGGACGAAGTTCATCTCGTCCGCGAGCATCTTCAGCGTCTCGTCCGGGACGGACTGCGTGGCAGTGACCATCTCGCCGAGGTTCATCATCACGCCGACGAGCGACGCCGGGTTCGCGTTGATCTTCTCCGCGAAGTCCGTGAGCGAGGCACCGCGAGACAGCCGGACAGCCTGCCCGTTGCCGCGGGGCAGCATGACGCCGCCCACCGACGGGGCCTGCATCGACTCGTACTCCTGGCGCCTCTGCCGCTTCGACTTGCGGCCACGACGCGCGGGACCGCCGGGGCGTCCGAAGGCACCCTGTGTGCCACCACGGGCACCGGGGCCACCGGGACGCCCGCCGAAGCCGGGACGACCGCCGAAGCCGCCGCCACCACCGGGACGGCCGGGAGCACCGCCGCCGCCACCGGGACGACCGGCGAAACCGCCGCCGCCGCCACCGGGACCGGCCGGACGGCCTGCGAAGCCGCCGCCACCGGGACGGCCTGCGCCGCCACCGCCGCCG
>NZ_JAFMPZ010000346.1 GCF_017353455.1 Streptomyces laculatispora
TGCCGCTGACGCCCAGCGGCAAGCTCGACCAGAACGCGCTGCCGTCCGCCGCGCCCGCCCTCCGCACCGGTGGACGGGCCCCGCGCGACGAGCGCGAGAGCGTCCTGTGCGAGATCTTCGCCGCGGTGCTCGGCGTGCCCGGGATCGGCGCCGACGACGACTTCTTCGTCCTCGGCGGCGACAGCCTCAGCTCGATCACGGTCGCCACCAGGGCCCGCGCGCACGGGCTGACCATCGGCCCCCGCGATGTGTTCGAGTGCCGTACCCCGGCCGCACTGGCCGTCGCGGCGCAGGCCGCCGGTGCCGGACCTGCCGTCCCCGGA
Organism: Streptomyces laculatispora; assembly: GCF_017353455.1. Lineage (GTDB taxonomy): Bacteria > Actinomycetota > Actinomycetes > Streptomycetales > Streptomycetaceae > Streptomyces > Streptomyces laculatispora. Next base: position 324 of record NZ_JAFMPZ010000346.1, read on the forward strand.
CCGGCCGCCCCCGCCGACGCCGTGACCGTGCCCGCCGCCGAGGCCGGACAGGCGGCTGCGGCCCTCCAGGCAGTGCTGGCCCTCCAGGAGCGGTCCGGCGCCGAAGTGGACCCGGCCCTGCGGGCCCTGCTCGCGCAGCTGACCTCCGCCGCGGGCACCCCGCAGGAGCAGGAGCAGGAGCCGGCCGCCCCGCTGGGCGGTCTGGTGCTCTCACCGGAGGAGACCGCCCGCGTGGCCGCCACCGCCGGACTCCCGGTCGCCGACATCTGGCCGCTCTCCCCCCTCCAGGAGGGCATGTACTTCCACGCCACCTACGACTCCGGCGAGGCGCTCGACGTCTACCTCTCCCAGGAGACCCTCGACTTCGACCACCGCGTCGACCCGGAGCGGCTGCGCGCCGCCTGCCGGACGCTGCTGGCCCGCAACGCCGGTCTGCGGGCCGGATTCACCGCCGACGGGCTGCCCCGCCCGGTCCAGTTCATCGCCGACGGGGCCGAGATCCCGCTCGTCGAGGAGGACCTCTGCGGGCTGTCCGCCGCGCAGCAGCACAGCCGGACCCGGGAACTGCTGGCCGCCGACCGGAGGCAGCGCTTCGACCTGTCCTCGCCCCCGCTGTGCAGGCTGCTGCTCATCCGGCTCGGCGACGGCCGGGACCGGCTCGTGATCACCCATCACCTCATCCTGTGGGACGGCTGGTCCGCGTGGCTGTTCCTGGAGGAGCTGTTCACGCTGTACGAGCGTGCCGGCGACGACACCGGACTGCCGGTCCCCGGCTCCTACCGCGACTACCTCGGCTGGCTGGACGAGCAGGACACCGGGGCCGCGCTCACCGCCTGGCGCCGGTCGCTCTCCGGCCTCGACGAGCCGACCCTGCTCGCCCCCTCCGGGCGCGATACCGGCCCGGTCATCCCGGCGGACCACGACACCGTGCTGACGCCGCGGACCAGCGAACTGCTGCGCGCCACGGCCCGCCGGCACGGGCTCACCCTGAACACCGTGCTGAACGCGGCCTGGGCGCTGGTGCTCTCGGCGACGACCGGCCGCACCGATGTCGTCTTCGGCACCGCCGTCGCCGGACGGCCCTCGGACGTCCCGGACGCGGCCGGAATCATCGGGATGTTCCTCAACACCATTCCGGCGCGGGTCACGTTCACCCCGGACGAGCCGCTGCTCGGCCTGCTGCGCCGGATGCAGTCCGAGCGCGCGGCCGTGATGCCGTACGAGTACGTCGGACTCGGCGTCCTGCAGCAGGAGACGGGCCACCGCCGGCTCTTCGACACCCTGTTCGTCCTGCGCTCGGCCGACGGCGAGGACCGGGCCGCCGAGCTGCGGCGGCGGCACGGCATCACCGCCATGTCCAACGTGGACGGCACCCACTTCCCGCTCACCCTGATCGTCACCCCCGGCAGCCGGCTGCGGATCACCCTGGCGGCCAGGCCCGACCTGTTCGACACCGAGGCCGCGACCACCGTCCTCGACCGGTTCATGGCCGTGCTCGTCCGCCTCGCCGAAAGCCTGGACGGCGGGGACGCGGCCGGGGCCCGGACCGCCGGTGTCGACCTGCTGCTGCCCGCGGAGCGGACCGCGACGGCCGCCGCGCAGCTCACCGGCCGCGAGCCGGTGCCCGACGAGACCGTCGCCGATCTGCTCGCCGCCCAGGTCGCCCGCACCCCGGACGCGGTGGCGCTCGTCTTCGGCGAGCGGGCCCTCACCTACGCCGAGCTGGACGCCCGCATCAACCGGCTCGCCCGGCTGCTGCTCGCCCGCGGAGCCGGTCCGGAGAAGGTGGTGGCGCTCGCGCTGCCGCGCTCCATCGAGATGGTGGCCGCGCTCTTCGCCGTACTGCGCACCGGCGCCGCCTATCTGCCCCTCGACCTGGACCACCCCGCCGACCGGCTGCGCCTGATGGCGCGGGACACCGGACCGCTGTGCCTGGTGTCCACCACCGCCGTCGCCCCGTCCCTGCGCGACGAGGAGGGCCCCGTCGCCCCCGAACTCCTGCTGGACGACGCGGCCGTGGCCGCCGAGCTGGCCGCGCTCCCCGGCGACGAGGTCACCGACGCCGAGCGGCCCGCGTTCGCGCACGGGGTGCCGGGCCGCCTGGACCATCCCGCGTACGTCATCTACACCTCCGGTTCGACCGGCCGTCCCAAGGGCGTCGTCACCCCCTACCGCGGACTGACGAACATGCAGTTCAACCACCAGAAGGAGATCTTCGACCCGGCCATCGCCTCGGCCGGCGGACGGCGGCTGCGGATCGCGCACACCGTGTCCTTCGCCTTCGACATGTCCTGGGAGGAAATGCTCTGGCTCGTCGAGGGCCACGAGGTCCACGTCTGCGACGAGGAGCTCCGCCGCGACGCCGAGGCACTGGTCGCCTACTGCGACAGCCACCGCATCGACGTGGTCAACGTGACGCCCACCTACGCGCAGCTGCTCATCGAGGAGGGCCTGCTCGACCGGGACGAGGGCGCCGGAAAGCACCGGCCCGCACTGGTCCTGCTCGGCGGCGAGGCCGTCCCCGACACGGTCTGGACCCGGCTGCGCCGCACCGAGGGCACCTACGGCTACAACCTCTACGGGCCGACCGAGTACACGATCAACACGCTCGGCGGGTCCACCGCCGACAGCGCGACCTCCACGGTCGGGGTGCCGATCCGCGGCACCCGTGCCCATGTGCTGGACCCGATGCTGCGCCCCGTACCGCCGGGCAGCCCCGGCGAGCTGTACATCGCCGGTACGGGCCTGGCCCGCGGCTACCACGACCGGCCCGCGCTGACGGCCGAGCGGTTCGTCGCCGATCCGTTCGGCGAACCGGGCGAGCGCATGTACCGCACCGGCGACCTGGTACGCCAACGCCGCGACGGGCTGCTCGACTTCCTCGGCCGCACCGACGACCAGGTGAAGATCCGCGGCTACCGCATCGAGCTGGGCGAGATCTCCACGGCGCTGTCCGCGCACCCCGAGGTCGCGCACGCGGCGGTCGTCGTCTCGGAGCGGGCGGGCGCCAAGCGCCTGGTCGGCTATGTCGTACCGGAGGAGGGCGCCTGGTCCGACGACGCGCTGACCCGGCGGCTGCGCGACCATCTGAAGGCCGGGCTGCCGGACTACATGGTCCCCGCCGCGCTCGTCACCCTCACGACGCTGCCCCTGACCGTCAACGGCAAGCTGGACGTCAGGGCGCTGCCCGCACCCGACCTCGCCGCCGCGGGCACCGGCCGCGCTCCCCGCACCCCGCGGGAGGAGACGCTCTGCGCCCTGTTCGCCGAGGTCCTCGGGCTGCCCACGGGCAGCGTCGGGACCGACAGCGACTTCTTCGATCTGGGCGGGCACTCGCTGCTGGCCACCCGGCTGATCAGCAGGGCCCGCACCGCGCTCGACGCGGAGCTGGCGATCCGGGACCTCTTCGAGGCACCGACCGTCGCCGAACTGGTGGCGCGCGCCGCCCGTGCCGACGGCGCCGCCCGTCCGGCGCTGACCGCCGGCGACCGGCCGGAGCGGCTGCCGCTCTCCCACGCCCAGCAGCGGCTGTGGGTCATCCAGCAGATCGAGTGCACCTCGGCCGCGTACAACTTCGCGCTGGCCCTGCGGTTGCGCGGCCCGCTGGACCTGGCGGCCTGGCGTACCGCGCTCGCCGATATGACGGCACGTCATGAGGCCCTGCGCACGGTGTTCTTCACGGCCCCCGACGGCCAGGTGTTCCAGCGGGTGCTGCCCGCCGGGCAGGCGCACCCCGTGGTGGAGTGCGTCCGGGCCACCGAGGACGAGGTGCCCGGCATCATCGACACGGCCGTCCACCGGCCGTTCGACCTCGCCGCCGAACTGCTGCTGCGCGCCACGGTCGTGGAGCTGTCGCCCGAGGACCATGTCGTCGTGCTGCTGCTGCACCACATCACCACCGACGAGTGGTCGGACCGGCCGTTCCTGCGGGACCTGGCCACGGCCTACGCGGCGCGCCTGGACGGCACGGCCCCCGACTGGGAGCCGCTGCC
>NZ_JAFMPZ010000347.1 GCF_017353455.1 Streptomyces laculatispora
CGCACCGTCTCCGCCCGCCCGTCCGTCCGTCCGCGATGCGCCCTGCACGCATCCGCCCCACCCGGCAGTCCGCAGCATCCGAACCCGCACGGCCGAACACCTTCACCGTCCCACACCGGAAAGGCGGAGACCGCATGACGCCGGTCCACCACCGCAGCCACGTCGACGATCTGCTCTCCTTCATCAGGGCCAGCCCCTCCCCGTACCACGCCGTCGCGAGCGCCGCCCAGCGGCTGGAGAAGGCCGGCTTCCGTGAACTGCGGGGCACGGACGACTGGACGGGCACCACGGGCGGCAGCTTCGTCGTCCGCGGCGGCGCGCTGATCGCCTGGTACGCCCCCGAGGGCACGCCCGCCCACCGGCCCTTCCGGATCATCGGCACCCACACCGACTCGCCGAACCTGCGGGTCAAGCCCACCCCCGACACCGGCTCCGCCGGCTGGCGGCAGATCGCGGTGGAGATCTACGGCGGGGTCCCGCTCAACACCTGGCTCGACCGCGATCTGGGCATCTCCGGCCGCCTCGCCCTCCGGGGCCCCGGCGGCACGACCGACTCCCGGCTCGTCCAGATCGACGAACCGCTGCTGCGGGTGCCCCAGCTGGCCATCCACCTGGACCGGTCCGTCAACGACGGCCTGGCCCTGGACCGGCAGCGCCACATCGCCCCGGTCTGGTCACTCGGCCCAGCCGAGGAGGGGGCGCTGCTGCGCCGGGTCGCGGCGGCCGCGGAGGCCGAACCGGACGAGGTGCTGGGCTGGGACCTGATGCTCCACGACATCCAGCCGCCCGGATACCTGGGCGCGGAGCGGGAGTTCGTGGTCTCCTCCCGGCTGGACAACCTGGTGTCGGTGCACGCCGGCGTCACGGCGCTGGCCGGTGCGGCGGCGGCCGAGGAGCCCGGGTACATCCCGGTCCTGGCCGCCTTCGACCACGAGGAGGTCGGCAGCGGCTCCGACACGGGTGCGCAGAGCCCGCTGCTGGAGCGCGTCCTGAGCCGTTCGGTCACGGCGCGGGGCGGCAGCCCGGAGGACTGGTCGCGGGCGCTGGCCGGCGCCTTCTGCGTGTCGGCCGACATGGCGCACGCGGTGCACCCCAACTACGCGGAGCGGCACGACCCGGAACACCGCCCGCTGCCCAACAGCGGCCCCACGGTCAAGGTCAACGTCAATCAGCGCTACGCCACCGACTCGACCGGCATCGCGGTGTTCGCGTCGGCCTGCGAGCGGGCGGGCGCCCCGTGGCAGCCGTTCGTCTCCAACAACGCGATGCCGTGCGGTACCTCGATCGGCCCGCTCACCGCGGCCCGCCTGGGTGTCCCGACCGTGGACGTGGGAGTACCGGGGCTGTCGATGCACTCGGCGCGCGAACTGTGCGGGGCAGACGACCCGGGGCACCTGGCGGCGATCCTGGGCGCGTTCGTCACGTCCGGCTGACCGGGCACGGGGAAGGGCCGTGTGCGCCCCTCCCCGCACCCGCGGGGGTGCCGCCGGCTACGCGAAGCGCTGGTTCGCGCTCCCGTCGCAGGCCTGGAGCCTCAGCGGGTCATGGGCGCCCGCCAGTGTCGCGCACAGCCCCGTCGAGGCGGCCGGGCGCAGGGTGCCCGACTGCCGGACGAACTGCTGGTTGGCCGCGCCCGCGCAGTTGTAGAGGATGAGGGCGGCACCGGCCTTGTAGCCGGCGCCCGGTACGTCCAGGCAGCGGTCGTGGCTCAGCTGCGTACGGACGGTCTTCGTGCCCGAGTCGTACCACCAGCCCTGGTTGCGGCCGCCGTGGCAGTCCCAGCCGGTCACTCCGGTGTTGTTGCGGGTGACCGAGGCGGGGGCGTCCAGGCAGCTGCTGGTGGCCTCGTTGGTCAGCGGCTTGAAGACGTCGTCCCAGGCGGCGGGCTGCAGCACGGGCTTGCCGGTGCTGGCCGGGTCGGCGCAGCTCGCCTCGCGCAGCCCCGAGTTGTAGATCTGGGTCAGGCAGGAGGCGAAGGCGCCGTGGCCCGCGGCGTTCGGGTGGAAGGACTGCCGGACGGAGTTGGAGTCCGGCGGGAAGTGCGACAGGTCGATGAAGAGGCCGCGGGCCCAGGTGGACTCGCTGCACACCTCGTGACCGTGGAAGAGCCGGGAGTTGTCCAGGTAGACGGCTCCGGTGTCGGCGGCGGCCTTGCGCATCCCTCGCTCGAAGGCGGGAACGGCGGTGTTGCGGCCCCAGGCGGCGTCGGAGTCGTATCCGGCGCAGCCGCCGGGAATCTTGCCCGGGAAGTTCGGGTTGTCGTTGAAGTCCGGGCCGATGGGGCTCGGGTAGCCCATGACGACGAGCTTGTAGTCGCTGCTGGCGTATCCGGCGTTCGACATGACGGTCCGCAGGTCGCCCACGGTCTTCTCGACCTTGGGCACGAGGCCGTCCACGCGCGCCTGCCAGCCGCCCTCGTACTTCGGCTGGCACACGCCCTGGATGAGGACCCAGCGCTCGACGCAGTCCGTCATGACCGGGCCGAACTGGAGGTCGTCGTTGGCGCCGGCCACCAGCAGGATCATCTTGATGCGGGTGTTGCGCGCCTTGATGGCGAGGTTGTCGCTCTGCACCAGCTCGTCGGCGTACTGCTTCGATCCGCCGATGACGATGTTGCCGGTGTACGCGCCGGAGCAGGCGACGTTGTACGTCTCGTCGGCCGGGATGCCGGTGCGGTGGATGGCGGAGTCGGGCGAACGGTGGCACCAGTTGTCGGGGCCGTTGGTGCCCGCCTCGTACGTGCCGACGCCCTCGCCCGAGATCTCGCTGTCGCCGAGCGAGATCAGCCCGGTCTTGCGGTCGGCGAGCGGGCGCTCGGCCGGGGTGCCGTACAGCTGGGTGGCCTCGCGGGCGCGGATGGCCTCCAGTTCGGGCGAGAGTGCGGTGGCTGAGGTAGTGGTGGTGTCGGACTGTGCCGCGCCTGCCGGTCCGGCGGCCGCGGTCATCCCGCCCAGTGCCGCCGCCGTGGCGGCGACGGCCGCGACGGTACATCGGAGTCTGAACCTTGTGCGCCTCATTGCGCCTCCCGAATTTGTTGTTACCCACGGTATTTACTGGTCGGTAGGCGACTTGGGAATACATAGAACAAGACAAGTGCTCATCTTTCTCAGGAGGTTGAACCAGAATGGACGACGCACAGACCCCCGCGGACGACGTCACGGCCGGTGGGACGTACCGCATCGAGCACGATTCGATGGGCGAGGTGAAGGTCCCCGCGAACGCCAGGTGGCGGGCCCAGACCCAGCGGGCCGTGGAGAACTTCCCCATCTCCGGACAGCGCCTGGAGCGGGCCCACATCGAGGCCCTGGCCCGCATCAAGGCCGCCGCGGCCAAGGTGAACGCCGAGCTGAAGGTGCTCGACCCGGAGATCGCGCAGGCCATCCAGGACGCCGCGGCCGAGGTCGCCGGGGGGCGCTGGGACGCGCACTTCCCGATCGACGTCTTCCAGACCGGCTCCGGCACCTCGTCGAACATGAACACCAACGAGGTGGTGGCCACCCTCGCCACCGAGCGCCTGGGCCGCGAGGTCCACCCCAACGACCACGTGAACGCCTCGCAGTCCTCCAACGACGTCTTCCCGTCCTCCATCCACATCGCCGCCACGGGCGCGGTGACCGGCGAGCTGATCCCGGCCCTGGACCACCTCGCGGCCGCCCTGGAGCGCAAGTCCGTCGAGTTCGCGGACGTCGTGAAGTCGGGGCGCACCCATCTGATGGACGCCACCCCGGTGACCCTGGGCCAGGAGTTCGGCGGGTACGCCGCACAGATCCGCTACGGCATCGAGCGGCTGTACGCCTCACTCCCCCGCCTCGCCGAGCTGCCGCTGGGCGGCACGGCCGTCGGCACCGGAATCAACACCCCGCCCGGCTTCTCGGCCGCCGTGATCGCCGAGGTCGCCCGCGTCACCGGGCTGCCGCTCACCGAGGCCCGGGACCACTTCGAGGCGCAGGGCGCGCGGGACGGTCTCGTGGAGACCTCCGGCCAGCTCCGGACCGTCGCGGTCTCGCTCACCAAGATCTGCAACGACCTGCGCTGGATGGCCTCGGGGCCGCGCACCGGACTGGCCGAGATCAGCCTCCCCGACCTCCAGCCGGGCTCGTCGATCATGCCGGGGAAGGTGAATCCGGTCATTCCCGAGGCGGTGCTGATGGTCGCCGCCCAGGTGGCGGGAAACGACGCGACGGTCGCCGCGGCGGGAGCCGCGGGCAACTTCGAGCTGAACGTGATGCTCCCGGTCATCGCGAAGAACCTGCTGGAGTCGGTGCGGCTGCTCGCCAACGTCTCCCGGCTGCTCGCGGACCGCACGGTCGACGGGATCACCGCGAACGTGGAGCGGGCCAGGGAGTACGCGGAGTCCTCGCCGTCCGTCGTCACCCCGCTGAACAAGTACATCGGTTACGAGGAGGCCGCGAAGGTAGTCAAGAAGTCCCTCGCCGAGCGCCGGACGATCCGGGAGGTGGTGCTGGCCTCGGGATATGTCGAGCGCGGGGACCTCACCGTGGAGCAGCTCGACGAGGCGCTGGACGTGCTGCGCATGACCCGCCCGTGACGCGCGTCGTCGCGGCGACGCCGTCCCCCAATTGCCGGTCGGCCTAAGATCCCTCCATGACAGGTACCGGAGAGACCGAGCGCTGGGCGCCGGGTGATCAGATCCTGTGGCGCTACCGCGGCAACGGACCGCTGCGGCACGGTCCCGCGCCCGGCCGGACGCCGAACCCGGTGCACATCTGCCGACCCGTCACCGTCGTCCAGGACACCGACGAGCTGCTCGCCGTCTGGGTGGCGCCCGGCACCGAGTGCGTGAAGCCGGTGCTGGCGAACGGCACCGAGGTGCACGCCGAGCCGCTCGCCACCCGCTACACCTCGCCCCGGACCACCGCCCGCTCGCCCTGGCTGGGCAACGGGGTGCTGAAGCTGGCCCGGCCCGGCGAGCCGTGGTCGGTCTGGCTGTTCTGGGAGCAGGGCTGGGAGTTCCGCAGCTGGTACGTGAACCTGGAGGAGCCGCGTACCCGCTGGGCCGGCGGTATCGACTCCGAGGACCATTTCCTCGACATCTCCGTCTACCCGGACCGCAGCTGGCTCTGGCGCGACGAGGACGAGTTCGCGCAGGCCCAGGAGGTCGGCCTGATGGCCCCCGCGACCGCCCGGCGGGTGCGGGCGG
>NZ_JAFMPZ010000348.1 GCF_017353455.1 Streptomyces laculatispora
ACGGTGCGGCCGGGGTCGCACGGCGGCATCCGTACCGGGCGGTCGGGCGGGGCGGGTTCTCCCTCGACGCGGACAACTCACCGCATCGGCCGGGCACCCCGCAAGCCCGGCCGGCGGCCCGCTGCGCGAATGCGGCGGTGCGACGCCGGTACCCGCGGCCGGTCCGGACCCTCCCGGAGCCGCGCCGTACGGCCCGGCCGGCACCGGAACGGCGACCGGCGTGCGGCTCGCCGCCCGTACCCGTGCCGGTACCCGCGCGCGGGAGCCGTCGCGGCGCCGCCGCACCGCCCTCCACAGGATTGGCTGAATTCAGTCGTACGCGGACCGCCCCGGCACCGGGTCCGGTCACGGGGACGACGGGCCCGGCGGAGCCTTGCGGAGGCCGGCCACCCGGATCAGGAACACCGCGGCGACCACGAGAGCGGCACCGTGGGACCAGCCGACGACCGTCAGCGGGGTGTAGTGGTCGAGTGCGGCCGCGACCAGGATCATTCCGGCGCCGAACCCGAGATTCTCCACCGTGGCGGAGAGCCCGAAGGCGTGCGCGCGCAGCCCGGCCGGCAGGGTCTGCAGATGCGAGGTGTACGAGACCTCGGTCAGCCCGTCGGCGGCCCCCGCGACCAGTGCGATCGCGGCCGTGGCCACCAGCGGGAACCCAGCGAAGGCCAGGATGAACGCCCCGGACATGAGACAGGTGCCCCAGCCGAAGCCCAGCGCCCCGACGGGCCGGCCGGTGCGGCGCGCGTGCCGCTGGATCAGCTGCTGCACCACGATGTTGCCGAGCGCCCACAGGCACCAGAAGGCGCTGACGAACACGGCGGGGCGCGAGGCGTCGAGCTCGCTGGAGTACACCGGCAGCGCCGCGTTGTGCGAGGACGAGCCCAGCGCGTCCACGCCCCGCAGCGCCACCATCAGACCCAGACCGGGCGCGGCGGCCAGGGCGGCGAGAGCGGCGGGCCTGCGCCGGCGGGCCGGCGCGGCTTCCGCGGCCGGTTCCGCGGCCGCTTCCGCACCGGGCACCGCGGCCGGCTCCTCCCGGCTCCCGCCCTTGCCGCCGCCCGGGATGGGGAGCAGCGCCACCGTCACCGCGCAGAGGGCGAAGGTGGCCGTGTCCACCACGAAGGCGGCGGTGTACCCGACGAGCGAGACGACGACGCCCGCCGATGCGAAACCGGCCACCATGGCCAGCGAACGACCGGTGATGGAGAGAGAGTTGGCCCAGGAGCGCCGCTCCTCGCCGACCATCTCGGGAATGGAGCTGCGCAGGGACACCATGAACAGGGTCCCGCAGGAGCCGGCCACCACGGACACGGCGACCAGCGCGGCCGTCCGCAGCCCGTCCGGCGCGAGGACCAGCAGCAGCATCACCGACGCCTGCGCGATATTCGTCCAGAGCATCACGCTCTTCGCCGTGAAACGGGTGAGCAGACCGCCCGCCGTCAGCCCGGCGGCAAATCCGGACGCCAGCCGCACCGCCATGAACAACCCCATGGCGAGAGCCCGGCCCGTCGTCTCATAGACGAACAGATTGAGCGCCACCATATTCAGGAAGGTGCCGTACGAAGAGATGGCGTAGCCGGCCACGAGGAATCGATAACGCCGAACTCCGTACCGCGAGTCGGCCGATTCGGCGGTCGGCCGGCTGAGGGTGTCATCGGGGCCGGGCGTCACCCGTTCATCGTCGCAAAACCGCCGAACTCCCCGCCGTCATCCCGTATGTACAAAGGTAATCTGCATACTTGTGAAGGACGATCATTCCAGCCCACCGGCATGCGATTGCCGCGAATCGTCGGCGGACAGCTCCGCACGGGCCGGCTCCGCCCCGGAACAGCCCTGCGAGAGCGCGCTCGCGGCCTATCGGCGTGCACTGGTGGCGGGATGCCTTCCGCAGCACGAGGTGGCCGGCTGCCTGCGGGAGCTGCATCTGATGGTGGCCGACCGCGACTCACCGGGATTCATGATCCCCGTACCGCCGGAGACGGCGTCCCACGCCGCGCTCGCCCCGCTCCAGGAGGCCATCCTCGACCGGCGCCGCACGCTGAACGCCACCCGCGCCGCACTCTCCGTCTTCGAGGCCCTGTACGCGGATGTGCACCGCACCGAACAGCCCGCGCTCACCCGGCTGTCCGGGGAGGCCGTCATCAGCAAGGCGCTGGACGCGGCGGTGGGCGGCTGCCGGGAGCAGGTCCGCACCGCGCACCCCGGGGGCGGCCGTCCGGCACATGTGCTCCAGGAGGCGCTGACCCGGGACCTGGGCAACCTGCGGCGGGGAATCCGGCAGCGGACGATCTACCAGCACACCGTTCGCTCGGACCGTACGACCCTCGCGTACATCGAGCAGGTGACCGCCGCGGGAGCGGAGATCAGGACGCTCGCCGAGGTGGTCGACCGGGTGATCGTGTTCGACCGGAATCTGGCGTTCGTCCCGTTCTCCGACGAGCCGCACCACGCCCTGCGCGTCCAGCACCCGTCACTGGTGCGGTTCCTGGCCCGCGGCTTCGACGAGGCATGGGCCCGCTCGGTGCCGGTCCGCCCGGAGCGGGCGCCGCTGCGCACCCCCGTCATCACGTCCGATCTGCAGCGCGTCATCCTGCGGGCGGTGGTCAACGGCGAGACGGACGCCTCGATAGCCCGGCGGATCGGGATGAGCCGCCGCAGCGTCGCCGAGCACATGCGGAAGGTCTCCGAACAGCTCGGCAGCACCAGCCGGGCCCAACTCGGCTACCTGGTCGCGACATCGGGCCTGCTCGACGGCTGAGGGGTCGCCCGGCCCGTGCCGGACGGCCCCTCGTGCGTACGTCCGTCCGTCAGCCGAGGCCGGGCCCGCGTACCGGGATGCTGGTGAACGTCGGCGCCGGGGCGGGCTCGGTGAAGAAGTCGTTGCCCTTGTCGTCGACGACGACGAACGCCGGGAAGTCCTCGACCTCGATCCTCCAGACCGCCTCCATGCCGAGCTCCTCGTACTCGACGACCTCGACCTTCTTGATGCAGTCCTGCGCCAGCCGGGCCGCCGGGCCGCCGATCGAACCGAGGTAGAAGCCGCCGTGCGCGTCGCACGCGTCGGTGACCTGCTTGGACCGGTTGCCCTTGGCGAGCATCACCTTGGAGCCGCCCGCCGCCTGGAACTGTGCGACGTAGCTGTCCATCCGGCCGGCGGTCGTCGGACCGAAGGAACCCGAGGCGTAGCCCTCGGGCGTCTTCGCCGGTCCCGCGTAGTAGACCGGGTGGTCCTTGAGGTACTGCGGCATCTCCTCGCCCGCGTCCAGCCGCTCCTTGATCTTGGCGTGCGCGATGTCGCGCGCCACGACCAGCGGGCCGGTCAGCGAGAGCCGGGTCTTGACCGGGTACTTGGTCAGCTCGGCGAGGATGTCGTCCATCGGGCGGTTGAGGTCGATCCGCACGACGTCCCCCGCCTCGTCGAGGTGCTCCTCGGTGGTGTCCGGGAGGAAGCGCGCCGGGTCCTTCTCCAGCTGCTCCAGGAAGACGCCCTCGGCGGTGATCTTCGCGGTGGCCTGGCGGTCGGCCGAGCAGGACACGGCGATCGCGACGGGCAGCGAGGCGCCGTGGCGGGGCAGGCGGACCACACGCACGTCGTGGCAGAAGTACTTGCCGCCGAACTGCGCCCCGATGCCGATCTTCTGCGTCAGCTCGAAGACCTTCTCCTCCAGCTCCCGGTCACGGAAACCGTGACCGGTGGGGGAGCCCTCGGCGGGCAGCTCGTCCAGGTAGTGCGCGGAGGCGTACTTCGCGGTCTTCATCGCGAACTCGGCCGACGTGCCGCCGACGACGATCGCCAGGTGGTACGGCGGGCAGGCGGCCGTGCCCAGCGAGCGGATCTTCTCCTCCAGGAACTTCATCATGGAGGCCTCGTTGAGGACCGCCTTGGTCTCCTGGAAGAGGAACGACTTGTTGGCCGAGCCGCCGCCCTTCGCCATGAAGAGGAACTTGTACGCGCCGCCGTCGGTCGCGTACAGCTCGATCTGGGCCGGGAGGTTGGAGCCGGTGTTCTTCTCGTCCCACATGTTCAGCGGGGCCATCTGCGAGTAGCGCAGATTGAGCTTGGTGTACGCGTCGAAGACGCCGTGCGACAGCGCCTCCTCGTCACCGCCCTCGGTGAGCACGTTCTGCCCGCGCTTGCCCATGACGATCGCGGTGCCGGTGTCCTGGCACATCGGCAGGACGCCCGCGGCGGCGATGTTCGCGTTCTTCAGCAGGTCGAGCGCGACGAACTTGTCGTTGGACGACGCCTCGGGGTCGTCCACGATCCGCCGCAGCTGCGCCAGGTGCGCGGGCCGCAGGTAGTGCGAGATGTCGTGCATGGCCTCGGCGGCCAGGGTGCGCAGAGCCGCCGGGTCGACCTTGAGGAACGTACGGCCGTCGGCCTCGAAGGTGGAAACACCCTCGGAGGTGACCAGACGATACGGCGTGGTGTCCTCTCCCAGGGGGAGCAGATCGGAGTACGCAAACTCTGGCATTACGGCCATTCCTCACTCGGTGACGGCGGCTGACCTCCCTTGGGCAGCGCACCCACCAGGGTAGAACCCCGCCGGGGCGGCGAACCTGTGAGGTAGGGCTCACTCGGACAAGGCCCCGGACGCGGCCCCGTGCGCCGGCGCGAGGGCCTCGGGCCGCCCCGCTTCGCGCCCCGCCGTCAGGGCTCAGACCCTAGTCGCGATCTATCGCGTTTGGGTACGCTGGGCCGGTGGACCTCGAAAAGCACCCCCAGCAGCCCACCGCACGGGCCGAACCCGACGTCATCCGTGCCTCCGACGCCGACCGTGACCGGATCGCGGACATCCTGCGGGAAGCCATGGCCGAGGGCCGGCTGACCGCCGAGGAGCACGGTGAGCGGGTCGATGCGGTCTACCGCGCCAAGACCGTCGGTGAACTGGAGCCGCTGGTACGGGACCTGCCCGCGCCGGGCGGGGCCGCCAGGCCCTCCACCGCGCCGTACGCCTACGGCCCCGAGGCGCCGGCGGGCCCGGCCGAGAACCTGGTCGCGGTCTTCAGCAGCTCCACTCGCAGGGGGCGTTGGCGGGTCGGCGGCCGGACGAACGCGTTCTCGTTGTTCGGCAGTGTGGAGATCGATCTGACCGAGGCGCTTTTCGGACAGCGTCTCACCGTGATCAATGCGACCTCCATCTTCGGAAGTGTCGAGATCCGGGTTCCCGAGAACATCTCGCTGCGCGGCAGCGGAACGGGCATCTTCGGTAATTTCGAAGTCGTCACTCTGGAATCCGGGGATCCCGAGGCGCCAGTGGTGGTGGTCAACGGTTATTCGGTGTTCGGCAGCGTCGAGGCAAAGCCCAAGCGCGGCAAGTTCATTGCGGATCTCCAGGACCGGCTGCGCAAACACCTCGGTGGCTGACGGAGAAGCGGACGCGCGAGGAACTGATTCAGGCCGAAATCACGCTCGACCGTAATTTCGCGGACCGGACCTGAGTGCCACTCAGTGCATAGGCGCGCGTACAGCGGGTAGGGAGTGCTGCATCGTCTTCTCGCCCGCGAAGCCGTCGTCAGGAGTGGACCGTGCTGCAACTGCCGCATCAGCCCCTGCAGGTCGCCGCCGCGCCTTCCCAGCGGACCCCCGCTCGGGAGGACCAGGCCGGCCCCTGGCATTCGGAGGCGGTGTGCCGCCGGGACGAAGCCGGGCTGTTCTTCGCCCCGTCGAAGGAGCCGACCGCTGCCCGGCTCTCGCGCGAGGAGTCCGCGAAGCGGGTCTGCGCGCGCTGTCCGGTCATGGTCGAGTGCCGGGAACACGCCTTGCTGCAACCCGAGCCGTACGGGGTGTGGGGCGGCCTCACGGCTGCCGAACGCCGCGTGGCACTCGCCCGCCGCCGGCGGCGCGAGGCGGAGCTCAAGGCGTCCGGCGCGGCCGGCCACATCGCCGCGGCCGGCTGACAGGCACACCGCGTCCGCCTGTGCGAAGGGGCGCCCCCACCGCACATGGGGGGCGCCCCTTCGCGTGAACGTGCCTACGTCACTTCGCGCGGTCGAAGTCGATCGCACTGTAGGCACGCAGCTTCGACAGCCGGTGGGTCGAGTCGATCTTCCGGATGGTGCCGGACTTGGACCGCATCACGATGGACTCGGTGGTCGCCGTCTCCGCGCGGTAGCGCACTCCGCGCATCAGCTCGCCGTCCGTGATGCCGGTCGCCACGAAGAACACGTTGTCGCCGCTGACCAGGTCGTCCGTGGACAGCACCCGGTCCAGGTCGTGCCCGGCGTCCAGCGCGCGCTGGCGCTCGGCCGCGTCCTTCGGCCAGAGCTTGCCCTGGATGACACCGCCGAGGCACTTTATGGCGCAGGCCGAGATGATGCCTTCCGGGGTGCCGCCGATCCCCATGAGCAGGTCGACGCCGGTGTCGTCGCGAGCGGCCATGATCGAGCCCGCGACGTCTCCGTCGGAGATGAACTTGATCCGCGCGCCGGTCTCCCGGATCTCCTTGACGATGCCCTCGTGGCGCGGGCGGTCCAGGATGACGACGGTGACGTCCTCGGGGGTGGAGTTCTTCGCCTTCGCGACCCGGCGGATGTTCACCGAGACGGGGGCGTTGATGTCGACGAAGTCGGCGGCCTCGGGGCCGGTGACCAGCTTGTCCATGTAGAAGACCGCGGACGGGTCGAACATCGCGCCCCGGTCGGCGGCGGCCAGCACGGCGATCGCGTTCGGCATGCCCTTGGCGTTCAGGGTCGTGCCGTCGATCGGGTCGACGGCGATGTCGACCTCGGGGCCGGTGCCGTCACCGACCCGCTCGCCGTTGAACAGCATGGGAGCTTCGTCCTTCTCGCCCTCACCGATGACGACGACGCCGTTCATCGACACGGTGGAGACGAGGGTCCGCATGGCCTTCACGGCGGCGCCGTCGGCGCCGATCTTGTCCCCGCGGCCGACCCAGCGCCCGGCGGCCATGGCGGCGGCCTCGGTGACCCGGACGAGCTCCAGGGCGAGGTTGCGGTCGGGGGCCTCCGGGGAGACCTCCAGCTGGGACGGCAGATGATGCTCGGACATCGGAGCGCACCTTTCTGTACGACGACGACCGGATGAGGGTGATGTGACTCTATCGTCAGGTCGATAAAATGAGCAGACCGGGTCACGTATGAGCGGCCGCCCCCGGTTCGGTCCCGCCGGGGCTGATGCGACGATGGACCCGTGGCAAGCAAGCGAGGCAAGCAGACGGTGCGGGACATGTTCCTGTCGTTGGCGGTGATCGCCGCGGTGGCGGGCGTCGTCTACATCTTCATCCCGCACGACGACAAGGCCGATCCGGTCAAGGCGGTCGACTACCGGGTCGAGCTCCTGACCGCGCGGCGCGCGGCCCCGTACCCGGTGGCCGCACCCAGCGGTCTGGCGCAGAAGTGGAAGCCGACCTCGGTCAGCTACGAGCGTGAGGCCGGCAACAGCTGGCACCTGGGCTTCCTCGATCCGGACGGCGGGTACGTCGCGGTGGAGCAGTCCACGTCCCCGGCGGAGAAGTACGTCACCGAGGTCAGCCAGGACGCGAAGAAGACCGGGCGCACCCAGCAGGTCGCCGGTGAGACCTGGCAGCACTGGGAGGGCCCGAAGTACGACGCCCTCGTGCGCGAGGACAAGGGCGCGACCACGGTCGTCACCGGGTCCGCCGCGCCGGAGCGGCTGGCGGAGATGGCGGCGGCGCTCAAGACCTCCTGACGGGATCTTCCGGCGGGGGCGGGGCGCGCGGGTACGGGAAAGGCCCTGGAGCAGGTGCTCCAGGGCCTTTCCCGTGTGTCTCGGTGTGCGCATCGGCCGGGCGGATCGCCGGACGGCGTCGGGCGGACCTCCGGCCGGTGCGGCTCAGACGGTCTTGATGACCTCGTCGTAGGCCAGGCGCGGCAGACGCGGGAACCAGGCGTCCTCGCCCGGCTTGCCGATGTTGATGACCATGAGCAGGCTGTGGTCGCCGTCCAGGAACTCCTTCTCGATGCCCGCGGCGTCGAGGCCGGTCATCGGGCCCGCGGCCAGGCCGGCGGCGCGGACGCCGATGATGAAGTAGGCGGCCTGCAGCGCGGCGTTCAGCGTGGCGGCCGACTCGCGGACCGGGCGCTCGGAGAAGAACGCGTCCTTGGCCTGCGGGAAGTGCGGCAGCAGCGCCGGGAGCTCCTCGTGGAACTCGTTGTCGGCGGCCAGGATCGCGACCAGCGGGGCGGTGGAGGTCTTGGCCTGGTTGCCCTCGGCCATGTGCGCGACGAGGCGCGCGCGGGCGTCGTCCGAGCGGACCAGGATGACGCGCAGCGGCGACTGGTTGAACGCGGTCGGGCCGTACTTGACCAGGTCGTAGATCGCCTGGATCTGCTCCTCGGTCACCGGCTCGTCGGTGAAGGTGTTGGCGGTGCGGGCCTCACGGAAGAGGAGGTCCTGGGCGGCGGGGTCGAGAGCGAGGGACATCTTGCGTATTACCTTCCGGACGTACACGGGGGGGTCGGACAACGTCGATCACCGTACGGCAGGGGTAGGTTAACTTTCAACTAAAACCGGAACGGAGTGATTCACTCCACAACTAACAGGGATTGCCCCGGGCGCCGTCACGTGCACGCCCACCAGCCCGCCCGCGGGCTCAGCCCGCGTCGGCCGCCGTGTCCTTGGCGCCGCCGTCCCCCGGGGCGGCCGGTCCCGCCAGCGCGGCGTCCAGCCGGGCGCGGGCGCCCTCCAGCCAGTGCCGGCACACCTTCGCCAGCTCCTCGCCCCGCTCCCACAGCGCGAGGGACTCCTCCAGGCTCGTCCCGCCGGCCTCCAGCCGGCGCACCACCTCGATCAGCTCGTCGCGCGCCTGCTCGTATCCGAGCGTGCCCGTGGCCGCAGCCGTCGTCCCGTCGTCCGTCATGTGATCCACCTTATTGCGTGAGCATGTCCGTCAATAGCGCGTGCGTGCATCCGCCGGTCCCGGTTCAGTCGCCCCCGGCCCGGCCGTCCCCGAGGCCCTGTCCGCCTCGACCGGCCGCCTTCACTCGGCGACCCGCACCACGAACTCGCCCCCCGAGACCCGGGCGCGGAGCGCATCCCCGGCCGCCCCCGCGTCGGCGGGATCGCGCACCACATGCCCGTCCGCCCGCTGGAGCACCGCATAGCCGCGCTCCAGCGTCGCCGCGGGCGACAGCGCGACCACCCGGGCCCGGGTGTGGGCCAGCTCCGAGTCCGCACGGTCCAGCAGGTGCCCCAGCACCCGCCGCCCGCGCCCGATCAGCGCGTCGACCTCCGCCTCGCGCTCGTCCACCATCCGCTGCGGATGCTCCATCGAGGGCCGCCCCAGTGCGTGCGCCAGGCCCCGTTCCTCCCGGTCGAGCAGCCCCCTTACGGTCCGCAGCGCCCGGTCCCGCAGCTGCTGGACCCGGTCCAGCTCCTCGCCCACATCGGGCACGATCCGCTTCGCCGCGTCCGTCGGGGTGGAGGCCCGTACGTCCGCGACCAGGTCGAGCAGCGGGGAGTCCGGCTCGTGCCCGATCGCCGAGACCACCGGGGTGCGGCACGCCGCGACCGTACGGATCAGCTGCTCGTCCGAGAACGGCAGCAGGTCCTCCACGCTGCCCCCGCCGCGCGCCACGACGATCACGTCGACCTCCGGGAGCTCGTCCAGCTCCCGCACGGCCTGGACCACCTGATTCACCGCGTGCACCCCCTGCACCGCGGTGTTGCGGACCTCGAAGCGGACGGCGGGCCACCGGCGCCGCGCGTTCTCCAGGACGTCGCGTTCGGCCGCGGACGCGCGGCCGCAGACGAGCCCGATCAGCTGCGGCAGGAAGGGCAGCGGCTTCTTGCGGTCGAGGGCGAAGAGGCCCTCCCCGGCCAGCGACTTCTTCAGCAGCTCCAGCCGGACCAGCAGCTCGCCGATGCCGACCGGCCGTATCTCCGTGGCGCGCAGCGAGAGCTGCCCGCGGGGGGCGTACCACTCGGGCTTGGCGAGGACGACGACCCGCGCTCCCTCCGTGACCACGTCCGCGATCCGGTCGAAGACCTGCCTGAAGCACGTCACGCTCACCGAGATGTCGTGAGAGGGGTCGCGCAGCGTCAGGAACACCACTCCGGCCCCCGGACGCCGCGACAGCTGGGTGATCTGCCCCTCGACCCAGACGGCGCCGAGCCGGTCGATCCAGCCGCCGATGAGCCGTGACACGTCACCTACGGGCAGCGGAGCTTCCGCGGATGTTTGGAGAGCCATGCGAGCGAGCGTATCCGCCACGACCGACAACGAGGCGGCTCCGCGACGGGAGCGGCCCGCGGCCCTCCGCGGATCGGCACGGGGGCCCGCCCCTGCCCGCGTGCCGATCCGCGG
>NZ_JAFMPZ010000349.1 GCF_017353455.1 Streptomyces laculatispora
CGGGCGGCGGGGCGCGCGGCGGTCGGGGTGATCCGCGACTGGGGGGCGCCGTTCCGGGACGGCTGGGAGGACTGGCGGCCGGATCCGCGGTGGCGGGTACCCGCACTTCCGGACGACTGGGACCGGCTTCCGGATGACTGGGACCGTACCCCCTCCGCCATGCCGTCGTGAGACCCTTGATGCACCCCAGGGGGAGAAACGTAGGATCGTCCCGAGGGCGGGCGATCCGCCCCAACCCACGGGCGCCGCACACGAGCTGACCGTAAATCACCAAGTCATCGCACTGGTCGCACGCTTCATGACCCGCATCAGTCGTATGAGTCGCACGAGTTGCCAGATTCGCATGAGCCACTACGAGGGGGTGGAGACGTGCTCACAGTCCGCCGCTCCACCGCCGAAAACGTTGTCACCGCTCCCGTTCGCGGACGTCCGGTTTCGGCCCGGTGTTCCGGGGCATGCGATGTCAGCCGTTGTTATTGCCGCTCATGCCGGGGCACAGTAGCGCCCCACAAGGTGATTGCCTCATACAACCGGCCCGGACGGACGGAACCCCAAGCGTGACGGAGCATCCCACCTCCCACGAAGGCCGGCAGCCTCTCGCCGCCCGGTCGCAGGAACGCGCCCGGCCGCGGCAGCGGGACGCCGCGTCGGCGCCCGCCGCTGCCGCCACAACGATCCCGGCCCCGGCCAAGGGCCCCGGTCCGGCCACCGGCGGGTCGGGCCCCGCGGCAGGCCCCGATCCACAGGTGGCGGCCCGCCGCGAGGGCGACCGGCTGCGCTTCGTGGGCGCCGCGACCCGCCGGATCGCCCGCGGGATAGATCTGGACGAGATCGTCCTGGGTCTGTGCCGGGCCAGCGTCCCGACGTTCTCCGACGCCATACTGGTCTATCTCCGCGACCCGCTGCCGGTCGGCGACGAGCGCCCCGTCAACCCGTTCGTGCTGCGGCTGCGCCGCTCCGACCGGCTGCGGCTGAGCGACGAGATCACCGACGGGCTGTCGGAGAGCGAGCGGCTCCGGCCGGCCGCCATCGATCCGCAGACCGATCTGACGCCCGCCGCCGAACTGTGCGAGGTCCGCCCCGGCGGTGCGCTGGCCGAGGTGCTGCGCGGGGTGCGCCCGGTCTTCGGCGACTCCGCCGCGGCCCGTGCCGCCCTGCCCGAGCTGCTCGGCGCGGGCCGTACGGTGCCGTCGGGGCACCGGGCGATCCTGGCCCCGCTGCGCGGCCGGCGCCGGGTGATCGGCGCGGCGGTCTTCCTGCTCGGCACCGAGCGCCCGCCGTTCGAGGCCAACGACCTGCTGGTCGCGGCCCAGCTGGCGACGCACACCGCGCTCGGCATCGACAAGGCGGTGCTGTACGGGCGCGAGGCCTACATCGCCGACGAGCTCCAGCGCACCATGCTGCCCGACTCGCTGCCGCAGCCCACCGGGGTCCGGCTCGCCTCCCGCTACCTGCCGGCCGCCGAGACGGCCCGGGTCGGCGGCGACTGGTACGACGCGATCCCGCTGCCCGGAAGCCGGGTCGCCCTGGTCGTCGGCGACGTCATGGGCCACTCCATGACCTCCGCCGCGATCATGGGCCAGCTGCGCACCACGGCGCAGACCCTGGCCGGCCTCGACCTGCCGCCGCAGGAGGTGCTGCACCACCTCGACGAGCAGGCGCAGCGGCTCGGCAGCGACCGCATGGCGACCTGCCTGTACGCGGTGTACGACCCGGTCGCGCACCGCATCACCATCGCCAACGCCGGTCACCCGCCGCCCGTGCTGCTCCACCTCGGCGGCCGCGCCGAGGTGCTGCGGGTACCGCCCGGCGCCCCGATCGGCGTCGGCGGGGTGGACTTCGAGGCCGTCGAACTGGACGCGCCCGCGGGCGCCACGCTGCTCCTGTACACCGACGGCCTGGTGGAGTCCCGCCTCCGGGACGTCTGGACCGGCATCGAGCAGCTGCGCGAGCGGCTCGCCACCACCGCCCGGCTGACCGGCCCGGACCACTCGCCGCCGCTGGAGGCCCTCTGCGACGACGTGCTGGACATGCTCGGCCCCGGGGACCGGGACGACGACATCGCGCTGCTCGCCGCCCGCTTCGACGGGATCGCGCCGAGCGATGTCGCGTACTGGTTCCTGGAACCGGAGGACTCCGCCCCGGGCCGGGCCCGCAGGCTGGCCCGCCGCGCGCTCAGCCGATGGGGTCTGGACGAGATGTCGGACTCGGTGGAACTGCTGGTCAGCGAGGTGGTGACCAACGCCGTACGGTACGCGGAGCGGCCGGTGACGCTGCGGCTGCTGCGGACCGACATCCTGCGCTGCGAGGTCGGCGACGACTCCCCGCAGCTGCCCCGCCAGCGCCGCGCCCGGGACATGGACGAGGGCGGCCGCGGTCTGTTCCTGGTGAACCGGCTGGCCCGGCGGTGGGGTGCGACGCGGCTGTCGACGGGCAAGGTCGTCTGGTTCGAGATGCCGACCCGGGGGCAGTAGCCGGGCTCCGCACGGAGACCGTCAACGGCGGCTGACCCCGGCTGCCGGAACGCCGGAACGGGCGGGGTACGAGGAATTCTCCTCGTACCCCGCCCGTTCC
>NZ_JAFMPZ010000350.1 GCF_017353455.1 Streptomyces laculatispora
CGCGATCTGCACGACGGTGCGCAGCAACGGCTCGTCGCCCTCTCCATGACGCTCGGCCTGGCCCGGCTGGAGAGCCCCGCGCAGCCGCTGGCCGGACTCCTCGCCAAGGCCCATGAGGAGGCCGGGGTCGCCCTGGTGGAGATCAGGGAGCTGATCCGGGGCATCCACCCCCAGGTCCTCACCGACCGGGGGCTGCGGGCCGCCGTGGAGGATGTCGCGGACCGCTCGGTGGTCCCGGTGGACGTGGAACTCGATCTGCCGGAGCGGCTGCTCGAAGCCGTCGAGACCGGGGCCTACTTCGCGGTCTGCGAGGCGCTGGCCAACGTGTCCAAGCACAGCGGGGCGAGCCGGGCCCGGGTGACCGGCCGGACGGAGCGGGGCCGGCTCGTGGTGGAGGTCTCGGACGACGGGATGGGCGGGGCCGTGACCAGCGGCGGAACGGGACTTGAGGGGGTGGCCGATCGTCTCTCGGTGCTCGGCGGCCACCTGCTACTGTCCAGTCCCCCCGGCGGGCCCACGGTGTTCCGCCTGGAGGTCCCCGCCCCGCCCGCGAACAAAAGGACCTGATCGTGCGGATCGTACTGGCCGAGGACAGCGTGCTCCTGCGGGAGGGACTGGCGGGCCTGCTGGAGCGGTTCGGCCACCAGGTGGTGGCGGGCGCCGGAACGGCCGGCGAGCTGATCGCGGCCGTCACCGAGCACCGCCCGGACATCGTCGTGACCGATGTCCGGATGCCCCCCGGCTTCTCCGACGAAGGGCTGCGCGCCGCGATCGAGCTGCGCACCCGGCAGCCGGACCTGCCCGTCCTCGTGCTCAGCCAGTACGTCCAGCGCACCTATGCCGAGGATCTGCTCGACTCCGCGGACGGCAGGGGTGTCGGCTATCTGCTCAAGGAACGGATCGGCCACGTCGAGGAGTTCATCGACGCCCTGCACCGGGTCGGCGCGGGGGACACGGTGGTGGACCCGGAGGTGGTCCGCCAGCTGATCCGGCACCGCAGGGACCCCATGGCGCGACTGACGGCCCGCGAGCAGGAGGTGCTGGCCCTGATGGCGGAGGGCAAGTCCAACGCCTCCATCGCCGCGGCGATGACGGTCAGTGAGGGCACGGTCAGCAAGCACTTCGGCAGCATCCTGGGCAAGCTCGACCTGTCGCTGGACGACACCACGAACCGCCGGGTGCTGGCGGTACTGGCGTACCTGCGGGGCAGCCCTTAGGCCGGCGCCGGACCCGAGGCCGGACTCAGCCGGCCGGCTCCGGCTCCGAGATCGCGCCCGCCGTCCACTCCGCGTCCGGGACTCCGTACACGGAGGCGAGTTCGGCCGCCAGCTCCGCGAGCCGGGCCCTCGTGCGCGGCGGGCCGAGGACCTCGATCTGTGCGCCCAGCCCGGCCAGTTGGGAGGCCAGCACCTCGGGTGACGGGCCGTCCACCTCGATCTCCAGCCGCCCGTCCGCGGCCCCCGCACCGATCCGCAGCCGGCCGCCGAACAGCCGTCGCAGGATCACCTCGGCCGCTGGGTCGGCCAGGGCCCGCGCCGTCACCGCGTGCATGCGGTCCTCCACCGCCGCGGCGAGGGAACGCCAGGCCGTGGCGAGATCGAAACCGTCGGGCCGCACGACGGGTTCACCGGTCGCCTCGACGGACGTGACGCGGCTGAGCCGGAAGGTCCGCAGACCGCGTTCGGTACCGGCGACGAGATACGCGGAACCCGCCTTGGACGCGAGCCCGAGCGGATGCACCGTCCGCTCACCGGCCGGCCTGCCGGGGCCCGCGTATCCGAGCCGGACCTGCACCCCGTCGATCACCGCCCGCTGGAGCGCGTCGAGCCGGGGTGCGTCGGCCGTGACCGCGGTCCGCGACCAGTCGGTGGCATCGGTGACTCCGGCGCGTGCCGCCGCCTCGGCGTCCGGACGCAGGGTCACCGGCAGGGCCCGTACCAACTTGCGCAGGGCCGTACGCAGTTCGGGCGTGGCCGAGGACGGCCCGGCCAGCAGGAACAGTGCCCGGCTCTCGTCGGCGGTCAGCCCGGTGAGGTCGGTACGGGCTCCGCCGACGAGCGACCAGCCGCCGCCCCGCCCGCGCTGCGAGTAGACGGGGATCCCGGCGGTGGCCAGCGCCTCCAGATCGCGGCGGGCCGTACGTTCGGCCACGTCGAGTTCGGCCGCGACCTCGGCGACGGTCACCCGTCCACGCGACTGGAGGAACAGCAGCAGCGCCACCAGACGATCAGCTCTCATGCCGGTCATTCTCTTCCGGAAACTGGCCAGAAGGTGGCCAGTTTCGCTTCCAGGATGAGGCCATGACCGACAACACCACGCACCACACCGCCCATCGCCACTCCGGCACCGCCCCCGCCGATCCCCGCACCGCCCTGTGGAAGGCCGTCGCCCTGGCCGGAGCGACCCTGACCACCCTTCCCCCGGAGCGGCTGGACGGCCCGACGCCCTGCCCCGACCACACCGTGCGACGGCTCTGCGACCACCTCGTCGCCGTGCTGCGCAGGGTCGCCCTGATCGGCCGCGGCGGCGACCCGCTGGAACTCCCGTCGGTCGCCGACG
>NZ_JAFMPZ010000623.1 GCF_017353455.1 Streptomyces laculatispora
GACCGAGGCCACCGGCCCGGCGCTGGTGATCTTCCAGACGGACGGCCCGCCGGACGCCAAGCAGGCCGCCCGCCAGGCCCTGACGGACGCGGCACGGCTGCCGCTGTTCTTCCAGTTCGTCGCGTTCGGCGAGGAGGACGGGAAGGGCTTCGACTTCCTGCGGAAGCTGGACGCCCCGAACGCCGGCTTCTTCCACGCGGGCCCCGCCCCGCGCGAGGTCGCGGACGCCGCGTTCTACCGCGAGGTGCTCGCCGCGCTGCCCGCCTGGGTCGCCGCCGGAGCCTGATCGGCTGGCAGGCGTACGGTCACGGCGAGCCCGCCCTCCGGGCCCGGCACCGCCGTGACCGTACCGCCGTGCGCCACTGCTATAGAACGTACGATCGAAAGGCCGAGCCCGGAGCCGGGCCCCATCCGGTCCCTGCCCTCGCCCCGCCGGAACGGCTCGAACAGCCCGGGAATGTCCGCCCCGTCCACCACCGGACCGGTGTTGCGCACCACGAGCACCCCGTTCCCGCCCGCGGTGGCCAGCGACACCTCCACCGTCCCGCCGGGCACGTTGTACGTCACCGCGTTGGCCAGCAGATTGCCCACCAGCTGGGCCAGCAGCATCCGGTTCCCCAGCACCGCGCAGGGCACGGTCTCGACCGTCACCCCCGGATGCCGGGCCGCCTCCTCCGCCACCACCCGGGCCAGGTCCACGTCCTCCCGCTCGCCCTTCGCGAGCCCGCGCTCGCTGCGCGCCAGCACCAGCAGCCCCTCGATGAGCCGCTCGCTGCGCCGGTTGTTGTCCAGGAGCGTCTGCCGGGTCCGCACGAGGTCGTCCGGCGTCGGGTCGTCCAGGCCGACCTGGATCGCCGCCCGCTGGGTGGCCAGCGGGGTCCGCAGCTCGTGCGAGGCGTTGGCGATGAACCGCCGCTGGCTGTCGAAGGCCCGCTCCAGCCGGGCGAGCAGCGCGTCGAGCGTGTCGCCCAGCTCCCTGAGCTCGTCGTCGGGGCCGCTGGAGGCGATCCGCTCGTGCAGCGTGTGCTCGGAGAGCCTGCGCGCCTTGGCGGTCATGGCGTGGACGGGCCGCAGGACCCGCCCCGCGGTCCACCATCCGACGCCCACCGCGCAGGCCGTCATCACGAGCAGCGAGGCGGCGGACCAGATGAGCAGCTGATGACCGGCCGCGTCGCTGACGTGGTCGGTGAGGTCGTAGACGGTCGGCGGGCCGAGGTTCCGGCGGGTGACGAGGGGGCCGTTCACCGCGTAGCCGGGCTGGACCACCGCGGCCGTGCGGGCGATGGAGCGGGCCTGCGAGTCCGTACCGGCGCGGGAGGCCAGGTTGACGGTGACGAGCAGGGCCGTGCCGAGCACCAGGAACACCCCGCCGTACACGAGCGCGATCCGGGTCCTGATCGTGGCGTGCGGCGCCCGGGCCGGACGCTTCACAGGGCGTACCCGACACCCTGCACGGTGCGGATCACCGCAGGTTCGCCGAGTTTGCCGCGCAGCTTGCTCATGCAGACGCGGACGGCCCCGGTGAAGGGGTCGGCATTGGCGTCCCAGGCCCGCTCCAGCAGCTCCTCCGCGCTCACCGTCCCGCCGTCGGCCTCCAGCAGCAGCTGCAGCACGGCGAACTCCTTCGGCGAGAGGTCCAGCTCCCGCCCGTCGCGGGACGCGGTACGCCGTACGGTGTCGAGCCGGATTCCGTACCGCTCCAGCTGCGGCGGTACGGGGCGGGCGCTGCGCCGCCGCAGCGCGCGTACCCGCGAAACGAGTTCGGGGAACTCGAACGGCTTGCCGAGATAGTCGTCGGCGCCCAGGTCGAGCCCGGAGACCCGGTCCTCCATGGACCCGGCGGCGGTGAGCATCAGGATTCTGGTCCGGGAGCCGGAGGCCACGAGGCCGCGGGCCACGTCGTCGCCGTGCACCCGGGGCAGGTCGCGGTCCAGGACGACGACGTCGTAGTCGTGCAGCCCCAGATAGGCCTGGGCGGCATCACCGCTGTACACCGTGTCGACGGCGAACCCCGCCCGCCGCAGCCCGGTGGCGACCAGCTCAGCCAGGATCTCCTCGTCCTCGGCGACCAGTACCCGCATCGTGATGTCCTCTGCCTCGTGCATGCGTGTCCACTCCATCCCAGGATGCGTCTTTGCTACGGGAAGCGATGTTTCGCAAAGCTCTCCGCTGAGCGCTCCGCGCCCGGCGCCGGGTTTATCGGTGCGAGTGGACCTCCCCCGGACCGTTAGGATTTCGACCATGGCGGCCACTGGATCAGAGAAGCAGGGGGGCGAGGACGTGCGGAGTTTCTACGTCTCGACCCCCATTTACTACGTCAACGACGCTCCTCACCTGGGCCACGCCTACACGACCGTCGCAGGCGACGTGCTCACCCGCTGGCACCGTCAGCGCGGCGAGAAGGTGTGGTACCTCACCGGCACGGACGAGCACGGTCAGAAGATCATGCGCACGGCCGAGGCGAACAACGTCACACCCCAGGCGTGGTGCGACAAGCTCGTCGAGGAGGCCTGGAAGCCCCTCTGGGAGCACCTCGGCATCGCGAACGACGACTTCATCCGTACCACGGAGAAGCGGCACACCGACCGTGTGCAGGAGTTCGTGCAGGACCTGTACGACAAGGACGAGATCTACAAGGGCGGGTACGAAGGCCCGTACTGCGTGGGCTGCGAGGAGTACAAGCTCCCCGGCGACCTGATCGAGGCGGAGGACGGCACGAAGCTGTGCCCGATCCACAAGAAGCCGGTGGAGATCCTCAAGGAGGAGAACTACTTCTTCAAGCTCAGCGCGTACGGCCCGAAGCTGCTGGAGTTCTACGCGGCCAACCCCGGCTTCGTCCAGCCCGAGTCGGCCCGCAACGAGATCGTGAACTTCGTCAAGCAGGGTCTCCAGGACCTGTCGATCTCGCGCTCGACCTTCGACTGGGGCGTCCCGGTCCCGTGGGACGACAAGCACGTCATCTACGTGTGGGTCGACGCGCTGCTCAACTACGCGACGGCGGTCGGCTACGGCGCCAACCAGGAGAAGTTCGACGGTACGTTCCCGGCGAACGTGCACCTGATCGGCAAGGACATCCTGCGCTTCCACTCGGTCATCTGGCCGGCGATGCTGATGGCGCAGGGGCTGCCGCTGCCCGGCAAGGTCGTCGCCAACGGCTGGCTGATGGTCGGCGGCGAGAAGATGTCGAAGTCGAACCTGACGGGCATCAAGCCGCAGGATCTGACCTCGCACTTCGGCGTGGACGCCTACCGCTGGTACTTCCTGCGGGCCATCGCGTACGGCAGCGACGGCTCGTTCTCCTGGGAGGACTTCACCGCCCGCTACACCTCCGAGCTCGCCAACGACTACGGCAACCTGGCCTCGCGCCTCGCGGCCATGGTCGGCAAGTACTACGGCGGTGCGCTCCCCGGGGCCACGGCCGCGGGTGAGGCCGAGCAGGCGGTGCGGGACGGGCTGGCGAAGGCCGTCGCGACGGCCGACCGGAAGATCGGCGAGGAGCTGGACTTCCAGGGCGGCATCCTGGCGATCTTCGACTTCGTGAAGCAGGTCAACGGCTACATCACGGAGCAGGAGCCGTGGAAGGTCGCCAAGGACGAGTCGCCCGAGGGCCGGGCCCGTCTCGCGACGATCCTGTACACGGCCGCCGAGGCGCTGCGCGGTGTCGCGGTCCTGCTGAACCCCGTCATGCCGGACACCTCGCAGAAGCTGTGGGAGTGCCTGGGTGCCGAGGAGTCCCTGGGTGCGCTCTCCGGCCAGCATGTGCAGGAAGCCGCCACCTGGGGCCGGCTGCCGGCGGGCGCGACGGTGACGAAGGGCGCGGTGCTGTTCCCGCGCCTGGAGGAGAAGCCCGAGTAAGGGGTTCGTACGTATGCGAGAAGGGGCGGGACCGCGCTGGCGGTCCCGCCCCTTCTCGCGTGCCGGGCTCCGGCTCGGGCTCCGGTCAGCGGACCCAGTTCTTGAGCGGTTCGGTGTCCAGCTCGATGCCCACCGGGTCGGGCAGCCGGACCGTCTTGCCGAACGGGACCGTCACCACCGTCTCGTACCGCACACCGTCCGGCTGGGAGTGCACCTTGACCTCGTAGCTGTCGCGGTCGATGAGCAGGTACACGGGAACGCCGGTCTCCGCGTACGCACGCGGCTTCTCGACCCGGTCCCGGAGGTCGGTGTCGTCGTCGTACGAGGTGACCTCGACGAGCATGAGGACGGCGGCGGGATCTGCCCATTCGCCTTGGCCGACGAAGGTGTCGATTCGGGCCAGCGTTCCGTCCGGACGCGCGTTGCCCTTCCGGTACGTCTCGACGCGCAGGCCCTGCTCCGCGAAAAGCCAGTTACGCGGATCCGACTGCATGCAGATCTGCGTGAGCCAGGCGATGATCCGCCCGTGATCCCCGTCCGGCACAGCCTTGACCCCCAGTTTCCCGTTCACGAACTCCAGACGCAGCGCTTCTTCCGCGCGTATGGCATGACGGGCCAGGTCCTCGAAGACCTCCTGTGTCAGCACACTGTCGTCGACCACGCTCACGCCTGCCTCCTCAAGAACCGGTCGGGCAGTCTCCAGGTTACGGTCCGCGGACCTGGCCCGCAGCGACTTCAGCCGCCCAGGGACGCGGCGTCCCCCATCACGACGACGGGGTCCTTGGCCGGGTCGAGGAGGCTCAGCAGCTCCCTCATCCGGCCCTCGCTGATCGAGACGCAGCCCTGGGTGGGGCCGCCGTGGTCGACGTGGATCCAGATGCCGCCGCCACGCTCCGTGCCGAGCGGACGGGTGTGGTCCAGGGGGGAGGTGCCGGGGAGGCGGTTGTAGTCGATGGCGATGACGTAGTCGAAGGAGCCCTCCAGCGGCTCCCCGTGGAAGCCCTCGCCCTCCACCTTGAAGTCCGGGCTCAGGTCGTACGGGAACACCATGGCCGGGGGATCGAGCCGGCCGCCCGCCGCGGTCAGCGTGTAGACGCCGACGGGTGAGCGCAGATCTCCCTCCCAGTGCTCGGCCGTCCAGCCGTTCAGGGCGTTGTGGGCGGCCCAGGGCGCCGTGGCCCGCCAGTCCGCGGCGGGGCCGTCCCGGGTGTAGAGCACGGCGGTGGAGCGGTTGGAGTCCGGGGACTCGCCCGTGACGACGAACACCTGCCGGGTACCGGCCGGGATCGCCGCCCTGGTCCGCGGGCCGAGCCCCGGGATCTCCCGCGGCGGGGCGGGCGACGCCCTGGGCGGTGCGGCGGCGGGCCCGGCCGCCGACGCGCCGCCCGCCGACGGGCCGGGAACGCCGGGGGAGCCCGTGGTCCTCGTGGGGGCACCGCTCTCACGAGAACCGATGATGCCGCCCGTTCCGCACGCGGCCAGCAGCAGGACGAAGACGGCACAGACGACGTACGGGAGCCGCAGGGGAACGCTCGAACGGGGCACGGACACGGTGGCTCCTCAGCAGTCGGCGGCGAAGCCGCGGGGGCTTTGCGGACGCGGCGTGAGGTCCGCTGTGCCGATGTCGGCCCAGGCAGTCTTTGCCGCAGCCGGGACCGGCCAATCCGGCACCGGGGCCATCCGGCTGTACCCGTTCGCGTGATTCATGTACTTGTATGCGCGCAGCCCTTGTCGGTGCACGTCTGTCGGCGCACATCACGAAGGGCCCGGAACCGGGTGCTGCTCCGGTTCCGGGCCCTTCGGCTCCGCGGGGGAACGGAGGCCTGAGGAGGCGTCGGTGGGCCGATCGGCGCGATCGGGTCAGGTCGGTGCGATCACATCCCCGTCCCGTCCTGCGTCCCGTCCGGGTCCACGCCCATGGTGATCGAGCCGACGACACCGCGCGCCATGTGGTTCTTCCGGTACGAGAGCTTCATCAGCCCGCCCGTGACACCGCTCTGGTCGTAGATGGTGTCCTCGGTGAGGGTCGTGCGGGTGGTGGTGCTGGCCGAGTACGGCTCGGCCTTCGCCGAGTCCAGGACCGCGGACTCCGCGAAGAAGAACTGGCCGGTGTGGCAGGTGTGCCCGCCCTCGTACCCGGCATCGGTCATCCTGCCGCCGACGTGCACCTTGGTGTGGATGTGCACGGCACGGCCCTGGTACCAGCCCGGGAAGATCGTCCGGAACTCCACGTACCCGTGCTGGTCGGTGAGCTGGGTGCCCCGCAGATAGCGCTCGTCGTCGGTGGGCTCGCTGTGCCCGCCGCCACCGCCGCCGGGGCCGCCGGGGCCGCCGGGGCCGCCGGACGGGGGCGTACCGGTGGGGGCGTCGGTCGGTGCGCCGGTCGGTGCGTCCGTGGGGGCGCCGGTCGGCGGGGGGCCGCCGCCCGGACCGCCGGGGCCGCCCGTGCTCATGCTCTCGTATCCGGAGTAGACGCCCAGGGCGTCGCAGTGCCAGATGTCGACGGCCGCCCGCTTGAGCGGCTTGCAGGTGTCGGAGTCGATCACCTTGAGGCGGAGGGTCATCGGGATGCCCTCCTTGTCCTCGGTGATGTCCTTACGGATCTTGTCGGCGTCGATGTAGTACGGGCCCTCGGTGGTCTCCGAGGTGAGCCGGTAGCACGCCTCGCCCTGCCCGGTGGGCTT
The DNA here is from genome assembly GCF_017353455.1 of Streptomyces laculatispora. Lineage (GTDB taxonomy): Bacteria > Actinomycetota > Actinomycetes > Streptomycetales > Streptomycetaceae > Streptomyces > Streptomyces laculatispora. Next base: position 6,540 of record NZ_JAFMPZ010000623.1, read on the forward strand.
CTTCCCGCCGCCGCTGCCGCCACGTTCGCCGCCGCTCTCGCCGGCCGAGGCGTTCGCGACGGCTCCGGCTCCGATTCCGGCCGCGGCCACGGCCGCGCCACCGGCGAGGATCATCCGGCGACGGGTCAGGTCCTTCTTGTGCGCGGGTCCCTGATTCTCTGTCATGCAGGGGAGGCTAGGGAGCCCAGCTGGCAGGGGCGTGAGCGCAGGCTGTGGGTTCCTGTGTGATTGCGGTGCGGGCCGCATCCCCGTGTGGGCAGGCTGTCCGGTGCGGGCAGTCGGCACGGCCGGGACGCGGAACAGCCCCCGGCCGGGTGGCCAGGGGCTGTTTCACGTGAAACCCGGTGCAGCTGACGGGCTACTTCTCGGTGGCGTCCTTCGCGGGCGCGACCGGCTTGCGGAGCTGGATGTTCAGCTCGCGCAGCCGGGTCTCGTCCAGCACCGTGGGAGCACCCATCATCAGGTCCTGGGCGTTGCCGTTCAGCGGGAAGGCGATCGTCTCGCGGATGTTGGGCTCATCGGCCAGCAGCATCACGATGCGGTCGACACCCGGGGCGATGCCACCGTGCGGCGGGGCGCCGAGGCGGAAGGCGCGGAGCATGCCCGCGAACTCGTGCTCGACGGTCTCGCGGTCGTAACCGGCGATCTCGAAGGCCTTGAGCATCAGCTCGGGCTCGTGGTTACGGATGGCGCCGGAGGACAGCTCGATGCCGTTGCAGACGATGTCGTACTGCCAGGCGAGGATGTCGAGCGGGTCCTTCTCCTCAAGGTCCTTCAGACCGCCCTGGGGCATCGAGAAGGGGTTGTGCGAGAAGTCGATCTTCCCGGTGTCCTCGTCCTTCTCGTACATCGGGAAGTCGACGATCCAGCAGAAGCGGAAGACGCCGTCCTCGAAGTGACCGGCGCGCTTGGCCGCCTCGACGCGGACGACCGACATGATCTTGGAGACCTCGTCGAACTCGCCGGCGCCGAAGAACACGGCGTGGCCGGGGACGAGGGAGAGCCGCTCGGTGAGGGTCTTGACGTCCATCTCGGTGAGGAACTTGGCGATCGGGCCCGCCAGCTTGCCGTCCTCGCCGACCCGGACCCAGGCGAGGCCCTTGGCGCCGTGCTCGACTGCGTAGTCGCCGAGGCCGTCGAAGAACTTCCGGGACTGGCCCGCGGTGTCCGGCACCGGGAGGGCGCGGACGTGCTTGCCGGCGAACGCCTTGAACTCCGAGTCCGCGAAGACGTCGGAGATGTCCACGAGCTCCAGCTTGGCGCGCAGGTCCGGCTTGTCGTTGCCGTACTTCAGCATCGACTCGCGGAACGGGATGCGCGGGAAGGGCGAGGTGACGTGGCGGCCGTTGCCGAACTCCTCGAAGAGCTCGGTCATCAGCTTCTCGATCGGGCGGAAGACGTCCTCCTGCTCGACGAAGGACATCTCGACGTCGAGCTGGTAGAACTCGCCGGGCGACCGGTCGGCACGGGCGTCCTCGTCGCGGAAGCACGGCGCGATCTGGAAGTAGCGGTCGAAGCCGGAGATCATCAGCAGCTGCTTGAACTGCTGCGGGGCCTGCGGCAGCGCGTAGAACTTGCCCGGGTTCAGCCGGGACGGGACGACGAAGTCACGGGCGCCCTCGGGGGAGGTCGCGGTGAGGATCGGCGTCGCCATCTCGTTGAAGCCGAGGGCCACCATCTTGGAGCGGATCGAGGCGATGACGGAGGAGCGCAGCATGATGTTGCGGTGCATGCGCTCGCGGCGCAGGTCGAGGAAGCGGTACTCCAGACGCCGCTCCTCGTTCACCCCGTCCTCGGCGTTGATCGTGAAGGGCAGCGGCGCGGCCTCGCCCAGCACCTCGACCTCGGTGACCTCGATCTCGATCTCACCGGTCGGGAGCTCCGGGTTGACGTTGTCGGCGCCGCGGGCGGACACCTTGCCGTCGATCCGTACGACGGTCTCCTTGGTGAGCTTCGCCAGGGCGTCGTTGCCGGGCGTGCCGGGCCGGGCGACGAGCTGCACCAGACCGTAGTGGTCGCGCAGATCGATGAAGAGGATGCCACCCAGGTCTCGGCGATTGTGCAGCCAGCCGCTCAGCCGGACGTCGGTGCCGACGTCAGAGGCGCGGAGCTCGCCGCAGGTGTGGGACCTGTACCGATGCATCGTCGTTCATCCAGTCTTCGCGGTTGGGGGCGGATACAGCCACCCCAGGCTACCGCCCGCGACCGGACCGTTTCATTGCCATTGTCCCCAGCGGGATCACCGGTGGACCCGGGACGGGGCGACCCTCGGTGGCGTTTGGGCCGTACATCTTCATAAAGTGGGGCAATGCGCACCGAGGATGTCCTGGCCGCGACCGCGACCGGTCTTTGGCGCTGGGACAACGCAGCCGGGACGGTCACGCTCGACGCGGAGGCGGCCCGGCTGCTGGAGCTGCCCTCCGAGTCAGGTGTCTTCCGTGAGTCGGAGGTGCGCTCCCGCTTCCATCCCGTCGACTGGAACGAGGTCTACGGGGTGGTGAACCTGGCCGTCGCCGAGGACACGCTCGCCGAGGCCCGGCTGCGGATCGTGGACGAGCGCGGCCGGGTGCTGCGTACCGTACGGAGCCGTTCCAAGCCGCTCCCGGCCGATGGCGGCGCGGACTACATGCTGGTCGGCACCCTCCAGGAGGTCGCCGAGCCGCAGCCCGGCACCACCGGGGCGCACACCCCGATCACCGGCGACTGGCGCCGGTCCCGGGAGGCGTTCCTGCTGGACGCGGGGCGGGCGCTGGCCGAGGCCCGGTCGACGGAGGAAGTACTGCGGGTGGCCTACTCGCTCTCCATGCCCGGATTCTCGCCGGAGGGACTGGCCGTCTTCGGGGTCGAGGGCGAACGGCTGACGATCGTCGGGCACCACGGTCAGCACGCCGGTGACGAGGGCCCCTTCAACGACATGCCGCTGGACACCGACTACCCGGCCGCGGAGGTCGTACGGACGGGGCGGGCGATCTATCTGCCCACCGCCGAGGACTACTACGCCCGCTACCCGGCCGCCTGGCCGCTGGCCCGGCGGTTCGGGCGCCACTCCTGGGCCTTCCTGCCGCTGATCGTGGCGGGGCGCACGATGGGCGCCTGGATGGCCGGCTTCCGGCATCCGGTGGCGTTCTCGCCGGACGAACGGTCCGTGCTGACGACGGTGGCCCGGATGCTCGCACAGGCACTGGCCCGCGCCGGGATCGCCGAGACCGAGCGAGAGCTCTCGCAGGGGCTCCAGCGCACGATGATGCCGTCCCTGGTGCTCAGCGTCCCGGGGATGACGGTGGCCGCACGCTATGTGCCGACCGGGGGCGGGCTCCAGGTCGGCGGCGACTGGTACGACATGATCCCGCTCCCCAACGGCCGTATCGCCCTCGTCATCGGCGACGTCCAGGGCCACGACGTGCGGGCGGCGGCGGTGATGGGCCAGTTGCGGATCGCCCTGCGCGCGTACGCCTCCGAGGGGCACCGCCCGGACGCGGTGCTCTCGCGGGCCTCGCGCTTCCTCTCCGGGCTCACCGACGCGCACGACGACGCGGAGCACACGGGAGCGCGCTTCGCGACGTGCCTGTACGCCGAGGCGGACCCGGAAACCGGCATCCTCGACATCGCACGGGCCGGGCACCCCGACCCCGTGGTGATGACCTCGGACGGGACCGCGGTCATCCGGCAGACGACGGGCGGGCTCCCGCTGGGCATCCAGGCGGACACCGACTACCCGACGACCCGGGTCACGCTGGAGGCCGGAGAAACGATCATGCTCTGCACGGACGGGCTGATCGAGACCGGCGGGCACGACCTGGCCACCGGCTGGGTCCGGCTCCGGCCGATCCTGGAGCAGCACACCGACGATCTGGAGAAGCTCGCGGACGCCCTGGTGCAGGCGGTGCACGGGCCGGCCTCGCACTACACGACGGGCCCGCTCGCGGACCGGCGCGAGGACGACGTCGCGCTGCTGCTGCTGCGCCGCGAGGGCACCACGTCCCGCCGGACCGCGCCGCGGCGGACCGCGCTGACCATCGCCCAGGCCGAACCGGAGCGGATCTCGGCGGCCCGGCAGCAGGTGCGCGAGATGCTGCACGACTGGGCGGACCCGGAGCAGGTCGACTCGGCCGTCCTGATGATCTCCGAGATGGCCACGAACGTGCTGGTCCACACGGACGGGGACGCGCTGCTGGTCGCCCAGGCCAGCGGGGAGCACGGGGAGCGGCGGCTGCGGGTGGAGGTGGCCGACGGCAGCGACGAGCTGCCGCACAAGCGGCGGCCCGGGGAGATGGCGTCCAGCGGGCGGGGTCTGGTGCTGATGGAGATGCTCGCGGATGCGTGGGGGGTCGATCCGCGGGGTGCGGGCAAGTCGATCTGGTTCGAGCTGTACGAGTCGGCGGAGCCGGCGGAACTGGCGGGGGTGCAGCCGGTTCCGGAGCCGGAAACGGACCGGTAGCCCCCGCCTCGGGCGCCAGGCTTCCGTTCTCAGGCGCCGGACGGGCTCGGAGGTGCGCCGGGGGACGTGTCCGGGG
>NZ_JAFMPZ010000624.1 GCF_017353455.1 Streptomyces laculatispora
CGCGCGGGCGGCGACAGCGCAGGCGGCCGGAAGGGCGCGTGCGGGTCGGACGGCTCGTGCGGGTCGGTCTCGTACTCGGACTCGTACTCGGCGTCGGAGTCGGACTCGTACTCGGCGTCGGAGTCGGACTCGTACTCGGCGTCGGAGTCGGCCATCGGCAGCGCGTACGGGTCATCGGCCCCGGAGTCGTACGGGGAGTCGTACTCGGCCATCGGCAGCGCGTACGGGTCGTCGGACCCCGCCCCGGCCGTCGGCGGCACGTACGGGCCGGTGGGGCCCGACTCCACCGCGGGGCGACCGTACTCCCCGTCGTCCTCGGCGTCGTCCGGGCGCGGCACCGGCACGTACCCGCAGAGGGCCTCCTCCGCCGCCCCGGCCGCCAGGCCGGTCAGCACGACGCGTCCGTCGTCGCAGATGAGCACCGTGCGCACGGTGATGTTGCGATGGGTCCAGCCGTGGGCGTGCAGGACGCGCAGCGCCGTCAGGACGTCGGAGCCGATCTCCGCGGCCCGGTACGGATTGAGCGGGCGCTCCGCGAGCAGGGCCGCCAGCGGGCGGGCCGCGACCAGTTCACTCACTATCCAGAGCGATCCCGCCTCGGCGAACACGTCGAAGACCTGGTCGAGCCGCGGGTGGTCGGGCACCTGGGCCGCCGCCTGGGCGGCCTCGATGGCGCGCCGGACCGCCGGATCGGTGGACCGCCGCACCGTGCGTCCGCTCGTGCGCCGGGCCGGCGTGGGCAGGCCGTCGGCGTCGAGCACCTCCGCGTCCACGACCTCCGGCAACGGCACCTGCCGGACCAGGACTTCCTGTCCGCTGTATGTGTCGAACGCCCGGGTCTCGACCAGTTCGTACGCATCCGACGGGGGCAGCGGAAGGCGGTAGCGGTCGGCAAGCACCCGACCCGCATAGTCGTCCACGACGCCTCCCCGGAGCGCGCTGTCCCTCGGTCACGTAGACCGCACGAATCCCACCAATTGCGGTCACTTACCGTGCAATTGACTTGCGGTCCCGGCTGCGTACGGTCTTCGAGCTCTCACAATACGTGGCAACCGGCGGCCGCGCGGAAGGTCCCCGCAACCCGGTCCGCCGGCCGCACCCTCAGCCGAGCGGCTTGAACGTGTCGAACGCCGTCTCGCGCAGCGTCTTGCACGCCTCGCCGTCCCACTCGTCGACCTTGCAGCTGATCATGATCGAGTAGCCGCGCTTGGCGTCGACCTTGAAGCCCCGGTTCAGGATCCGGCTGCGCTGCCCGTGCTCGTTGCGCTCGAACTGCCAGTCGGCGACGGTCGGGTACCCGTTGTACTCGACCTTCTCTATACCCAGGTGCTGGTATCCGCTGCTGCTGCCGGCGACCGCGCCCTTCAGCCCGTTCCAGGCGGCGGCCGCGTCATCTCCGGGCGAGCTGTTGTAGTCGATCTGGACGCGCGGGAAGCCCTTGTCGATGTTGTAGATGCCGCCGGAGTTGCTGCCCGCGATCGAATTGCGCGCGAATCCCTTGGGCATCGCCATGGTGAAGTGGAACCGCTTGTCGGTGACCCACTTGTACCCGGCGGGCAGCGCGTCCTTGCCCTCCGCGTCGTCGTCGGAGCTGTCCGACCCCTTGCCGGAGTCGTCCTTGCCCTTGTCCTGGTCCTGGCCGTCGTTCCCGTCCTGGCCCTTGCCCGGGTCCTTGCCCTGCTCCTTGCCGCTGCCGCCCTGTTCCGTACCGGCGGTACCGGCGGAGCCGCCGCCCGTCGACGAACCGGCCGAGGCGGAGGTGTCGTCCTTGCCCTTGCCCGCGTTGTCGGCGCCCTTGTCCCCGCCCAGCGTGAGCGCGAGGACCGTCCCGAGCACGGCGAGCACGATGACGGCCGCGATGACCGCCAGGGTGCGGCGCGGCACCACGTCCGTGAGCGACGCCCGGGGCAGGGTACTCGGAGAGGTGGCCGGACGCGGCGACGGCAGGGCCCCGGAGGCGGCGGCCGTCGCGGGGGCCTTGGCGGGCCGGGCCGGTGCGGACGGTGCCGCGGTGGCAGTGCCCGCTGCGGCGACGGGCGCCGCCTTGGCGTTCCGCGCGGAGCGCAGTGCGCCCCGCAGCCGGTCGCGGGTGCCCTCGCCCGCTTCACCGGACTTGGACGCCGGCCTGGCGGGGGCGGGCACCTTGGGCAGCGCCATCACCTGGGTGGCGTCGGCCGGTGGCGGTACCGGGACGTCCGGCTGCTCGGGGGCGTCGATCACGTCGCTGAGCAGGGCGCGCGCACCCGCGTCGTCGAGCCGCTGCTCGGGGTCCCGGGCGAGCAGACCGTAGATGACCTCTTCCAGCGGGCCCGCGTTCTTCGGCGGGTCGAGCGGTTCGGTCATCACCGCGGTCAGGGTCGCGATCGCGGAGCCCTTGTCGTACGGCGGGCAGCCCTCGACGCTCGCGTACAGCAGTCCGCCGAGCGACCACAGGTCGGCCGGCGGGCCGGGCTTGTGCCCGCGGGCCCGCTCCGGCGAGATGTACGAGGGTGCGCCGACGAGCATGCCCGTGGAGGTGACGGAGGGGTCGCCCTCGACCTGGGCGATCCCGAAGTCGGTCAGCACGACCCGGCCGTCCTCGGCGATCAGCACGTTGGACGGCTTCACGTCACGGTGCAGAATGCCCTCGCGGTGCGCCGAACGCAGCACGTCGAGGATGGCCAGACCTACCTCGGCCGCCCGTCTCGGTGTCAGGACACCGTCCTCGCGCACCGCCTCGGCCAGCGACTTGCCCTCGATGAGTTCCATGACGATCCACGGCCGGTCGTCCTCGTCGACCACGTCGTAGACCGTGACCGCGCCGTTGTTGCGGATCCGGGCGATCGCCTTCGCCTCGCGCAGCGTACGCGTGATGAGACGGCGCTTCTCGTCGTCGTCGATGGCTGTCGGGAACCGCAGCTCCTTGACCGCGACCGTGCGGCCCAGCGTCTCGTCCACGGCGCGCCAGACCGTGCCCATACCGCCCCGGCCGAGCACCTCCCCGAGCCGGTACCGCCCCGCAAGGAGACGTCCGTCCTTGTCCCGTTGGGGCTCCCGTGCCTGCTCCGCCTCCGACATGCGTCCCCTCTGCGATCAACCCGCCCTGGCAGAGCGTTCATTGTCCCCTACCCCGGGACCGGTCCTGGTGCCGGGGCCCGGGTCCGCCATGATGTGGCCGGAGGAAGGGACTCCCTGCCATGCCGACTCTAAGGGCACCGCTCGTCACCCTGTTGGCGACAGCGCTGCTCTGCCTCGGAACAGCGAGCCTGCCCAGCGAACCACACCTCACGCCCGCAGCCTCCTACCTGCCACGGCTCCTGGTCCAGGGCGAAGCCCCCACTGCCGCACTCCTGATACGCGCCCCCTCCGCCGCCGGCTCCGGCATCTACCGGTCAACGGGTCCCGGCATCCGGTACGCGGACCGCTTCCGGGCGGGCAGCATCACCAAGACCTTCGTCGCCACCGTCGTGCTCCAACTCGCCCATGAGGGACGACTGCGGCTGTCGGAACCGGTCGAGCGCTTTCTGCCCGGACTGATCCGCGGTCACGGGAACGACGGCCGCCGCATCACCCTGCGCGCCCTGCTCAGCCACACCAGCGGGCTCTACGACTACACCGACGACAGGTCCGCGCATCCGGTCTCCGCCACCGCCGCGATCCGTACGGCGACGAGCCACCGCCCCACGACCCGCCCCGGCGTGTTCGCCTACTCCAATACCGATTACGCCGTGCTGGGCCTGGTCGTTCGGCGCGTCACCGGCCACGATTACGCCGCCGAGATCCGGCGCCGCATCATCGTTCCCCTCCGCCTCACCGGCACCTCCCTGCCCGGGGCCCGCACCACCCTGCCCGCACCGCACGGCCGCGGCTACTCCCGCGATCCGGCGGGCGGCGGCCTGATCGACGCCACCGAACTCGACCCGCGCACCGCGGGCGCCGCCGGTGAGCTGATCTCCACGCTCTCCGATCTGAACCGCTTCTTCGCGGCCCTGCTGGGCGGACGACTGCTCCCGCCCGCACAGCTGGCCGGGATGCTGAACACGGCTGCGGCGCAAGGGAACTACGGCCTGGGGATCTACCCGGAGCGGCTCTCCTGCGGAGTCACCGTCTGGGGTCACAACGGCCGCATAGCGGGCAGTTACGTCCGTACCGCCGCAAGCCGCGACGGTGGCCACATCCTGACGTACCGCATCGACACGGACATCCTGACCGGCACGGAGACGCTCGAACCCGCACTCCTGGAAGCGGAGTTCTGCCCGTAGGAGACAGGCCCGCGCGACGCCGCGCGGGCCCGTCCTGTTTGTCTCGGCCTCTCAGCCTCCCCTGGTGGCATTACTGGCGAGCGTCCGTGTCGGTGTTCTCCCGGATCGAGGCAGCGCCCCCCAGCAGCACGTAGGCGACTTGGCTGCCCGGCACACGGCACTGAACCGTTGTTCTGCACACCTGACGTTCAGAGTCCGGTACTCAGCTAAATGGGCACGATGTCCGGCGCCCCGAGCCGTGCCGCGTCCGCCGTCAGGTCGTCGGGCTGGCGCTGCGACTCCCGCTCCGCCTCCACCCGCTTCTCGTAGTGCGCGACCTCCCGCGCGATCTGGCTCTTGTCCCAGCCGAGCACCGGAGCCATCAGCTCCGCGCAGAGCTGCGCGGAACGCGTGCCCCGGTCGAAGGTCTCGATGGAGATCCGGGTCCGCCGGGTCAGCACGTCGTCGAGGTGGCGGGCCCCTTCGTGCGAGGCCGCGTAGACGATCTCGGCCTTCAGGTAGTCGTCGGCGGACGGCAGCGGTTCACCCATCACCGGATCGGCGACGATCAGCTCCAGGATCTCCTCGGTCGTGGCGCCGTACCGGTTCAGCAGATGCTCCACCCGGGCGACGTGCAGTCCGGTCCGGGCGGCGATCCTGGCCCGCGCGTTCCACAGGGCGCGGTAGCCCTCGGCGCCCAGCAGCGGAATGTCCTCGGTGACGCATTCGGCCACCCGCTGGTCGAGGCCGTGCACCGCCTCGTCCACGGCGTCCTTGGCCATCACCCGGTACGTGGTGTACTTCCCGCCCGCGACGACGACGAGGCCCGGCAGCGGATGCGCCACCGTGTGCTCGCGCGAGAGCTTGCTGGTCGCGTCCGACTCGCCGGCCAGCAGCGGCCGCAGCCCCGCATAGACTCCCTCGACGTCGTCCCTGGTCAGCGGCGTGGCCAGGACCGAATTGACGTGTTCCAGCAGATAGTCGATATCCGCGCTGGACGCCGCGGGATGCGCCTTGTCCAGGTCCCAGTCGGTGTCCGTCGTGCCGACGATCCAGTGCCGCCCCCACGGGATGACGAAGAGCACGGACTTCTCGGTGCGCAGGATCAGGCCGGTGGAGGAGTGGATGCGGTCCTTCGGGACGACCAGGTGGATGCCCTTGGACGCCCGGACGTGGAACTGGCCGCGCTCACCGATCAGCGCCTGGGTGTCATCCGTCCAGACGCCGGTGGCGTTGACCACCTGTTTGGCCCTGACCTCGTACTCACCGCCCGCCTCGACGTCCTCCACCCGGACGCCGACGACCCGCTCGCCCTCCCGCAGGAAGCCGACCACCCGGGCCCGGTTCGCCACGTGCGCGCCGTAGCCGGCGGCGGTCCGTACCAGCGTCGCCACATAGCGGGCGTCGTCCATCTGGGCGTCGTAGTACTGCAGGGCCCCCACCAGGGCGTCCCGCTTCAGCGCGGGCGCGACGCGCAGGGCCTGGCTGCGGGAGAGGTGCCGGTGCACGGGCAGTCCGCGGCCGTGCCCGGACGACACCGACATCGCGTCGTACAGCGCGACGCCCGAGCCCGCGTACAGCCGCTCCCAGCCCTTGTGCTGCAACGGATAGAGGAACGGCACCGGCTTCACCAGATGCGGGGCCAGCCGCTCCAGCAGCAGCCCGCGCTCCTTCAGCGCCTCCCGGACGAGCGCGAAGTCGAGCATCTCCAGGTAGCGCAGCCCGCCGTGGATCAGCTTGCTCGACCTGCTCGACGTGCCGGACGCCCAGTCGCGAGCCTCGACCAGACCGGTGGCGAGCCCTCTCGTGGCCGCGTCGAGCGCCGTCCCGGCGCCGACCACGCCCGCCCCCACGACCAGCACGTCCAGTTCGCGCTCGGCCATCGCTGCGAGCGCCTCGCCGCGTTCCGCGGGTCCCAGTGTCGCTGTCCTCACTACTGCCTCCCGGTAGATCGGGGTGGTCCGGGCACGGGGGTGCGGTCCGACCGTGGGGTCGAATGCCCGTGCCCACCCCTCGATTCTGTCCGCGCTCTGCGACTTCAGCCACCGCCTGTGGACAACACCCGGACAACCGGGACCACACAATGCGACATATAGGTCATATTTACGCCTAGTCTGACATTGCGCTGTCCCCAGCGGTTGCGCTTTCTGTCTTCATGGTCTTAGGGAAGGACGGCCACCCACGTGCCTGCAGACCTCGCCGTCATCGGACTCGGTCACCTCGGCCTGCCCCTCGCCCAAGCCGCCGTCGCAGCCGGTATCCAGACCGTCGGCTACGACACCGACCCCCGGGCCTTCGCGGAGCTCTCCGCGGGCCGCACCCCCGTCGAGGGACCGCTCACCGCGTCCGACGTCCGCCGCATGCTCTCCGGGGGCTTCCGCCCCACCACCAACGAGGCCGAGCTGGGCCGGGTCCGTACCGCCGTGATCTGCGCGCCCACCCCGCTCGGCCCCGACCGCACCCTGGACCTCGGTGCCATCGGCGACGCGGCCCGCGCCCTCGCCGCCCGGCTGCGACCGCACACCACGGTGCTGCTGGAATCGGCCGTGCCCCCCGGCACCACCGAGAACTTCCTGCTCCCCCTCCTCGAAAAGGGCTCCGGGCTGCGCGGCGGACGCGACTTCCACCTCGCCTACTCCCCGACCCGGCTCGACCCCGGCAACCGCACCCACGTCTACGCCAACACCCCCAAGGTCATCGGCGGCCTCACCCCCGCCTGCACCGAATCGGCCGCGGCCTTCTACAGCCGGCTCACCGACAAGGTCGTACGCGCCCGCGGCCCGCGCGAGGCCGAGATGACGAAGGTCCTGGAGACCAACTTCCGGCACGTCAACATCGCCCTGGTCAACGAGATGGCCGTGCTCTGCCACGACATCGGCGTCGACCTGTGGGACGTCATCAGGTGCGCCGAGACCAAGCCCTTCGGCTTCCAGCCCTTCCGCCCCGGCCCCGGCGTCGGCGGCCACGGAGCCCCGGTCGACCCGGGCTACCTCCCGTACAGCAGCCGCACCCCCGGCCACCCGCTGCGGATGGTCTCGCTCGCGCAGGAGATCAACGACCGGATGCCGCAGTACGTGATCCAGCGCTGCGCCACCCTCCTCAACGAACACGGGAAATCCGTGCGCGGCGCCCGGGTGCTGCTGCTCGGCGTCACCTACAAGCCGGACCTCGCCGACCAGGAAGCCTCCCCCGCCCGCGAGATCGCCACCCGGCTGATGGACATGGGGGCCCAGATCGGCTACCACGATCCGCACGTCCTGGACTGGCGGGTACGTGAACTCCCGGTCCCCCGGGCCGATTCACTGTACGAGGCGGCCTCCAGCGCCGATCTCACGGTGCTGCTCCAGCACCACCGTACGTACGACCTCCAGGGCCTCGCCGTGAAGGCGCAACTGCTCCTCGACACCCGGGGCGCGACGCCCGCCGGAGCCGCGCACCGGCTCTGACCTCAGTCCCCCCAAGGAATTTCTGGGCCGATGTCCGACGTGACTGCTAGCCTGCGGCGTCACTTCTCGCACAGTCGTGCGTATCCGTCCAGGGGGGAACCCGAATGAGCCAGCCCGTACCACCGCCGAACCAGCCGCAGCAGCCCCAGGACGGCAACCCGTACGCCGGCCAGCAGCCCGCCGCCCCGACCGGCAACCCTTTCGCGGGCCAGCAGCCGGGTCCGTACGGTCAGCCGGGCCAGCCGGGCGTCCAGTTCGGCGGCGGCACCCCGTTCGCCCCGGTGGCACCGGCGCGTGACAACGTCGGGCTCGGAATCCTTGCCGCAGTCGTCGCAGCCGTCGTCGCGGGGGCCATCTACGGCGCCATCATCGGCGCCACCAAGCACGAGATCGGCTACGCGGCCGTGGGTGTCGGCTTCGTCGTCGGCTTCGCGTCGGGCAAGGTCGGCGGCCGGAATCCGGCGCTTCCGGTCCTCAGCGCCGTCTTCGCGCTGATCGCCGTCTACTTCGGCCAGCTGCTCGGCGAGGCGATGATCGCGGCCAAGGACTACCCGGTCACGGTCTCCGAACTGTTCTTCGACCACTTCGGTGCGCTGAACGAGGCCTGGAAGGCCGACTCGAACTTCATCTCGTACCTCTTCTTCGCCGTCGCGGCGGTCGCCGCGTTCTCCGGCGCGAAGAAGGCCGCCGAATAGTCGCGGTCGCGACACACGGGAGGGCCCGGACGGCGATCGCGCGATCGCCGTCCGGGCCCTCCCGTCGTACTGCGCGTACTCAGCGGCGGTGCTGCGAGTCCGCCACCGTCACCTCGACGCGCTGGAACTCCTTGAGGTCGCTGTAGCCCGTGGTCGCCATCGCCCGGCGCAGTGCGCCGAAGATGTTCATCGAGCCGTCGGGGGTGTGCGAAGGACCGGTGAGGACCTCCTCCGTCGTCCCGACCGAGCCGAGGTCGACCAGCTTGCCGCGCGGCACGTCCTCGTGGACGGCCTCCATGCCCCAGTGACGGCCGCGGCCCGGCGCGTCCGTAGCGCGGGCGAGCGGGGAGCCCATCATCACGGCGTCCGCACCGCAGGCGATGGCCTTCGGCAGGTCGCCGGACCAGCCGACGCCGCCGTCCGCGATCACGTGCACGTACCGGCCGCCGGACTCGTCCATGTAATCGCGGCGGGCACCGGCCACATCGGCGACCGCGGTCGCCATCGGGACCTGGATGCCGAAGACGTTGCGCGTGGTGTGCGCGGCGCCACCGCCGAAGCCGACGAGGACACCGGCCGCGCCGGTGCGCATCAGGTGCAGGGCGGCGGTGTACGTGGCACAGCCGCCGACGATCACCGGGACGTCCAGCTCGTAGATGAACTGCTTCAGGTTGAGCGGCTCGGCCGCGCCCGAGACGTGCTCGGCGGAGACCGTCGTCCCGCGGATGACGAAGATGTCCACACCCGCGTCGACGACGGCCTTGGAGAACTGGGCGGTGCGCTGCGGGGAGAGCGCGGCGGCGGTGACGACACCGGAGTCGCGCACCTCCTTGATGCGCCGGCCGATCAGCTCTTCCTGGATGGGGGCGGAGTAGATCTCCTGGAGCCGGCGGGTGGCCGACTCGACGGGCATCTCGGCGATCTCGTCGAGCAGCGGCTGCGGGTCGGCGTGCCGGGTCCACAGGCCTTCCAGGTTGAGCACGCCGAGGCCGCCGAGCTCACCGATGCGAATGGCGTGCTGCGGGGAGACGACGGAGTCCATGGGAGCGGCCAGGAACGGCAGCTCGAAGCGGTAGGCGTCGATCTGCCAGGCGATCGAGACCTCCTTCGGGTCGCGGGTCCGGCGGCTCGGGACGACGGCGATGTCGTCGAATGCGTATGCCCGGCGGCCGCGCTTGCCGCGCCCGATCTCGATCTCAGTCACGATGGTGTGGCCTTTCCCTCTACGTCTGCGCTGTCCAGTATCCCCGACACGCGCGTGAGGGGCGGTCCCGGGAACCCCGGTCCGCCCCTCACCTGCGTTGTTGCGTTACTTCCGGCTGTAGTTCGGTGCCTCGACCGTCATCTGGATGTCGTGCGGGTGGCTCTCCTTGAGACCCGCCGAGGTGATCCGCACGAAGCGGCCCTTGCTCTCCATCTCATCGACGGAGGCCGCGCCCACGTACCCCATCGTCTGGCGGAGACCGCCGACGAGCTGGTGCAGGACGTTGGCCAGCGGGCCCCGGTAGGGCACCTGGCCCTCGATGCCCTCGGGGACGAGCTTGTCGTCGGAGGACACCTCGGCCTGGAAGTACCGGTCCTTCGAGTAGGAGCGGCCCTGGCCACGGGACTGCATCGCGCCGAGCGAACCCATGCCGCGGTACGACTTGAACTGCTTGCCGTTGATGAACTGCAGCTCGCCCGGGGACTCCTCGCAGCCCGCGAGCAGCGAGCCGAGCATCACCGCGTCGGCGCCGGCCACCAGGGCCTTGCCGATGTCACCGGAGTACTGCAGGCCGCCGTCACCGATGACCGGGACACCCGCGGCACGGGCCGCCAGCGCGGCCTCGTAGATCGCGGTCACCTGCGGGACGCCGATACCGGCGACCACCCGGGTGGTGCAGATCGAACCGGGTCCGACGCCCACCTTGACGCCGTCCACACCGGCGTCGACCAGGGCCTGGGCGCCGTCGCGGGTCGCGACGTTGCCGCCGATGACGTCCACGCCGACGGCCGACTTGATCTTCGCCATCCAGTTGAGGGCGTTGCTGTTGTGGCCGTGCGAGGTGTCGACGATCAGGAAGTCGACGCCTGCCCCGGCCAGCGCCTGGGCGCGGTCCAGCGCCTCCGGGCTGGCGCCGACGGCCGCGCCGACGAGCAGCCGGCCCTCGCCGTCCTTGGCCGCGTTCGGGTACTGCTCGGCCTTCTTGAAGTCCTTGACCGTGATGAGGCCCTTGAGAATGCCCGTCTCGTCGACCAGCGGAAGCTTCTCGATCTTGTGACGGCGCAGCAGCTCCATGGCGTCCACGCCGGAGATGCCCACCCTGCCGGTGACCAGCGGCATCGGCGTCATGACCTCACGCACCTGGCGCGAGCGGTCCGACTCGAAGGCCATGTCGCGGTTGGTGACGATGCCGAGCAACTTGCCCGCCGGATCGGTGACCGGGACGCCGCTGATGCGGAACTTGGCGCACAGCGCGTCGGCCTCGCCGAGCGTGGCGTCCGGGCTGACCGTGATCGGGTCGGTGACCATGCCGGACTCGGACCGCTTCACCAGGTCCACCTGGTTGACCTGGTCCTCGACCGAGAGGTTGCGGTGCAGTACGCCGACGCCGCCCTGTCGGGCCATGGCGATGGCCATGCGGGCCTCGGTCACCTTGTCCATCGCGGCGGACAGCAGCGGAATGTTCACGCGCACGTTCCGCGAGATGAGCGACGAGGTGTCGACCGCGTTGGGCAGCACATCAGATGCGCCCGGCAGCAGCAGCACGTCGTCGTATGTCAGCCCGAGCGTCGCGAATTTCTCGGGCACTCCGTCGACGTTTGCAGTCATGACACCTTCCCCAAATGGCCTTGATCGGTGCGGATGTCCATGCTAACGGCCTCCGTGCGTGTCTCATTCCACGAGCAAGATCACCCGGAGGTTCTGTACCTTCCTACGGGACCCGCGACGGGCCCGGGCTCACTGTTCGGCGAGGGCCCGCAGCCGGCTCAGCGCACGGTGCTGGGCGACCCGGACCGCGCCCGGCGACATGCCCAGCAGCTGTCCGGTCTCCTCCGCGGTCAGCCCGACCGCGACGCGCAGAACCAGCAGCTCACGCTGGTTCTCGGGGAGGTTGGCGAGGAGCCTCTTGGCCCAGGCCGCATCGCTGCTGAGCAGCGCGCGCTCCTCGGGCCCGAGCGAATCGTCCGGCCGCTCCGGCATCTCGTCGGAGGGCACCGCGGTCGATCCCGGGTGCCGCATCGCGGCCCGCTGGAGATCGGCCACCTTGTGGCCGGCGATGGCGAAGACGAAGGCTTCGAAGGGCCTGCCGGTGTCCTTGTACCGCGGCAGCGCCATCAGCACCGCGACACAGACCTCCTGCGCCAGGTCCTCCACGAAGTGGCGGGCATCACCGGGCAGCCGGTTCAGCCGGGACCTGCAGTAGCGCAGCGCGAGGGGGTGGACATGGGCCAGCAGATCATGGGTGGCCTGCGCGTCGCCCTCGACGGCTCGGTGCACCAGGGCACCGATCACCGTCGTTCCGTCGTCGCGCATCGAACCATGGTGCCTCGGTGCCGCGTCATCCGCGGCACCGCGTCCGTAGTTGTGCACCGAAGCGTTATGAGCGGGTGCGCCGGAAGTCATGTCCTGCGCCCTCCCCTTCCGCTCGACCGAATCGTTCCCAGGGAACTCCACATCTCAAGGATGCGTCATCCGCCGGGAAGCGTCACATACCGGGAAGGGGCCACCGGGAATCCGACGACACCGCGAGCGTGTACGCCGGACGCCGCACGGCGGGCGGAGCCTCGGAACAGACCCTGGCGCGCCCCCGGCCGGGACCGCCCCGCCCGCCGCGAGGCAGACGGGACTTCTCGGAAGACGGCCTAGCGGACCAGGCCCCAGCGGAAGCCGAGCGCGACGGCGTGTGCCCGGTCCGAGGCGCCGAGCTTCTTGAACAGGCGCCTGGCGTGCGTCTTCACCGTGTCCTCGGAGAGGAACAGCTCACGGCCGATCTCCGCGTTGGAGCGGCCGTGGCTCATCCCTTCGAGCACCTGGATCTCACGCGCCGTGAGCGTGGGCGCCGCACCCATCTCGGCCGACCGCAGCCGGCGCGGGGCCAGCCGCCACGTCGGATCGGCGAGCGCCTGGGTGACGGTCGCCCGGAGCTCCGCCCGGGAGGCGTCCTTGTGCAGATACCCGCGGGCCCCGGCGGCGACCGCGAGGGCGACGCCGTCCAGATCCTCGGCGACGGTCAGCATGATGATCCTCGCCCCGGGGTCGGCGGAGAGCAGTCGGCGGACGGTCTCCACACCTCCCAGACCGGGCATGCGTACGTCCATCAGAATCAGATCCGAACGGTCGGCACCCCAGCGGCGGAGGACTTCCTCGCCGTTGGCCGCCGTCGTCACACGCTCGACGCCGGGCACGGTCGCGACCGCGCGACGGAGCGCCTCTCGGGCAAGCGGGGAGTCGTCGCAGACGAGGACGGATGTCATGACCGCCCTCCGAAGCTGATGCGCGTCACCTTGAGCCTCCAGGCTGTTACAAGTCGTCACCTGTGCGGTTGACGCTCTCGGACATCTGCCCGATCGCTTTTTCTGCCAACCGCCTCCGCACTCTCAACGATGGTCACTCGAAAGAGTTACGGGTCGGACAGCCGAGTTCGGCACTCTACGTGAGGGAGCGCACACGAAGGAGAGCGCCACGGATCGTCCAGCCGTCAACTGAATCTTCACAGGAACTTATGCCCCATTTGGCGGGTTTTCTTCCCTTTTACTGGTGTCTGTGACTAGATTCGCAATCAGTCATATTTACATCTACTAACACCGTAGATGTACGGTCATGAACACGGTCAAAGATGGATGACGACGACTTTTCCGACTCAGCATGGTTTCGAGGGGACAAGCAATGGCAGATTTCTCCCGCCTTCCCGGCCCCAACGCCGATCTGTGGGACTGGCAGCTGCTGGCCGCCTGCCGCGGGGTCGACAGCTCGCTGTTCTTCCACCCGGAGGGGGAACGAGGCGCCGCCCGGAGCGCCCGCGAGACCTCCGCGAAAGAGGTCTGTATGCGGTGCCCGGTACGCGCCGAGTGCGCGGCGCACGCACTCGCGGTACGAGAGCCCTACGGAGTGTGGGGCGGACTGACCGAGGACGAGCGCGAGGAGCTCATGGGACGGGCCCGCAACCGGCTGATCGCCGCGACGGCGCCCACGGGCGGCCCCGCTTCACCCCCCGGGCACGGCTGACCCCAGCCGCACGGCAGAGACTCGCACGGCAGAAACGTTTCTCCGCGTGCGGCGCACGCGCTACGCACGCTGCACGCGCCGCGGTCCGCTCAACGGGCGGCCGCCAGCGCCAGCTGGTCCAGAGTGGCCGCCACCGCCGGGACCTGCGCCAGATCGGGCAGGGTCAGCGCGACGATCTCGCGCTCGATGGCCGGCTCCACGGTGACGGTCCGGGCGCCCCGGGGGCGCACCGACTCGATCGCCAGCTCCGGCAGCACAGCCACCCCCAGTCCCGCGCCGACCAGGCCGATCACCGCCGGGTAGTCGTCGGTCGCGAAGTCGATCCGGGGGGTGAAGCCGGACTCCTCGCAGACCTCCACCAGCTGCCGGCGGCAGCGCGGGCAGCCCGCGATCCACGATTCACCGGCGAGTTCGGCAATGTCCACCGCCGGCCGGTCCGCCAGGTGGTGGACATCGGGGAGCAGGCCGATCAGGCGGTCGGTGAGCAATGGGCGCACCACCAGGTCGTCCCACTCGGCGCCCTGCGTGCCGTACCGGAAGGCCAGGGCGATGTCGCAGTCGCCGTCGCGCAGCATCTCCACCGAATGGGGCGGCTCGGCCTCGACCAGGGAGACCCGGGTGCCGGGGTGCGCGGCCCGCAGCGCCGCGAGGGCACCCGGGACCAGGGTGGAGCTGCCGCTCGGGAAGGACACCAGCCGGACCCGGCCGGCCCGCAGACCGGCGATCGCGGCGACCTCCTCCTCGGCGGCGGTGAGCCCGGCGAGAATGCCCGAGGCGTGCCGCACGAGCGCCTCGCCCGCCTGCGTCAGCCGCATCTCGCGCCCGGTCCGGATGAGCAGCGTGGTGCCGGCGGAGGCCTCCAGGGCCTTCATCTGCTGGCTGACCGCGGGCTGCGTGCAGCCCAGTTCGCGGGCTGCGGCGGAGAAGGAGCCGGTGGTGGACACGGCTCGCAGGACGCGGAGATGACGGGCTTCGATCACCCTTCAAATATAAGAGGTTCTTGGAGAAGGTGCGAATTATTCGTGTGCGACTTTGAGCCAGTGTTCGCTAGCGTGCGGGGATGGACGCGATGAGAGTGCTGACCGTGAACACGGGCCGGCCCGTGGCCGTGCCGTACACCGACTCCCCGGGCGGCGTGACCGGGATCGGCAAGCACCCGGCCGACGGCCCCGTACAGGTCACCGACCCCGGTCCGGAGGGCACCGGTGGCAGCGGTCTGGCCGGGGACGCCGTCTGCGACCTGCGTTTTCACGGTGGCTCGAACCAGGCGGTGTACGCCTTCGCCCGCGAGGAACTGGACCGGTGGGAGCGGGAGCTGGGGCGCCCACTGCCCAACGGCGGCTTCGGCGAGAACCTGACCACGGGCGGGGTGGACGTCAGGGGCGCGCTGATCGGTGAGCGCTGGCGGATCGGCCCCGATCTGGTCCTGGAGATCACGTCGGGCCGCATCCCGTGCCGTACGTTCGCGGGCCACCTCGGCGAGAGGCAATGGGTCAGGCGGTACACGCGGGCGGCCGATCCCGGCGCGTATCTGCGGGTGATCACGCCGGGCGCGATCCGGTCCGGTGACCCGGTGGAGATCGTTCACCGGCCGGACCACGACGTCACGGTGGAGCTCCAGTTCCGGGCCGTGACGACCCAGCAGGAGCTGCTGCCGCTCCTGCTCCCGGCCGGGGAGGCGCTGCACCCCGAGCCGCTGAGGAGGGCGCGGGAGTACGCGGCGCGGCAGCGGTGAGCGGGGAGCGCCGGGCGGTCGGCCGCGGGCCCGCGGGTGGCACTAACGTGCCGCGTATGACGACTGCACTGATTACGGGCGCGACCGCGGGCATCGGGGCCGCCTTCGCGCGGCGGCTCGCGGCCGAGGGGCACAACCTGGTCCTGGTGGCCCGCGACACCGAGCGGCTGCGGGAGCAGGCCACCGAGCTGCACGACCGGCACGGCATCGAGGCCGAGGTACTGCCCGCGGACCTGTCCACGGACGACGGGATCGCGGCGGTCGAGGCGCGGCTGGGCGATCGGCTGCAGTCCGTCGATCTGCTGGTCAACAACGCCGGGTTCGGCAACAAGGGCAGTTATCTGGACGTCCCCATGGCCGATGAGCTGGCCATGCTGAAGGTGCACTGCGAGGCGGTTCTGCGGCTGACCTCGGCGGCCGCGGCCGGGATGAAGGAGCGCGGCAGGGGCGGCGTCGTGAACGTGGCCTCGGTGGCGGCGTTCGTGCCGCGCGGTACCTACGGGGCGTCCAAGGCGTGGGTCGTGCAGTTCACCCAGGGCGCGGCCAAGGACCTGGCGGGCTCGGGCGTGCGGCTGATGGCGCTCTGCCCCGGCTTCGTCCGGACGGAGTTCCACCAGCGGGCCGGCATGGGCACCGGCAACATCCCGGGCTGGATGTGGCTCGACGCCGACAAGCTGGTGTCGGCGGCCCTGGCGGACCTGGCGCGCGGCAAATCGGTCTCGGTCCCGGATCCGCGGTACAAGGCGCTGATGGGACTGGTCAAGGTGACGCCGCGCGGCCTGCTCGGAGGGGTGACCTCCAAGACAGGCCGCAAGTACGGACCTCAGTGAGCGGTCGGTTACCGCACGCCGCGGCCCGCGTAGGCGCCGATGTTGGGGGCGCCGGGCTTCAGCCGGTCGCCGAAGTAGTCCTTGCCGCCGTTGTTCTCGATGACGGCTCCGGCGGCGAGGGCGGGCGAGCCCGCGCCGAGCCGGAAGTCGGTCCGGAGCTTCGGGTCGGCGGTGATGCCGCCGGTGTCGGGGCGGGTCATCTCGATGCCGTAGAAGGCGTTGTGGTCGAAGGAGAGCCCGGGAGTCGGGTTCTTGAAGGCGTAGCCGCCGGTGCCCTCGCTGACGAAGACGTTGTTGCGGACGGACAGTTCGTGCTGGGTGGTGGCGGGGCTGCCGGCGTCGTCCTGGACGAGGTATCCGGGGATCTGCTCCTTGTTGTGGAAGGTGTTGTTGTAGATCTCGGTGCCGAGGATCGGGCCCCAGCAGTTCTGGATGAGGCGGGCCCCGTCGTCGCGGCTGACGTTGTACCGGGCGACGGTGCCGATGGTCTTCGCGCCGTCGTACGGGCAGATCAGCAGGAAGCCGCCCTTGTTGTCGTGGCTGTGGTTGTACTGGAAGACGGTGTTCCGCGAGGCGCCGTCGGCGTCGAAGGACATCCCGTCGTGGGTGTTGCCGCCGCCCGAGACCTCGTTGTACTCGACGGTGGTGTCGTCGGTGTTGAAGGTCCAGATGCCCGCGTTGGCGGAGGGCGAGCGGAGCTGGAAGCCGTCGACCCGGTTGTGGTCGACCCGGGCGCCGCTGGTGGTGTCGAGCTTCATGCCGTCACCGGCCAGCGACGTGAGCGTGTTGTGGTGGATGCGGACTCTGGTGCTGGGGGTCCACTCGCCCGGGTAGACGTCCGGGTCCTGCTGCCGGCCGACCAGATCGCGCCTGGAGAAGGTCGACTTGAAATAGATGCCCTCGCGGTCGACGTCCTCGATGCGGTTGCCGCCGATGTCCAGGCCGTCGTACCGGCTGGCCTTCGCGGTGCCCTCGACGGCGATGTGGATCGCGCTGGAGCCGGACACGGTCTTGAAGTCGCCGCCGCGCACGTCGTGGATGTACAGGCCGGAGATGTCGAAGCCGCGGGCCACCCCGTAGTCGGTGAGGAGGAGGCGGACGCCGTTGCGCTCGCTGCCGGGGTGGTCGGCGTTGGTGATCTCCAGGGCCCTGAGGTGCACGTACTGCGTGTTGGAGAGCAGGACGGTGTCGTGGGCGCCCGCACCGTCGAGCTCGGCGCGGTCCGGGCCGCTGCCGTAGTCCGCGATGGTGAACGGTGCGCGGGGGGAGCCGGCGCCCGTGGGGGCGAGGGTGCCGGTGCAGGTGGCGCCTCGCTTGAACAGCAGCCGGTCGCCCGGGCCGTAGGTGTGCGCGTTGGCCTCGGCGAGGGTGGTCCAGGGGTGCTGCCTGCTGCCGGTGGCGCCCTGAGGGGACGCGGCGCAGTCCACGTGGAAGGTGCGGCCGGCGGGTGCCGCCTGCGCGGCGCTCGGTCCTGCGAGGGTCAGACCGGCGGCGGCCGTCAGGGCCGCGAGCGCCGCGGCGGTGACGCGATGTCTCACAATTCCTCCGTACGAACAGTCAGGGACGGGACGGGCCGCGAACGGCCCGATCGGCATCGCCGGGAATCCTGGACTTGGATTGATCGAACGTCAATGGATTACGTTTGAATGATCGAAACTCCCATCGTTCGATCACGTTGGGTCTAGGGTCGGACACCGGCTCCGGTACCGGCCGGGCCGCGGGCCGGGCCACACACTGCGAGGGGACTGCCGCCGTGCGCGAGAGTGCTGCTGAACGTCATGACCGCCTGCTCGGACTGGTACGGGACCGGGGCTCCGCCCGGGTGTCGGACCTGGCCTCGCAGCTGGGGGTCTCGCCCGTCACGGTGCGCCGGGACGTCGAGGAACTGGCCGGCCGCGGCCTGCTCGACCGGGTCCACGGCTCGGTGTCCTGGCCGCAGGACACCGTCCCCGCCGGGCCCGGCAGCACGGGCAGCGGCCTGGTCCTCGGCATGCTCGCGCCCTCCGCGACGTACTACTTCGCCGAGGTGATCCGCGGCGCCCACGAGGCCGCCGCGCGGGCGGGGGCCCGGCTGATCCTGCGGATCTCCGACTACCGGCCGCAGGAGGACCACGCCCGTACCCAGGGGCTGCTCTCCGCGGGCGCCGAAGGGCTGCTGGTCGCGCCCGGCTGGCAGCATCCGGGCGACCCCTCCGCGTTCGGTGACTGGATCAGCTCACTGCCCGTGCCGACCGTGCTGCTGGAGCGCAGGCCCACCGCCGGCTCTCCGCTGGACGGCCTGGACCGGGTCTGCTCGGACCACGGGCACGGGGTGCTGCTGGCCGTGCGCCACCTGGTGCGCCTCGGGCACGGGGCGCCGCTGCTGATGGCCCGCGCGGACTCCCCGACCGCCCTCGCGGTGCGCTCCGGATACGCGGAGGCCCTGGCCGCGCTCGGGCTGCGCGTACCCCAGGACGTGATCGAGTCCGTTCCGGCCGAACAGGCCCCGGAGGCCTTCGAGGAGGCCGTACAGGCGCTTCGCGAGGCCGTCGGCTCCGGAGTGGCGACGGCCGCGCTGATCCACAACGACGTGGACGCCATCCAGGTGGTGCAGCGCCTGTCCGAGCTGGGCGTGCGCGTGCCGCAGGACCTGGCGCTGATCGCGTACGACGACGAGGTGGCGGCGCTCGCGGACACCCCGCTCACCGCCGTGGCGCCGCCGAAGCGCGAGGTGGGCCGCCATGCGACGGAACTGCTGGTGGAGCGGCTCGGCCAGGAGGCAGGTGCGCCCCGCCGGCACCTGACGCTGCTTCCGCAGCTCCGGGTCAGGGACTCCTGCGGAGCGCCGCTTCCCTAGGCGCTTCCGCGGACGCTTCCGCAGGCACTCCCGGGCACATCCGGAGGACGGTCCCCGCACGCCTTCGTACCGTCTCCGTTCACAACGCTTTTGATCTTTTTTCGATCAATCGCTCTTTCGCTCTTGACTTCGGTCACGGCTGGTCCAAGGATCACGGCCAACGCCAATGTCGCCGCCTGTTCAGGAGCCTCGCTGTGAGCCGCAGTTCGAGCAGAACGTCCCTCGCCGTAGTCGGCGCCGCCACCGCCCTCGCCGTTCTCACGGCCTGCGGCGGCGGCGGTGACGACACGTCCGCCGCCGGAAGCGACGGCAAGCCCGTCAGCATCACCTTCTGGGGCTGGGCCAAGGGGTCCAAGGAGGTCGTTGACGCCTTCAACGCCTCGCACAAGAACATCAAGGTGGTCTACGAGGAGATCCCGTCCGGCAACGCCGGCGGCTACGCCAAGATCTCCAACGCCGTGAAGGCGGGCAACGCCCCCGATCTGGTCTCCATCGAGTACCCGCAGCTCCCGGAGTACGTCAGCCAGGGCGCGCTCCAGGACATCGGCCAGTACTTCACCGAGGACATCCGGAAGAAGCTGCTGCCCCAGGCGGTGGAGCTGACGACGCTCGGCGGCAAGAACTGGGCCGTCCCCTTCGACGCCTCGCCGCAGTCCTTCTACTACCGCAAGGACCTGTTCAAGAAGTACGGCGTCGAGGTCCCCAAGACCTGGGACGAGTTCCGCAAGGCCGCCGAGAAGGTCAAGAAGGCCGACAAGAAGGCCCGCATCGGCACCTTCTTCCCCGATGACCCGACCACGTTCCAGGCGATGGCCTGGCAGGCCGGTGCGCAGTGGTACAAGCCCGAGGGCGACACCTGGAAGGTCAACACCACCGACGCGGCCACCGGCAAGGTCGCCGACTACTGGCAGGGTCTGCTCGACGACGACCTGATCCGCGCCAACGCCTCGTTCAGCCCCGAATGGACCAACTCCCTCAAGAACGGCGGCACCGTCGGCTACCTCGGCGCGGCCTGGGGCGCGGGCGTCCTCAAGGGCACCCTGCCCGAGCAGAGCGGCAAGTGGGCCGTCGCCCCGATGCCCAGCTGGGACGGCAAGCCGGCCAGCGGCATGCTCGGCGGCTCCACCTTCGCGGTGACGAAGACCAGCAAGAAGGCGAAGGCGGCGGTCGAGTTCGCCACCTGGATGTCGACCACCGAGGACGGCATCAAGGCCCGTATCGAGTCCGGCACTTCGAGCGCGTTCCCGGCCGCGGCGTCCCTGCGCCCGGTCGCGAAGAAGGCGTTCGACGCCGACTTCTACGGCGGCGAGGACATCTACCAGGTGTTCGAGGAGGCCGCGACGTCCATCGGCCCGAACTGGAGCTGGGGCCCGACGACCGGCACCACGAACACCACGATGAAGGACCAGTTCGGCAAGGTCGCGAGCGGCGGCACCACCGTCAAGGACGCGGTGAAGGCCGGGCACGACGCCACGGTCGCCGAGCTGAAGAAGCGCGGTCTGAAGGTCGAGGACGCAGGCTGATGAGGCACGCCCGGACAACCAGAACCGCCGCCATCCTGCTGGGGCCCTTCTTCGTACTGTTCACCTTGGCCATGGTGCTGCCGATCGGATACGCGGTCTGGCTCAGCCTGTTCACCGAGAAGCAGTCCGGCCTGGGCTTCGGCGGCACCGAGACCGTCTTCAGCGGGCTCGACAACTACACGGCGGCCCTGGGTGACCGGGCGTTCCGCGAGGGCTTCGGCGTACTCCTCGGATACTGCCTGTTCTACATTCCGCTGCTGCTCGTCGGGGCCCTCGCCCTCGCCCTGCTGCTGGACTCCACGCTGGCCCGCGCCCGCCGGTTCTTCCAGCTCGCGCTGTTCCTGCCGCACGCCGTGCCCGGCATCATCGCCGCGCTGATCTGGGTGTACCTCTACACACCGCAGCTCAGCCCGGTGGTCAGCGCCATGGAGTCCGGCGGAATCGGCTTCGACTTCTTCTCGCCCGACGGGGCACTGCCCTCCGTCGTCAACATCGCGCTGTGGGAGTGGCTCGGCTACAACATGGTGATCTTCTACGCCGCGTTGCAGGCCATCGACCGCTCCGTGCTAGAAGCGGCCACGGTAGACGGCGCGGGCGCCTGGCGCGTCGCGATCGCCATCAAGGTCCCGCTGATCCGCGCCTCGGTCGTGATGGTCGCGCTGTTCACCGTCATCGGCTCGCTCCAGCTCTTCACCGAACCACTGATCCTCAACAAGGGGACGGGCTCCGCCGTCTCCTCCACCTGGACGCCGAACATGTACGCGTACACCGCGGCCTTCGAACGCAACGACTACGGCCTCGCCGCGGCCGCCTCCATCCTGCTGGCGCTCACCGCCGCGCTGCTGTCCTTCGTCGTCACCCGCTTCACCGGCCGGAAGGGCAAGAAAGCATGAGTTCCCCCGCCTCCCGCGGCCGCTGGATGTCGAAGACCGCGGTCAACGGTTTCCTGCTGCTCGCCGTCGTCTACATGCTCTTCCCGCTCGTCTGGCTGGTCACCGCCGCCACCAAGGACACCGGCGGCCTGCTCGCCGGCAACGCGTTCTCCTTCGACGGCTTCAACCTCGGCGAGAACCTGTCGAACCTGGCCTCCTACGGTGACGGCATCTACTTCCGCTGGTACCTCAACAGCCTCGGCTACGCGGGCGGTGGCGCGCTCGTCTGCTCGCTGATCTGCGTCGCCGCGGGGTACGCCTTCGACAAGTACACGTTCCGGGGCAAGGACCAGCTGTTCGGCCTGGTGCTGATGGGCGTGCTGGTGCCCACCACCGCACTCGCCCTGCCGATGTACCTGCTGGCGTCCAAGGTCGGTCTGGTCAACACCTACTGGTCGGTGCTGATCCCGGTGCTGGTCAACCCGTTCGGCGTGTATCTCGCCCGGGTGTTCTGCTCGGGGTACATACCGAACGAGGCCCTGGAGGCGGCCCGTATCGACGGGGCGGGTGAGCTGCGCACCTTCTGGTCCGTCGGGCTGCCCATGGTCATGCCGGGGTTCGTGACCGTCTTCCTCTTCCAGTTCACCGCGATCTGGAACAACTTCTTCCTCCCCCTCGTGATGCTCTCGGACCGCAAGCTGTTCCCGCTCAGCCTCGGGCTGTACTCGTGGAACACCAACACCCATGGCGAGCCGAGCTTCTACCCCCTCGTCGTCACCGGGTCCCTCCTCGCCGTCATCCCGCTGATCGTCGCCTTCGTCTCCCTGCAGCGGCACTGGAAGGCGGGCCTGACCGCCGGCAGCGTCAAGTGACCGTCCACGCGAGCCCCGAGGAGTACGAGTTCCACCATGCCGCACGCCACTGACAACCGGCCCCGGGCCCTGCTCGCGATGGGCCCCGGCATCGCCGGACGCCTCCTCGCCGAACACCACCACGCCCGGCTGGCCGCCCTCACCCGTACGGACACCCGTCTCGTCGCCCACGACCTGGCCGACCCGACGCCCGAGGTGGCCGCCGCGCTCGCCGAGGCCGAGGTGCTGTTCACCTGCTGGGGAGCGACACCGCTCACCGCGCCGGTGCTGGCCGCCGCACCGCGGCTGCGCGCGGTGGTGCACGCGGCCGGCTCGGTCAAGCACCACATCACCGACGCCTGCTGGGAACGCGGCATCGCCGTCACCTCGGCGGCCGGGGCCAACGCCCTGCCGGTCGCCGAGTTCACCCTCGCCGCGATCCTCTTCGCGGGCAAGCGCGTCCTGCACTCCGCGGACCGCTACCGCGCCCTGCGCGCCGACCACGACTGGCTCGCCGAACTGGACGGCACCGGCAACTACCGCCGCACGATCGGCATCGTCGGGGCCTCCCGCATCGGCCGCCGGGTGATCGAGCTGCTGCGCCCCTTCGATCTGGACGTCCTGCTGTACGACCCCTACGTCGGCGCGGAACGGGCCGCGGGGCTGGGTGTCCGCCTCGCCACGCTCGACGAGTTGTGCGCGCGCAGTTCCGTGGTCTCGGTGCACGCCCCGCAGCTCCCGGAGACGCACCACCTCATCGGCGCCGCCCAGTTGGCCGCGATGCCGGCGGGCGCGACGCTGATCAACACCGCGCGGGGCTCGCTGGTCGACGAGGACGCGCTGCTTCCCGAGCTGACGAGCGGCCGGCTGCACGCGGTGCTGGATGTGACGCATCCCGATCCGCCCCGTACGTCCTCGCCGTTCTACGACCTGCCGAACGTGCTGCTGACTCCGCACGTCGCGGGCTCGCTCGGCAATGAGCTGCACCGGATGGCGGA
This sequence comes from Streptomyces laculatispora, assembly GCF_017353455.1. Taxonomy (GTDB): domain Bacteria; phylum Actinomycetota; class Actinomycetes; order Streptomycetales; family Streptomycetaceae; genus Streptomyces; species Streptomyces laculatispora. The sequence goes on from NZ_JAFMPZ010000624.1 coordinate 23,216, forward strand.
CCAGGCGCTGGACGAGCTGGAACGGTTCGCGAGCGGCCGCCCGTTCGCGGACCCGGTCCACGGGGACGCGCTGTTCCGCTCGGCGTAGCCCTCCCCGGCCGGCCCCACGGCCCGCGTCCCATGCAAAAGGCCCGGTACCCCTCGCGGGGTACCGGGCCTCACCGCTTGCGCGGGGAGCTACACGCTAGTGCGAGTGGCCGTGGCCGTGACCGGCCTCGCCCTCTTCCTCGGCCGGCTTCTCGACGACCAGGGTCTCGGTCGTGAGCAGCAGCGACGCGATGGACGCGGCGTTCTCCAGCGCGGAGCGGGTGACCTTGACCGGGTCGATGACGCCGGCCTTCACCAGGTCGCCGTACTCGCCGGTCGCGGCGTTGAAGCCCTGGCCCTTGTCGAGCTCGGAGACCTTCGAGGTGATGACGTAGCCCTCGAGGCCCGCGTTCTCGGCGATCCAGCGGAGCGGCTCGACGGCGGCGCGGCGCACGACCGCGACACCGGTGGCCTCGTCGCCGGTCTTGCCGAGGTTGCCCTCAAGGACCTTGACGGCGTGGACCAGAGCGGAGCCACCACCGGAGACGATGCCCTCCTCGACCGCGGCGCGGGTCGCGGAGATGGCGTCCTCCAGACGGTGCTTCTTCTCCTTGAGCTCCACCTCGGTGGCCGCACCGACGCGGATCACGCAGACACCGCCGGCCAGCTTCGCCAGGCGCTCCTGGAGCTTCTCGCGGTCCCAGTCGGAGTCCGTGGACTCGATCTCGGCCTTGATCTGGTTGACGCGGCCCGCGACCTCGTCGGACTTGCCGCCGCCGTCGACGATGGTCGTGTCGTCCTTGGAGACGGTGACGCGACGGGCGGTGCCCAGCACGTCCAGACCGGCCTGGTCGAGCTTGAGGCCGACCTCTTCGGCGATGACGGTCGCACCGGTGAGGGTGGCGATGTCGCCGAGCATGGCCTTGCGGCGGTCACCGAAGCCCGGGGCCTTCACCGCGACGGCGTTGAAGGTGCCACGGATCTTGTTGACGACCAGGGTCGACAGGGCCTCGCCCTCGACGTCCTCGGCGATGATCAGCAGCGGCTTGGAGGCACCGGCCTGGATGACCTTCTCCAGGAGCGGCAGCAGCTCCTGGATCGAGCCGATCTTGCCCTGGTGGATCAGGATGTACGGGTCGTCGAGGACGGCCTCCATACGCTCCTGGTCGGTCACCATGTACGGGGACAGGTAACCCTTGTCGAAGGCCATGCCCTCGGTGAACTCAAGGTCCAGACCGAAGGTGTTGGACTCCTCGACGGTGATGACACCGTCCTTGCCGACCTTGTCCATCGCGTCCGCGATGAGGTCGCCGACCTGGCTGTCCTGCGCGGAGAGCGCGGCCACGGCGGCGATGTCGGACTTGTCGTCGATCGGGCGTGCGGTCGCGAGGAGCTCCTCGGACACGGCCTTGACCGCGGCGTCGATGCCCTTCTTCAGGGCGGCCGGGGACGCGCCCGCGGCCACGTTGCGCAGGCCCTCGCGGACGAGCGCCTGGGCGAGCACGGTGGCGGTGGTCGTACCGTCACCCGCAACGTCGTTGGTCTTGGTCGCCACCTCCTTCACCAGCTGGGCACCGAGGTTCTCGTACGGGTCATCCAACTCGACCTCGCGCGCGATGGTGACACCGTCGTTGGTGATGGTGGGCGCACCGAACTTCTTGTCGATGACGACGTTGCGGCCCTTGGGGCCGATCGTCACCTTCACCGTGTCGGCAAGCTTGTTGACGCCGCGCTCGAGGGCGCGACGGGCGTCCTCGTCGAACTTCAGGATCTTCGCCATGGAGCTGAACTGTCCTCTCAAAACAAGAACTGCGCCCCTCGCCGCCCGGCTAGTTATTTCGCAGGGGGCCAGGGGCGCAGAACAGAAGCAAACGTGGGTGAATTACTTCTCGATGATCGCGAGCACGTCGCGAGCCGAGAGAACGAGGTACTCCTCGCCGTTGTACTTCACCTCGGTGCCGCCGTACTTGCTGTACAGCACGACATCGCCGGTCTTGACGTCGAGCGGAAGGCGCTCGCCGTTCTCGAAGCGGCCCGGGCCCACGGCCAGGACGACGCCCTCCTGGGGCTTCTCCTTGGCAGTGTCCGGAATGACCAGGCCGGAGGCCGTGGTCTGCTCGGCGTCGAGCGGCTGGACCACAATGCGGTCCTCGAGCGGCTTGATCGCAACCTTGGTGCTGGTCGACACGATCCGGTCTCCCCCTTCGGAGATCTCACGGGGTTAACAGTCTTTGGGTGGCGACCAGGTGGGCCCGTCGTCGCGGGTGCCGGACCTGCCGGTCGCACAGTACTGCTGGCACTCTCCAGTGGGGAGTGCCAGCACTGAGACTATGACCGCGGTTAGCACTCGGTCAAGCGGAGTGCCAATTCACGCCCCTCGTGGCGCCCATCTCGCAGGACGCCGCGGCCCGGACCGGCTCGAACCGGCCCCGCCGCAGGGAGAACGCCCGGCCCCGGCGGACCGTTCCTGATGTCAACGGCGCGTGCACCACGCCCCCGGGCCCGCACCGTCGCGCCGCGCCGGGCCGCCCGGCCACCAGTGCGCCGACGGGAACAACCGCCGGATGCGGCCCGACTCCGGTGCCCGGCCGCAGGCGACGACGACCATCGAGCCCGGTGCCCCGTGGTCACCGCGCACCTCCGCCGGCCGCGCCGCCGGCGCACGCGGCGGCTGGTTCACCCGCTGCGCCGCCTTGCGGCCCAGCCGTTCGATCGGGTCCACCGACTGCGCACAGCCGGTGGTGGCGGTCAGGAGCGCACCGGCGACCAGCAGTCCGGCCAGCAGCCGGTGCGCCCTTCTCATACGTAGTCCTCCAGCCGGGCCACGGCGTATCCCTTGTCCGTGATGACCTTCATGACGGCCCGGACCAGGTCGGGCATGGAGCCCTTCCATTCCTTCTGGCCGCGGAAGTGCGTGAGGATGATGTCTCCGGGGTGCAGGTCCTGGTCCTCCTCCCGCCACTCCATGTGGTCGGGGAAGGCCTCCTCCGACCACAGGGGCACGGCGGTGATGCCGCAGGACTTGGCGATCCGGAGCGTGTCGCCGTTGTAGTTGCCGTACGGCGGCCGGAAGAGCCGGGGGCGGCTGCCGAACTGCTTCTCGATGATGTCCTGCTGGCCGCAGATCTCCCGCTTCTGCTCGTCGTGGGAGAGACCGGGCAGGTAACGGTGGTGGAGCGTGTGGTTGTTGAGACTGACGCCACGGGACTGCGCGTCCTTGAAGTAGGCGTAGTCGTCGCGCACCAGGTAGTCGCTGAGGAACGCGCTGTACGGGATGTTCAGGTCCGACATCATCCGCAGCAGTTCGGGGTCCTTGTCGTCCCCGTCGTCCATCGTCAGGAAGACGATCTTCTTCTCGGTCGGGACCGTCGTGAAGACCGGCGGCAGCGAGTCGTCACCGCCCTCGACCTCGAAGCCCTTGCGGGTGGTGATGTGCGGCTTCACGGCGGGCGGGGCGGGC
>NZ_JAFMPZ010000351.1 GCF_017353455.1 Streptomyces laculatispora
CGTTGGTGGGCTCGTCGAGGAAGAGGACGTTGGGCTCGTCCATCAGCAGGCGCAGGATCTGGAGCCGCCGGCGCTCACCGCCCGACAGGTCGCCGACCGGGGTCCACTGCTTCTCCTTCGTGAACCCGAACTGCTCGCAGAGCTGGCCCGCGGTCATCTCCCGGCCCTTGCCGAGGTCGACCCGGTCGCGCACCTGCTGCACCGCCTCCAGCACCCGCAGGTTCGGGTTGAGCTCGGCGACCTCCTGGGAGAGGTAGGCCAGCTTGACCGTCTTGCCGACGACGACCTTCCCGGCCGCGGGCTGCTCCTCGCCCTGGGTGCGGGCGGCCACGGCCAGGGCCCGCAGCAGCGAGGTCTTGCCCGCGCCGTTGACCCCGACCAGGCCGATCCGGTCGCCGGGGCCGAGCTGCCAGGTGAGGTGGGTGAGCAGCGTCTTGGGTCCGGCCTGGACGGTCACGTCCTCCAGGTCGAAGACGGTCTTGCCGAGCCGGGCGTTGGCGAACCTCATCAGCGCGCTGGTGTCGCGGGGCGGCGGCACATCGGCGATCAGCTCGTTGGCCGCCTCGATGCGGTAGCGCGGCTTGGACGTACGGGCGGGGGCGCCGCGCCGCAGCCAGGCCAGCTCCTTGCGCATCAGGTTCTGCCGCTTGCCCTCCTCGGTGGCCGCGATCCGCTCCCGTTCGGCACGGGCGAAGACGTAGTCGCTGTAGCCGCCCTCGTACTCGTGGACGGTGCCGCGCTGGACGTCCCACATGCGCGTGCAGACCTGGTCGAGGAACCACCGGTCGTGGGTGACGCAGACCAGCGCCGAGCGGCGGGCGCGCAGATGGCCGGCCAGCCAGGAGATCCCCTCGACGTCGAGGTGGTTGGTCGGCTCGTCGAGGACGATCAGGTCCTGTTCGGCGATGAGCAGCTTCGCGAGCGCGATCCGGCGGCGCTCACCGCCGGAGAGGGGCGCGATGACGGTGTCCAGGCCGTGCTCGAAGCCCGGCAGGTCGAGGCCGCCGAAGAGCCCGGTCAGCACGTCGCGGATCTTGGCGCTGCCCGCCCACTCGTGGTCGGCGAGGTCGCCGATGACCTCGTGGCGGACCGTCGCCTGCGGGTCGAGCGAGTCGTGCTGGGTCAGGACGCCCAGACGCAGCCCGCCGTTGTGGGTGACGCGGCCGGTGTCCGCGTCCTCCAGCTTGGCGAGCATCCGGATGAGGGTCGTCTTGCCGTCTCCGTTACGACCGACGACACCGATCCGGTCCCCCTCGGACACACCGAGGGACACACCGTCGAGCAGCGCACGGGTGCCGTACACCTTGCTGACCTGCTCGACATTGACGAGGTTGACGGCCACGTACGCTCCAGCTCGAAGGAAAACACTGACCTTCAGCGTAGTCGCCACGGTGCGGAGCTCCGTACGAGCGCCCGCTCACCCGTGCGGGGGCCGGTCCAGGACCGGCCCCCGCACGGCTTCGCGCCTGCGGTACCTTGCCCGAAATGATCAAGGCCCGGGGGGCGGGCCCTGGATTTCGCTGGGGTGGGGAACTTCATGGTGGGTCGTACGGTTCGGGGGCTCGTCCCCGTGCTGCTGGTCGCGGGGGCGTTGACCGGCTGTTCGCCGGAGTCGGGCGACGGCACGGGACCGGGTGCGAAGCCGGGCGGTGGAGCAGCGGCGAAGAGCGCTGCCGGGAAGACGGCCGCCAAGGGCGGCACGGTCGGGGGCGCCGGTTCCGGGTGCGAGCTGCGGGTCACGTTCGACGTGGCGAAGGGGTGGAAGGCGCAGGCGGTCGCCGTCGAGTCCGGCTCGCCCGTGGACGCCGCGCTCGGGACGCAGGGCCCGGTCTCCATGGCCTGCGAGATCGACGCGAAGCCCGCCGGGCACATCGGGTTCCTGCGGGTGTGGCAGGGCGACGGCAAGGGCGGCACACCCCGTCAGGTGCTGGAGGACTTCGTGGCGGCCGACGAGAACGCGTCGAGGACGGCGTACACCCGAACCACGGTCGGGAAGCTGTCGGTGACCGAGGTCGCCTACACCGTCCACAGCAAGATCATGGAGGAGTCGCGTGAGGCGAGGGCCTTCGCCGTCGCCACTCCGGACGGACCGGTCGTGGTGCACCTGGGCGGGCTGGACTCCCAGGAGCACCGGGCCATGCTGCCCGCGTTCGAGCTGGCGAAGCGGAGCCTGCGGCTCGGCTGAGCCCGGCAGGCCGGGGCCCGCCGGCCGGCCTCCGCGACGCCCCGGTCAGCAGAGCGAGGCGCCCGGCGCCGGGGACGTGGCGATCCGGGCGTCGCGGCACGTCCCCGAGGCCATCAGCGCATCGGCGACCTTGCGGGCGGCTGCCCCGTCCTCGGCCAGGAACGCCGTGGTCGGCCCGGAGCCGGAGACCAGCGCGGCCGCCGCGCCCGCGGTGGTGCCCGCCGCCAGGGTGTCGGCCAGCGAGGGCCGCAGCGACAGCGCCGCGGACTGGAGGCCGTTGCTCAGGGCGGCGGCGAGGGCGGCGGTGTCACCGGTCCGCAGGGCGTCCAGGAGCGCGCCGGAAGCGGCCGGCTCAGGCACCCGGGTTCCCGCCGTGAGCCGGTCGAACTCGCGGTACACGGCCGGGGTGGAGAGGCCGCCGTCGGCGACCGCGAAGACCCAGTGGAAGGTGCCGCCGACCTCGACCGGGGTCAGCTGCTCGCCGCGGCCCACCCCGAGGGCCGCGCCGCCGACCAGGCTGAACGGGACATCGCTGCCCAGCTCCGCGCAGATGGCCAGGAGCTCGTCCCGGGTGGCGCCGGTGGACCAGAGCGCGTCGCAGGCCAGCAGGGCACCGGCCCCGTCGGCGCTGCCGCCCGCCATACCGCCCGCGACCGGGATGTCCTTGGCGATGTGGATGTGCACCCGGGGGTCGATGCCGTGCCGCCCGGCCAGGGCGATGGCGGCGCGGGCGGCGAGGTTGGTGGCGTCCAGCGGGACCTGGGCGGCGTCCGGCCCGGAGCAGGTGATGCGCAGCTCGTCGGCCGGGGTGACGGTGACCTCGTCGTAGAGGCCGACGGCGAGGAAGACGTTGGCCAGGCCGTGGAAGCCGTCGGGGCGCGCGGCGCCGACCGCGAGCTGGACGTTGACCTTGGCCGGTACCCGGACGGTGACGCTCACTCGGCACTCCCGGCGCTGTCGCTCTCGGCACTGTCGCTTCCGGCGCTGTCGCTCTCGGCACTGTCGCTTCCGGCGCTGTCGCTTTCGGGCAGCGCGGGCTTGTTCTCGGCGATGGCGGCGAACTCCTCGACGGTCAGTGCCTCGCCGCGGGCCTGCGGCGAGATCCCGGCCGCGACCAGGGCGGCTTCGGCTGCGGGCGCGGAGCCCGCCCAGCCGGACAGGGCCGCGCGCAGGGTCTTGCGGCGCTGGGCGAAGGCGGCGTCGACGACCGCGAAGACCTCGGCCTTGCTCGCCGTGGTCGCGACCGGCTCGGCCCGGCGCACCAGGGACACCAGTCCCGAGTCGACGTTCGGGGCGGGCCAGAAGACCTTGCGGCCGATGGAGCCGGCGCGCTTGACGTCCGTGTACCAGTTGGCCTTCACCGACGGCACGCCGTAGACCTTGTTGCCCGGCCGCGCGGCCAGCCGGTCGGCGACCTCGGCCTGGACCATGACCAGGGTCCGCTCGATGGTCGGGAAGCGGTCGAGCATGGTGAGGAGCACGGGCACGGCGACGTTGTACGGAAGGTTGGCGACCAGTGCGGTCGGCGGCGGGCCCGGCAGTTCCCGTACCTGCATCGCGTCCGAGTGGACGAGAGTGAACCGGTCCGCGCGCTCCGGCATCCGGGCGGCGACCGTGGCCGGCAGGGCGCCGGCGAGCACGTCGTCGATCTCGACGGCGACGACCCGGTCGGCCGCCTCCAGGAGCGCCAGGGTCAGCGAACCCAGACCGGGGCCGACCTCGACCACCACGTCGTCCGGGCGGACTTCCGCGGTCCGCACGATCCGCCGGACCGTGTTGGCGTCGATGACGAAGTTCTGGCCGCGCTGCTTGGTGGGGCGTACGCCCAGCGTCGCGGCCAGCTCGCGGATGTCTGCGGGGCCCAGGAGGGCGTCGGGCTCTGTGGTGCTCACCCGTCAAGCCTACGGCCGCCGGGCGGCCCCGGATCTCGCCCCCGCCGCCCGCACGGCCGGGGCCGGGGCCGCGCACGGGGCCTCAGCGCGTGTTCCTCGCCGGACGCGGCCCGGTGCCCGCCTTCACGACCCGGCTGACCGGCTCCCGTACGACCTCGGCGTCCACCTCCCTGGGCCGCTGCCGGACGCCGTTGACGGTCCGCAGGACGTACATGACCCGGCGCGCACCGTCCCGCCCCTCCCGTTCGACCACCTCCGTACCGGCGGCCAGCGAACCGTCCCCGGACCGTTCGACGGCGTACGGCAGCGGCTCCTCGCGCACCTCCCGGGCGGTGGTGATCCGCAGCACCGAGACGGTCTGGCCCTCGCGCGGGAAGCTCGAAGGGGCCACCGAGGTGGTGTCCTCGCCGCGCAGGGTGACGCCGGCCCGCGCGACGGCCTCGCGGACGGTGGCGGCGTTGGTGCGGACGGTGTGCTCGCGGCCGTCGGCCATCACGGTCACGGTGCGTTCGGTGCGCACGTCCAGCGCCAGTCCGGTGCGGCCGATCGGCGTGGCCGGGGAAACGGAGAGATAGGCCCCCTCCGCGCGTACCCCGAGCCGGCTCAGGGCGTCGCCGACCGTGTGCTCCGAGGTCCAGACCCGGCGCCGCACCCCGTCGAGCGTGAGCGTCACCGGGCGCGGGCCGCGGACGGTGACCTCGTCGCCGTCGCCGAGCGCGGTGGCGGGGTCCGGGGAGACCGTCCGGTGCCCGTCCACGGCGATGCCCTCGTCGGCGAGGAGCTCACCGACGTCGTCCGCGAAGGTGTGCAGGGTGCGCGGCTCCCCGTCGATGTCCAGCGTCACCGCCTTGTCGTCGGCGATGAACGCGCAGGTGCCGCCCGCCAGGAACGCGACGACGAGCGCCTGCGGCACCAGGCGGCGCAGGTTCTCGGGGCGGCCGGACACCCTGCGCCGCCGCCCCGCCCGCCGCGCACCGGCCCGGCCACCACCGGGAGCGGGCACGGCGCCGGACGCGACGGTGAGGGCGGCGGCCATGGCGGCCTGCGCGGGGCCCGTACGGGAGTCGTGGGCCTGTGCGGCCGCCCCGGCGCCGGGGCGCGG
>NZ_JAFMPZ010000352.1 GCF_017353455.1 Streptomyces laculatispora
GTCCTGCGCCACGCACTGACCGATGTCGCGCCGATCGTCAGCCTGTACGTCAACGACTACAACACCCCCGCGCGCAAGTCGTACAGCCGGATCGGCTTCCGCGAGGTCGGCGCGTTCATGAGCGTGCTGTTCTGACCTACCCCGCACCCCGCCACGGACAGTAGGGTCTGTCCATGGCAGCAGCTTCCGGGGGCGGCCCCCACACTCCCAGCGTCCGGATCGCACCGATCGATCTCGCCGCACGCGTGGACGAGGCGCTCGCCGTGCAGGCCGTCGCCTTCGGCCTCGGCCCCGACGAGATCGAAGTACGCCGCCACATCGTCCTCAGACACCTCGACCACCCCCGGGCCCGCGCGCTGGGCGCCACGACCCCGGCCGGCCGGCTCGTCGGCTTCGTCTACGGCATGCCGAACGAACGTGCTCACTGGTGGTCCACCGTCGTCGAGCCCTATCTGCGCGCCACCGGCTCCGCGCACTGGCTCGACGACTCCTTCGTGATCACCGAACTGCACGTCCACCCGGAGTTCCAGAACCGCGGGATCGGCCGCACCCTGATCACCACCGTCACCGACGCCGTCGACCAGCCCCGCTCCATCCTCTCCGCGATCGACACGGAGAGCCCGGCACGCGGTCTGTACCGCTCCCTCGGTTACCAGGACCTGGCCCGGCAGGTGCTCTTCCCCAGCGCTCCCAAGCCGTACGCGGTCATGGGAGCACCACTTCCGCTGCTCCGCCGCTTGCGTGACTGACCCAATCGATTTCCGCCCACCCGTGCCGCCCGGTTAACCTCCTGCACATCACCCTTCCGAGCAGGAGTTCACCATGGCCCAGGTCCAGCGCATGTCCCGATTGATGATCAAGACACTGCGCGACGACCCGGCGGACGCCGAGACGCTCAACCACAAGCTGCTCGTCCGGGCCGGATACGTGCGCCGCACCGCCGCCGGCATCTGGTCCTGGCTGCCGCTCGGCAAGAAGGTCCTGGACAACGTCAGCCGCGTCGTCCGCGAGGAGATGGACGCCATCGGCGGCCAGGAGGTCCTGCTCCCCGCGCTGCTGCCCAAGGAGGCGTACGAGGCGAGCGGCCGGTACGAGGAGTACGGCGACCTGCTGTTCCGGCTCAAGGACCGCAAGGGCGCCGACTACCTCCTCGGACCCACCCACGAGGAGGTCTTCACCCAGGTGGTGAAGGACATGTGCTCGTCCTACAAGGACCTGCCCGTGATCCTCTACCAGATCCAGACCAAGTACCGCGACGAGGCCCGTCCCCGCGCCGGAGTGCTGCGCGGCCGTGAGTTCCAGATGAAGGACTCGTACTCCTTCGACACCACCGACGAGGGTCTCGCCGAGGCGTACCAGCTCCACCGCGCCGCCTACATCCGGATCTTCGAGCGGCTCGGCCTCGACCACCGCATCGTCTCCGCCGTCTCCGGCGCCATGGGCGGCTCGGCGTCCGAGGAGTTCCTCGCGCCCGCCCCGGCCGGCGAGGACACCTTCGTCGACTGCCCCGGCTGTGACTACGCGGCCAACACCGAGGCCGTGACCTTCAAGGCCACCCCGGCCGACGCCTCGGGAACCGGCCCCGTCGAGGAGCTGGACACCCCCGACACCCCGACCATCGAGACCCTCGCCGCGCACCTGGGCGTCCAGGCCTCCGCCACCCTGAAGAACCTCCTGGTCAAGGTCGACGGCGAGATCGTGGCCGTGGGTGTGCCCGGCGACCGTGAGGTCGACCTCGGCAAGCTCGGGGAGCACCTCGCTCCCGCCGTCGTCGAGCTCGTCACCGCCGAGGACTTCGTGGGCCGCCCCGACCTGGTGCGCGGCTACGTCGGCCCGCAGGGTCTGGAGAAGGTCCGCTACATCGCCGACCCGCGCATCGCGTCCGGCACCGCCTGGATCACGGGCGCCAACAAGGAGGGCACGCACGCGAAGAACGTCGTCGCGGGCCGTGACTTCGAGGTCGACGACTACCTCGACGTCGTCGTCGTCGAGGCGGGCGACCCCTGCCCCAACTGCGGCACCGGCCTCCAGGTGGACCGTGCCATCGAGATCGGCCACATCTTCCAGCTCGGCCGCAAGTACGCCGACATCTTCTCCCTCGACGTCCTCGGCCAGCAGGGCAAGCCCGTCCGCGTCACGATGGGCTCGTACGGCATCGGCGTCTCCCGCGCGGTGGCCGCCCTCGCCGAGCAGACCGCCGACGACAAGGGCCTGTGCTGGCCCCGTGAGATCGCCCCGGCCGATGTGCACGTGGTCGCCGCGGGCAAGGCGCTCCAGACCGAGCTGGCCCTTGAGGTCTCCGAGAAGCTGGGCGCGGCCGGCCTGCGCGTCCTGGTCGACGACCGCCCGGGCGTCTCGCCCGGCGTCAAGTTCACCGACTCCGAACTCATCGGCGTCCCGAAGATCCTGGTCGCAGGCCGCCGTTCGGCCGAGGGTGTCCTGGAGCTGAAGGACCGCCGCACGGGCGAGCGCGAGGAGCTCACCGTCGACGAGGCGATCGCCCGCCTCACCGAGCAGGGCTGACCCGCCCCGGAACACGGCGAAGGGCCCCGCACCGTTGCTTCGGTGCGGGGCCCTTCGGCGTTGCCGGAGGCGGCTCTACAGCCAGCTCGCGAACTCCAGCGTCACTTCGCCCTCCTGGCCCCGGCCGGCGGCCAGCGCCCGGGTACCTGACTCCACCGCGCGGAACAGCGTCCAGCCGTGCAGCCGCTCACGGTCCACGTCCAGCGCGTCCGCGAGCTTCTTGATCCTGCGCCGGGCCGTCATCGCGCCACCGGACGAGGCGATCAGATCCTCGACCCGGTCCCGCACCAGCCGCGCCAGATCGTAGGCCCGCTCGCCGACCAGCGGCTCGGGCCCGACCGTCAGCCAGGGCGCCCGCTCGCCCGAGAGCACCTTGCTCTGCCGGAAGTTGCCGTGCAGCAGCAGGGTTTCGGGGGAGTGGGCGACCAGTTCCTCGCGCGCTGCCAGGGCCGCCGAGACCAGCGGCTCAAGGTCCGGATCGGCCGCGGCGGCGGCCCGCATGGGCGCGGTCCGCGGCGCGGTCCGTTCGGCGACCGTCTCGAAGGCGTGCCCGGCGGGCGGCTCGACCCACAGCCGCCGTACCGTGCCCGCCGCCTCCAGCAGGGCCTTCGCCTCCGGCAGCGAACGCAGCGACATCTCGGGGTGCAGCCGCTCCAGCAGCAGGGCGCCGGCGGCCGTGTGCCCGGGGAGCAGGTCCTCACCCGGCGCGATCAGCTGCACCGCGCCCCAGCCGTTCCAGTGCGCCAGCGCCGCCCTTTCGAGCTCGGGCGCCGCACCGGACGGAGCGATCTTCAGTGCCGCCGGGGCGCCGTCACCGCCTCGCACCAGGAGGACCAGGCTGCTGCGCCCGCCCGGGGCGGCGACCCGGTCCACGGACAGTTCCTCTCCGGCCCCGGCCAGCGCCTGACCGGTCAGTGCGGGAAGCCCCGCGAGCCATTTCCCGGCGGCCGTATCCCCGTACGACTCGCCGAGCGCTCGCACCAGACGCTGCGGCGGTTCAAAACCCATACGTGCTGTGTTCCCTTTCAGAGCCTGCTTCAGTGCGTCGTGCCGGTCCGGGCGTCCGCATCGGAGCCGATCTTGGCGTCGGCACCCGTCGTCCCGTCCTTCTCACCGGCACCGTCCTTGAGGGACCCGTCGGCGGCCCGCTCGGCGAGCCCGGGAAAGGGTACGCCGCTGCCCCGCCAGCGCACCGCCCGCACCGCGGCCTCCCGCAGCGCGTCCGCGGCCTCCCGCCGCAGCGGCCCCTCGGCGGCCCGTACGAGGTCGGAGTAGACGTCCGCGACCCGGTCCTCCAGTACGGCGGCGAGCCGCACCGCCGCGGCCGGGCCGGGCACCGCGAACGGCAGAGCGTACGCGGGGTCCGCCGCCACCGGTTCACCGCCCAGGCCGCGCACCGTCCGCACCAGCGCGTCGCGGCGGGCCCGGTGGGCGTGGTGGGCGGCGGTGGCCTCGGCCCGGCGGCCCGCGGCGACCCGGCCGCCCGCCACCCCGTACCCGTACACCGCGGCGTGTTCTGCGGCCAGCGCCGCCTGTGCGGCCTTCAGTGTCCCGTCGCTCACGCCTTCGTCTCCTTGGCCAGTTCGGTCAGCAGGTAGGAGTGTGCCGAAGCGGCCGCCGCGACCGAGGCGAGCAGCCGCGCCAGCTCCGGGGGCGCCTCCAGCAGGGCCGCCGTGTGCGAGGCCGCGGCGCGGCGCTCGGCGGCGGCCAGTGCCCTGACGGCCTCCTGGGGGCCGCCGGCGGGCCGCGTCCGGACGAATTCGAGCGAGGCCCCCTTGACCGGGGAGAGGGCCTTGACGTGGGCGCGGACGGCGTCGCGCAGCGGGGTGAGCCCGGCCGCGGTCGCCGGGTGGGCGGCGAGCACGTTCTCGTACTGACCGAGCAGGGACGCGGTCACGCCGACGGCCTTCTTCCGCAGCGATGCCTCCGCCTGCCGCGTCGACGAGCTGTCGGCCGCGGTCCGCGCGTCGGCGCGTGCGGAACCGGTCCGGCCGCCGCCCTCGTCATCGCTTCCGCAGCCGGCCAGCACCGCCCCCATGGCGATCGCTCCCGTCGCGGTGAGCGCGCCCCTGCGCGTCGTCCCCGTGCGCCGCACTTTGTTCTCCTTCGGGCCTGGACCTGTCTTGACCGGATGTGTCCGGAAGTGATCACCGCAGGCGAGCGTACCCGCGCTCGTGGGGCAGGCGGACGGCAACACCCCTCGGGACCGGATACCCTTTGACCAGACACGCGACGATCCCCACAACAGCACACGCGGCCGAGGAGTCACCCGGATGAGCACCACCCAGAGCGAGAGGCTGCGCGGGCTGGTAGAACCGCTCGTCAGCGCTGAGCAGCTGGATCTGGAAGAGATCGAAGTGTCCCGGGCCGGCCGCCGCCGGGTGCTGCGGATCATCGTGGACTCCGAAGAGGGCGTGGAGCTCGACACCTGCGCGGAACTGAGCCGGGCGATCTCCGCGAAGCTCGACGAGACCGATGTGATGGGCGAGGAAGAGTACGTCCTGGAGGTCAGCTCTCCCGGTGCGGACCGCCCGCTGACGGAGCACCGCCACTACGTACGTGCCACGGGCCGGCTGGCCAGGCTCCAGCTGCGCGAGGGCGGCGAGCTGGTGGCCCGCATCCTCGCGGTCGACGACGAGGGCCTCGATCTCGAGGTGCCGGGCGTCAAGGGCCGCAAGCCCACGTCCCGCCGGATCGCCTTCGACGAGATCGCCAAGGCGCGCGTGGAGCTGGAATTCAACCGCAAGGACAAGAAGGAAGAGGAGGCGTAGCCGTGGACATCGATGTGAAGCTTCTGAAGGGCTTGGCGCAGGACAAGGAGATCCCGTTCGACGTGCTCGTCGAGGCGATCGAGTCGGCCCTCCTCATCGCGTACCACCGCACGGACGGCAGCCAGCGCCGGGCGCGCGTGGAGCTGGACGAGCGTGGCCATGTGACGGTGTGGGCGAAGGAGGACCCGGCCGATCTGGAGGAGGGCCAGGAGCCCAAGGAGTTCGACGACACCCCGTCGGGCTTCGGCCGGATCGCCGCGACCACCGCCAAGCAGGTCATCCTCCAGCGGCTGCGCGACGCCGAGGACGACCGGACGTTCGGCGAGTACGCGGGCCACGAGGGCGATGTCGTCACCGGCGTCGTCCAGCAGGGCAAGGACCCGAAGAACGTCCTGGTCGACATCGGCAAGCTGGAGGCCATCCTGCCGGTGCAGGAACAGGTGCCCGGCGAGGAGTACACCCACGGCCTGCGGCTGCGCACCTACGTCGTACGGGTGGCCAAGGGCGTGCGCGGTCCGTCGGTGACGCTGTCGCGGACCCACCCCAACCTGGTGAAGAAGCTCTTCGCGCTGGAGGTCCCGGAGATCGCCGACGGTTCCGTCGAGATCTGCGCGATCGCCCGCGAGGCCGGCCACCGCACCAAGATCGCGGTCCGCTCCACCCGCTCCGGTCTCAACGCCAAGGGCGCCTGCATCGGTCCGATGGGCGGCCGTGTGCGCAATGTCATGGCCGAGCTGCTCGGTGAGAAGATCGACATCGTGGACTGGTCGGACGACCCGGCCGAGATGGTCGCCAACGCGCTGTCGCCCGCCCGGGTCAGCGAGGTGGAGGTCGTGGACCTCGGCGCCCGCTCCGCCCGGGTCACCGTGCCGGACTACCAGCTGTCGCTGGCGATCGGCAAGGAGGGGCAGAACGCCCGTCTCGCCGCCCGTCTCACCGGCTGGCGTATCGATATCCGCCCGGACACCGAGACCGACGCCGAGCGCGACGTGGCCGACCGCGAGCGGGCCGAGCGGGCCCGGGAGCGCGCCGAGCGGAGCTGATCCGGCGACGGGCCGGGAAGCGGATTCGGAGCGCGTCGCGGCCCTGCCCGGACCAGGAAACAAGGAACAGATCTCGTCGGCATGCCGCTGAGATCACGACAACATCCGTTCGATCACTGCCCCAAACGGGTGAGGTCGATGCGGGGAGGTAGACTTAAACGTGTCTGGCCGGACGCACGCCCGCGCTTGCCCTGAGCGAACCTGTGTGGGATGCCGGGAGCGAGCGGCCAAGAGCGAGCTGCTGCGCATCGTGGCGGACGGGGACGCATGCGTCCCCGACCCTCGCGGTACGCTGCCCGGCCGGGGTGCTTACGTACACCCCGAATCTGTCTGTCTCGACCTGGCGGTTCGCCGCCGGGCATTCCCCCGGGCCTTCAAGGCCAAGGGGCCGTTCGACCCCGCCGCGGTACAGCGGTTCGTCGAACGGGTGACACCGTAGGAAATTGAACGGCACGGGTCCCCGTGCGGTCAGGTACCTCGCGAGTTGGAAGTAGGTCGAGATTGCGATGAGCACTCGATGAGTACGCGATGAGTACGCCCATGAAGTAGCGACGGTCCGGCGGTAACCCGGACCTAAAAGGAGCGAAGTGGCTAAGGTCCGGGTATACGAACTCGCCAAGGAGTTCGGGGTTGAGAGCAAGGTCGTCATGGCCAAGCTCCAAGAACTCGGTGAATTCGTACGTTCGGCGTCCTCGACGATCGAGGCGCCGGTTGTACGCAAGTTGACTGACGCACTGCAGGGTCCCGGTGGCAACGCCGCCGGCAAGTCCGCTGCAAAGCCTGGCGCGCCCCGCAAGGCCGCCCCCTCCGGTGCAAGCACCGGCTCCACTGGAGCCGCTGGCGCCGCACGACCGTCTGCA
Organism: Streptomyces laculatispora; assembly: GCF_017353455.1. Lineage (GTDB taxonomy): Bacteria > Actinomycetota > Actinomycetes > Streptomycetales > Streptomycetaceae > Streptomyces > Streptomyces laculatispora. The sequence goes on from NZ_JAFMPZ010000352.1 coordinate 7,198, forward strand.
GCGCC
>NZ_JAFMPZ010000353.1 GCF_017353455.1 Streptomyces laculatispora
CCGCAGGCAACGACGCCTCCAGCCGCTCCGACGCCGTGTCACCGTCCCGACGCCCGGTCACCACACCACCCTCGACCTTCACCTCCGACAACAACGTCACCTGCGGCACACCCAACCGCTCCGCCAGCAACGCCGGAACCACACCCATCGTGCCGTCCGTCGACGCCATCCCCGAGATCACCAGGTCATAACCCGTCTTCTCGACCGCCTTCGCCAGCACCAACGACGTACCCACCGCATCCGAACCGTGCAGACCATCGTCCTCGACGTGAACAGCCTTGTCCGCACCCATCGACAACGCCTTGCGCAACGCGTCCTTGGCATCCTGCGGACCCACCGTCAACACGGTGACCTCCGCATCATCCGCCCCGTCCGCGATCTGCAACGCCTGCTCGACCGCATACTCATCCAGCTCCGACAACAGACCGTCGACATCCTCACGATCCAACGTCAGGTCATCGGCGAAATGCCGGTCACCGGTCGCGTCGGGCACGTACTTCACACAGACAACGATCCTCAAGCTCACGCCGGCTCTCCTACTGCATCGTCATTTCCGGGCTGCCTTGTTGCACGCAGCATAGGCGCCTGATGGGGCGATTTCCGGTCGGGGCGACCGACGCTCCGACCGTAATATTACTCGCCAGTACACCCAGTGCCTGCCCCATGGGCAAGCGCTTTGAACTGTGATCTGCCCAACGCTCGGCGCCCGGGTGCCACCGAGGAGTTCTCAGTCTCGCAGAGCCGTGAACCGGCCCCGGTGATAGACCAGCGGCCGCCCGGACCCGGCCGGGTCCCCGACAACCGCCTGGGCGATCACGATCCGATGGTCCCCCGCCGGGATCCGCGCCACGACCCGGCAGACCAGCCACGCCAGCACACCGTCCAGGACCGGAACGCCTTCCGGGCCACTGCGCCAATAGGTGGACGGACCGAACCGGTCGGCACCGCTGCGCGCGAAGGTGGCGGCCAGCTCCTGCTGATGCTCGCCGAGTATGTGGACTCCGATGTGCTCCGCCTCCGCGACGACCGGCCAGCTGGAGGACGAGGTGCCCACACCGAAGGAGATGAGTGGTGGCTCGGCGGCCACGGAGTTGAGGGAGGTGGCCGTGAAGCCGACCGGCCGGTCACCGGCGGCGGTGATCACGGCGACTCCGGCGGCGTGCTGCCGGAACACGGAGCGAAGGAGGTCGGGGGATGCAGTCCGGGCGTTGCCGAGCTCGGGTGATGCCGTCATGGAGAGGTCGTCCTTCTGCGCGTCGGGGGTACGGGGCCGTGGATGCTCAGGCATCCGGACAGCGCGCGCTCGCGTTGCGGGCGAGGTCGACATGGACCCGGCCGTAGAGAAGGAGTACTGGCGGCATAGCGTCAGACTGACGATGCGTGGCGGGTGCAGTCAAGACCGTCCCACAAGGTGGGAGATGCATCACGGCCCGTCATATCGCCTGCCCCAGTGCGGCCACGACATCGACGGTGCGTGGCTGCCCGACGGCCCGTCGGACGATCCGGCCGGAGGCGTCGAGCACCAGAACGGTGGGGGTTGCGCTGATGTCGAGCGCACGCACCAGAGTGAGATGCGCCTCGGCATCGATCTCCACGTGGACGACGCCGTCGACCATTGCCACCACTTCGGCGAGCGTGCGCCGGGTGGCCCGGCAGGGCTGGCAGAAGGCGCTGGAGAACTGGACGAGAGTCGCCCGCTCCCCCAGTTCCACGCCGAGTTGGGCGATATCCAGCCTGTTCACCTGCGCCTGCCCGTCCATCTCCGGCCTCCTGTCAGAGCTCTGCCCAAAGAGTCAGCACCCGCGTCCGCCTGGACATTCCCGGCCGTCGCACGTGACGAGAATCTCGCGCCCCGCGCCCGCCGAGACTGGCCACCACGACGCGCATGGGGCACGATCGGCCCAATGCCGAAAACCTACGGCTGCGTAACTTCCGCCGGGAGAACCCTCCCCAGGCGCTGAAGAAGGGTCTCCCCCAGATGGCAGAACTCGTCTATCGGCCGGTCATCGGCGCCGCTCGTACGTTTTTCAAGGCGCTCGACCTGAAGATCGACACCCAGGGTTCGGAGCACATCCCGAAGACTGGTGGCGCGGTTCTGGTCAGCAACCACATCAGCTATCTGGACTTCATCTTCACCGGGCTCGCGACGCTGCCGCAGAAGCGGCTCGTCCGCTTCATGGCGAAGGAATCGGTGTTCCGGCACAAGGTCTCCGGACCGCTGATGCGCGGCATGAAGCACATCCCCGTCGACCGCAAGCAGGGCGAGGACGCGTACGCGCACGCCCTCGCCTCGCTGCGCTCGGGCGAGATCGTCGGCGTGTTCCCCGAGGCGACGATCTCGGAGTCCTTCACGCTGAAGAACTTCAAGTCGGGTGCCGCGCGGCTGGCCCAGGAGGCCGGGGTGCCGCTGATCCCGATGGCGCTGTGGGGAACCCAGCGGCTGTGGACCAAGGGCCGCCCGCGCAACTTCAGGCGCAGTCACGTCCCGGTGACGATCCGCGTGGGCGAGCCGGTGGAGGCCCCCACCGATCAGTACGCGGGCGCGATCACCCGCCGGCTGCGGGAGCGCGTGCAGGAACTCCTCGAAGCCGCGCAGCGCGCCTACCCGGTGCGCCCGAGGGACGCGAGTGACACCTGGTGGGTTCCCGCGCATCTGGGCGGTACGGCCCCGACACCCGCCGAGGTCCGCGAGCGGGGCTGACGCCGACCGGTCGGCGGCCGCGGCTGAAACGTCACTCCGGCGTACGTACCGCGCCAGGCGGCCGGGTGCGGGTCCTCGTGCGGGGGCCGGCCGGCGAGTCGCCGGACGAGGCGGCGGGCGGTCTCGTCACGCATCAGAGCGCCACCGGAAGCGTGCGCCAGAGCTGGGTGCGGTCGGCAGCAGCCCGCAGGCTGCGCAGAACCAGCGGATGAGGCGCCGCATACAGGTGCGGATAGTCCACTTCATTGAACTTCGGCCGCACGGACCAGGCCAGTCGTTCCTCATCCAGCGAAAACCGCGCGTCGACGCCCGGCCGGTTGCCCCGCGGGTCCTGACGGTCCCAGCGGTCCCGGCCGGGAAGCCGCAGCGCGATCAGCCCGTGCACCGGCCCCGGGTTCCCGTCGTCGTCCACGAGCCGCTGGTAGCAGAAGGCCGCCGGAATACCCTCCGCGCGCAGCAGAGCGGCCAGGGCGTGGGATTTGGCGTGACAGATGCCGTTGCGGGCCGCCAGGACGTCCGAGGCGCGCCAGGTGACCCGCATGTCGCCCGAGTCGGCGGAGTGCGCGACGCCGTCGCGCACGAAGTCGAAGGCGGCAGACGCGTATGCGTATGTGTCGCCGGCTGCGGAACGCAGGTGCGCGGCCGTCTCCCGGACCAGCGGATGTCCGTGGTCGATCGCCTCGTCCGCCGCGAGGTAGGCGGAGATTTCGGGGACCTGCTGAATCAGCTCCATGGTCGCCGAGCGTAGGTATGCGGCCGACCGGAAGTCAATCATTTTCCAGTCGACCGCATGGTTATGCAGATATCGTCAGGCCGCCATCTCTTCCTTCAGCGCGAGGACGAACGTGTCGACATCGTCCTCCGTGGTGTCGAAGGCGCACATCCAGCGCACGTCCCCGGCCTTCTCGTCCCAGAAGTAGAAGCGGAAGCGCTTCTGCAGCCGCTCGCTCACCGCGTGCGGCAGCCGCGCGAAGACGGCGTTGGCCTGGACGGGGTGGAGGATCTCCACGCCGTCCACCGCACGGACCCCCTCGGCGAGCCGCTGGGCCATGGCGTTGGCCTGCCGGGCATTGCGCAGCCAGAGGTCGCCGGCGAGCAGCGCCTCCAGTTGCACCGAGACGAATCGCATCTTGGAGGCGAGCTGCATCGACAGCTTGCGCAGATGCTTCATCGCGCGGACGGCGTCGGGGTTCAGGACCACGACCGCCTCGCCGAAGATCGCCCCGTTCTTCGTGCCGCCGAAGGAGAGCACATCGACGCCGACGGTGTTGGTGAAGGTACGCATCGGTACGTCCAGGGAGGCCGCGGCATTGGCTATCCGGGCCCCGTCGAGGTGGACCTTCATCCCGTGCCCGTGGGCGTGCTCGCAGATGGCGCGGATCTCGCCGGGTGTGTAGACCGTGCCGAGCTCGGTGTTCTGGGTGATCGAGACGACCTGCGGCATGGCGCGGTGCTCGTCGTCCCATCCGTACGCCTGCCGGTCGATGAGCTCGGGCGTGAGCTTGCCGTCCTCCGTGGGCACCGTGAGTAGCTTGAGGCCGCCGACCCGCTCCGGGGCACCGCCCTCGTCCACGTTGATGTGGGCGGATTCCGCACAGATGACCGCACCCCAACGGTCGGTCATCGCCTGGAGCGAAACCACGTTGGCACCGGTTCCGTTGAACACCGGAAAGGCTTCGGCGGTGGGGCCGAAGTGGCTGTGCATCACACGCTGGAGATGACCGGTGTACTCGTCCTCGCCGTAGGCGATCTGATGTCCGCCGTTGGCGAGGGCGAGGGCGTGCAGGATCTCCGGGTGGGTTCCCGCGTAGTTGTCACTGGCGAAGCCGCGTACCTGCGGGTCGTGATGACGACGCGCGTCGGTCCTTACGGTTGCGGGGTCAGCCACAGGCGCTTTCCGTTCACTTCCGGGGCAGGCCGGTCCCAGACGCCGGCGATGGCATCGGCCAGCTCCTTGACGTCGGTGAAGCCCGCGAACTTCGCATTCGGGCGCTCGGCGCGCATCGCGTCGTGCACCAGTGCCTTCACGACCAGGATCGCAGCCGCGCTCCGGGGCGCTTCCTCGCCCCCCGCCTTGCGGAAGGCGTCCGCGAGCGCGAGGGTCCAGGCCTCGGCCGCCGCCTTCGACGCGGCGTACGCGGCGTTGCCCGCGGTGGGGCTGCTCGCGCCGGCCGCGCTGATCAGCACGTAGCGGCCGCGGTCGCTGCGCTGCAGACCGCCCTGGAAGGCCAGCGAGGTGTGCTGAACGGTACGGATCAGCAGCTTCTCCAGCAGCGTCCAGTCGGCGAGATCCGTCTCGGCGAAGCCGGAGCTTCCGCGCCAGCCGCCCACGAGGTGGACGAGCCCGTCGATCCGGCCGAACTCCTTCTCCGTCCTGTCGGCCCACTCATGGGCGGCACCGAGGTCGAGCAGATCCACGGTGTCCCCGGTGACGGTGGCGCCGCCGTGGGCGTAGCGGGCCGCGTCCACCGCCTCGGCGAGCCGGGTGGCGTTCGCGTCCGAGGCGACGACGACCGCGCCCGCCTCGGCGAGCCTGAGCACCGTGGCCCGGCCGGCCGGTCCGGCCGCCCCTGCCACGGCGACCACAGCGCCTTCGAGCGCACCGCTCCCGCTGCCCTTGCCGTTTCCGTTCATGGCCACCGCCTCCTCGCTCCGTGCACTCACGCGGCCGCCTGCCCGGCGTCCGCGGCGGTGATCCCCTTGGTGGAGGCGATCACGTTCTTCAGCTTCTTGGAGAGCGCCTCATAGAACATGCTCAGGGGAAACTCGTCCGGAAGCACGTCGTCAACGAGTTTGCGGGGCGGCTGGGAGAGGTCCAGGGCGTCGGGACCCTTGGCCCAGCGGGAGCCGGGGTGGGGTGCCAGATAGGTGGCGACCAGGTCGTACGCGGCGAACCAGTGGACGAGCTTGGGGCGGTCGATGCCGTCGCGGTAGAGCTTCTCGATCTCGCCGCAGAGCTGGTTGGTGACCTGCGGGGCCAGCTCCCAGTCGATCTTCAGCGTGTTGTCGGTCCAGCGCACGACATCGTGCTTGTGGAGGTACGCGAAGAGCAGCTGGCCGCCGAGACCGTCATAGTTGCGGACGCGCTCGCCAGTGACCGGGAAGCGGAACATCCGGTCGAACAGCACGGCGTACTGCACGTCGCGGCCCTGGCCGAAGCCGTCGGCCTCCAGCTTCACGGCCTCCCGGAAGGCGGTGAGGTCGCAGCGCAGCTCTTCGAGGCCGTACATCCAGAACGGCTGGCGCTGTTTGATCATGAACGGGTCGAACGGCAGGTCACCGTGGCTGTGGGTGCGGTCGTGAACCATGTCCCAGAGCACGAAGGCCTGCTCGCAGCGCTGCTGGTCGCCGACCATGTCACGGATGTCCGCGGGCAGCTCGATGCCGAGGAGCTCGACGGACGCCTCGGTGACCCGGCGGAAACGGGCGGCCTCGCGGTCGCAGAAGATGCCGCCCCAGCTGAAGCGCTCGGGGGCCTCGCGCACGGCGATGGTCTCCGGGAAGAGCACCGCGGAGTTGGTGTCGTACCCGGAGGTGAAGTCCTCGAAGGTGATCCCGCAGAACAGCGGGTTGTCGTAACGGGTCGCCTCCAGGTCGGCGAGCCACTCGGGCCAGACCATCCGGAGCACGACCGCTTCGAGGTTGCGGTCGGGGTTGCCGTTCTGCGTGTACATCGCGAAGACGACCAGGTGCTGCAGCCCGTCGGCGCGCTCCTTGGCCGGCTGGAAGGCGAGCAACGAGTCGAGGAAGTCCGGGACGCCGAAGCCGTCGACGGCCCAGCGGCGCAGGTCCGCGACAAGGGCTCGGTGGTACGCGGCGTCGTGCGGGAGCAGCGGGGAGAGCTCCTCGACCGCGGCGGTCACCCGGCCCAGCGTTGCCCCGGCGACCGCCAGGGAAGGCGCGCCCTCGGCGTCGAAGTCGATGGACCCGTCCTTCGACTGCCACGGACGGATCTCCTCCACGGCATTCTTGAGCGCGGGCCAGGCCGGGTGCTCGATCACCCGCTGGGCGGCAGTTATGCCGTCGGCTGCAACGTCGTGCACAAGAATTTCCGTCATAACACTTCCTCCACGGGAGAACCTCGCGTCAAGTAACCGTATCTGTGTGCAGTTCTCCAAGACAAGTGGGGATCTGGAAATTATCCTGCCCAACCCCATGGTCACCGCGTTTTTTCCTGCGCTACAGCGTTGCGGCAGCCGCTTCCATGGGCGGGTGGCGATGAGGGGCTGTCCGGAGGGACCGCCCGGAGGGGCGAGGGCCCCCGCCGTCGCACGTCTGCCCGGCAAACCCGTGCGGGACACGCCCACGCATGAGCGACGCGGCTCGCGGGGCGTGCGCCTCGGCCGATAGGACGGACCGCGTCAGCTCATTCCGTACCACTCCGGAGAACCGCCGCGTGAGCATTCGTGCCGTCCTGGTCGCCGCCGTCATCACCGGGTTCCCGCTCGGCGCAGCCGATGTCCAGGGGCACGGCGCCCCGCTCCCCCGCCCGGCCGCCCCGCTCGCCGCGCGCTGATCCACCACGGATTGCCGGACAGCCCTTAGGGTGCCGAATTGCGGTCATGCCGTAGTGCCGCGTGGGTAGGAGCAGCACGCGGGGAGACGCCGTCGACGGAAGCGAGAGTGCCTTGTCTTTTCTCACCATCGGTCATCGCGGGGTGATGGGTGTCGAGCCGGAGAACACCCTGCGTTCGTTCGTCCACGCCGAGCAGGCCGGGATGGACCTCATCGAACTGGACCTTCACCTGAGCAAGGACGGCGCCCTCGCTGTCATGCACGACGCCGAGGTGGACCGTACGACCGACGGCAAGGGCCCCATCGCGGAGAAGACCCTGACCGAGCTGCGTGAACTCGACGCCGGCCGGGGCGAGCGGGTACCGGTCTTCGAAGAGGTTCTGGACGCCGTGGGATCTCCGCTGCAGGCGGAGATCAAGGACGTGGCCGCCGCCCGCACGCTGGCGGAGGTGATGCGGCGGCGCGATCTCGTCGACCGGGTCGAGGTGATCTCGTTCCACGACGAGGCGATCGCCGAGATCGCGCAACTGGTGCCCGGTGTGCGCACGGCACTCGTCGCCAGTCGCTGGGGCGAGGACGTGGTGGACCGCGCGAAGGCGGTGGGCGCCACCCGGCTGGTGCTCAACGTCCGGCGCATCACCCTGGAGCTGGTCGAGAAGGCGCACGCCGAAGGGCTGACGGTGGTCGGCTGGGTGGTCAACACCCAGGACCACCTGCGGCTCGCCCGCGGGCTCGGGCTCGACGGCGCGACCACCGACTTCCCGGAGATCCGCCGCGCGGGCCGCTTCACCGCATAGCCGCTTCTCAGTCCGTCGGGAGGTCCTTGACCAGCAGTTCGAAGGCGAGATCGTCGCGCTGCGGGATACCGAAGCGCTCATCGCCGTACGGGAACGGGCTCATCTGTCCCGTACGGCGGTAGCCGCGGCGCTCGTACCAGGCGATCAGATCGTCCCGGACCGAGATCACGGTCATGTGCATCTCACGCACCCCCCAGCTCTCCCGGGCGGTGCGCTCGGCCTCGGCGATGATCACCTTGCCGAGGCCTCCGCCCTGGAGCGAGGGGCGGACCGCGAACATTCCGAAGTAGGCGGCCTCACCCCGGTGCTCGAGCTGGCAGCAGGCGACCGGCCCGCCGTCGCGCTCCACCACGAGCAGCCTGCTGCCGGGGTTCTCCACCACCGCGCGGACCCCCTGCGGGTCGATCCGCTGCCCCTGGAGGATGTCCGCCTCGGTGGTCCATCCGGTGCGGCTGGAGTCACCGCGGTACGCGGACTGGATGAGCTCCACGAGTGCGGGCACATCCGCGTCGGTCGCGTCGCGGAAGGTCAGCTCTCCCGAGTCCCGGGGCGGGGCGGTGTTCATGAGGGGGCTCTCCGTTTCTCTGCTGTGGCCGTGCCGCAGCAGCGTAACCCCCGGCCGGGAGCCACGGCCTGCCGTCGGGACCGAGCAGACCGCTGCGCGCCCGCCAGGGATCGCGGGTGAGGCCGTTAGGCTCCGGATCATGGTTCATGTGCTGAGCAGCCGGATCCTGTTGCGCCCCACGGACCCCGAACGCTCACGTGCCTTCTACGGGGGGTCCCTCGGCCTGCCCGTCCACCGGGAGTTCGGCACCGGTCCCGAGCGGGGGACGGTCTACTTCCTGGGCGGCGGCTTCCTGGAAGTGTCCGGACGCGGTGACGCGCCACCGGCCCCCGGGCTGCTGCTGTGGCTCCAGGTGGCCGATGTGCGGGCGGCGTACGAGGAGGTGTCGGCCCACGGTGTCGAGGTGCTGCGGGCGCCGAGGCGTGAGCCCTGGGGACTCGACGAGATGTGGATCTCCGATCCGGACGGGGTCCGCATCGCCGTCGTCGAGGTGCCCGAGGACCATCCGCTGCGCTTCCGGCCCTGACATCCGGAGCCGCTCGCACCAGCCGTTTCGCAATACACCCCCGCCGCGCGCTCCCCCAGTACTCCAGTGCGCCGCGTACAGGCGTCCGGCCCCGGGCATCGACTAGGCGACGGCGATGTCGTTCGCCCGGGGGAGGTCCGCTGTGCATGGTCCGGCGATGTCCGGCTGGCTGCTGATGGCGTTGTGCGCGCTGACGGGCGCGTACTGCCTGCTGCGTACCCGCAGCGGGACCGGGGAGGAGCGCAGGACGGCGCGCGCGGAGGCCGTGATGGGCTTCGGGATGGCCGCGATGGCGGTGCCCGCGGCCGTCCTCGCCCCGCCCGCGTGGGGATGGGCCGTGTACGCGGCGCTGTTCGGCGTCGCCGCGTTGCGCGCCCTGTGGTTCTCCCGCCGCAGCGGTCACCATCTGCACCATCTGGTCGGCTCGTCGGCGATGGTCTACATGGCCGTCGTGATGGCGGGTCCCGGCGGAGCGGCGCACGGCGGGCACGGATCGCACACCATGGCGGCGGCCGGGGGCGTACCACTGCTGACCGGACTGCTCCTCGCCTACTACGCCGCCTATGTACTGCACTCGGGCTCCCGGCTGGTCCCGGTGGCCACGATGACGACCGGCGGCGGGGCCGTGGCGGGCGGACCGCCGTCGGCCGGCTGGGCCGGCCTGCCGGAGCTGGCGCTGGCCTGCCGTCTGACCATGGGGATATCGATGTTCGCGATGCTGCTCACTCTGTGAGACAGCTGACCCGGCAAACCGTGGCGTACGTCACTTGGCGAGCACAGCCATACCCGTGCGTGCCGTGCCCCTCATAAGGTGACGCCATGTTGGTCTCCCTCGCGCTGCTGCTGCTCGGTGCACTGGCCGCCGTCGTGACCCCGCGGCTGATGGCGCGGGCCGAATGGCCGGAGCGCGAGCCCGTCGTGGCGCTGTGGGTGTGGCAGTGCGTGGTGGCCGGTGTGCTGCTCTCCTTCGCACTGTCCATGACGTTCAGCGCGGCCGCGGCCTGGCAGGCGGTGCGCGGCCATGTCTTCGCGCCCGCGCCGCACGCCGTCGTCGAGGCTTACGCCCTTGCGGCGTACGGGCCCTGGTCGGCCGTGATGGCCGTGCTGCTGGCACTGGGCGGTGTGTGGACGGCCGCGATGCTGACCCGGGAGATCCACCGGGCGCAGCTGCGTCGCAGGCGGCGGCGGGCCGAACTCCTGGTGCGCTCCCCGCTGATGCCCGGCGAGGAGCCCGGCAGCGAACGGCTGGTGGTACTGGAGGGGGAACGGCCCGATGCCTGGTGGCTGCCGGGCGCGGCACCCCAACTGGTCATCACCACCGCCGCGCTGGGGAGGCTGAAGGGCCGTCAGCTGGATGCGGTGCTCGCGCATGAGCAGGGGCACGCGAAGGCGCGCCACGACTGGCTGCTGAACTGCTCCGCCGCGCTGGCGTCCGGGTTTCCGCAGGTGCCGGTGTTCGCGGCGTTCCGCGGCGAGATGCACCGGCTCGTCGAGCTGGCCGCCGACGATGTGGCGTCACGCCGCTTCGGCCGGCTGACGATCGCCCTGGCGCTGGTCGAACTCAACGAGGACCGGGGCGTGTTCGGCCCGTCCCCGACACCGGACGCGCAGGTGCCGCTTCGGGTCGACCGGCTGCTGGCGCCTGCGGGGCGGCTCACCGCGGGCCGCCGGCTGCGGCTGACCGC
>NZ_JAFMPZ010000354.1 GCF_017353455.1 Streptomyces laculatispora
GCAGCAGGCGCGGTTCCGCGGCCTGAAGACGAACTGGCACCTGAGCGCGGTCGAGCCGGGCAAGCGCTGGTCCCTGCAGGAGCTGGACGCCGACGGCAAGCCGGTCGGCGCCCCCCAGGCCGTCGTCGCCCCGACCCCGGAGCTCGACGCCGGACCGCTGCCCGCGGCAGCCAAGGGAGCCCTGTACGAGGCGACCGTGAAGACCAACACGACGGCGACCACGCGCTACGCGGTGACCTCGGGGACCTTGCCCGCGGGCCTCGTGCTCAATGCGGACACCGGCGGAATCGTGGGGACACCGGTCAGGACGGGAGCGGCGCCGTTCACGGTCACGGCGTACCAGAGCTCCGGTCAGCCGACAGCGCGGCGCGACTACGTGATCGAGGTCGGCGGTCACTGAGCTCGTAGGCGTGGTGTTGTCAGGGTGAGTCCAGTGCCGGCAAGGCATCCGTCAATAAGGTCGGGCCGGTACTGGACCTGGCGCAGTCTCGGTGGGCGCCGTCGAGCAGGCGGATGTAGTCCGTCTCGCTCAGCGAGCGGCACGCGCCCTTGTGGCCGGCGTGTCGGCACAGGCGGGTGGGCAGGCCCGGCCTGATGCACAGCAGCCCGGCCGCCGAGAGGCGGCCACGGCTGCACCCGGGCACACGCACCGTCGGGGTGATCCCGCGCCGGCCCCAGGTGCGGCCCTTGGGCGGCCGACCGGTTACGCCCTATTCATCCTCGAAACAGATGAACGCGCCGGTCGCCGTCCGGAGGTCTTTACTCCTCCCAGGTCGCCTTCCGCCATGCAGTAATCGCGTCTTCGTCGCGTTCGGCGGCGGGCCGGGCGGGCATCTGTAGGCTGTAGCCCATCCGGTGCAGCAGCCGGGTGACGCCGGAGAAGCTGTAGGAGATGTGGAACTCTCGCCCGATCAGTGTGCGTACCCGGGCGACGGTCCACACCTGATCGTCCGTCCAGCCGTGTGCTGCCGGTGCAGGCATCGGACCTGTGTTCTCCCATCCGCCGAGGCGATCATGCCTGGCTTCAGAGTCGCTACAAAATCCGATTCAGCTCAGGTCGGGGTGCCCCGGGCACGCGGTCCTGCTCGACGGTCCTGTCGAGGCGGACGAGAGTCTGAACCGCCATTCCGCCCACGTTCGGGAACCACTCGACCAAGTGGTGTGACACGGCTGATCTGCCACCATGACGAGGTCCGCACCCAGTTCACACCCACACTGCCCGCGCGGTGTCGGACCCGCCCTGCTCACCGGCCGCAGTCAGATGTTGGACCACGGCTTCCGTAGTCCGCTGCACGTGAGTGAGCACCCACCGCGTTGGCCCACAGCCACCGCCGTGGGTGCGTGGCGGAGATTCCGGTCACTGGTGATGGTTTCGCCATTCGGGGGCGAGGATCGCCCACATCTGCTTGTCGTGGCGGGTGCCGCCGTAGGGCCAGTACTCGCGCCGTACGCCTTCGAGCGTCATACCGAGCCGCCGGGCCACCGCGGAGCTGCGCTCGTTGTCGGCTCGGCAGTTCCACTCGGCGCGATGCAGCCCCCGGGAGGCGAACGCCCACTCCAGCAGCGCGCGGCACGCCTCTGTGACCAGGCCATGACCCTCGACGGCCGGCTCCAGCCAGCAGCCGATCTCGCAGGAACCGAAGCCGGCGTCGAACTCCACGAACATCACGCCGCCGACCAGTGTTCCGTCGAGCCAGATACCGAAGAGGCGGCCGCCGTCCGCGGCCTGACGCTCGGCGTACCGGCGCAGTGTGGCCCGCGCCCCCTCGAGGTCGACGGTGACGAACCCCGGCCCGACCCACGGCCGGATGTGCTCGCGAGCCCGGTCCAGGTGGGCGGCGAACTCCTCGGCATGCCATATCTCCAGCGGGCGGAGGCGGGCGTTGTCCCGCAAAGAAAGGGAAAACACGATAACCCCATTCACATAACAAGCGTTACGGCTATGTACCGTAGCAGCATGCCACGCACCAAGGGGAACCACGAGGCTCGCCGACGCGACGTCTCCGAGGCGGTCTGGCGGGTGTTGGTCGCTCACGGCTTCGGTGGATTGACCATGCGAGCCGTCGCCGCCGAGCTCGATGCCACCACCGGCCTGCTCACCCACTACTTCCCCGCCAAACGCGACCTGGTTGCCTACGCCCTCGACCTGCTCGAACGGCGAAGTGCCTCCCGCCCCCGGCGCGCCGCCGACAAAGGCCTGTCCGCCGTGAGGGCCGCGCTGCTGGACATCCTGCCGCTGACCGACGAGGCCACCGACAGCAACCGGATCTGGGTGTCCTCCTGGGATGCCGCGCTCGCCAACCCCGAGTTGAGCGGCGATTACGCCCGCAAGTACGCGCAGAGCCGCGAAAAGCTGCGCGACCTGGTCGCCGCAGCCCAACAGCTCGGCGAACTGCCCGATGGCGACTCGGCCCGCATCGCGGCCGGCGCCCAGTCCTTCGTGCTCGGTCTGGTGGTTCAGGCGCTATTCGACCCCCCGGCGTTCCCACCCCACCGCCAGGCCGAGCTCCTTGATGACTACCTGGCCACGTTGAACTCCCCACCCTCATCCGGTGGCGATCACGAGGTCCTGTCCTGACGGCCACGCGTCTCGGAAGAGTTGTCGAGACTCGCTCGGCGGCCAGCAGCGCGCACCGTTCATCGGCCCCGACACCCGGGTGCTCCGTACGCCTCGTCCGCGGTGACCCAGGCGAACGACACGGCCGCGTCGATGGCGCGTTGCAGCATCCACTTCAGGTGCTCGATCTTCGTAGCGAACGGGCACCTCGTCACCGATCCCGGCCGCCCGGCAGCGGTCGCGGTCGTCCGTCCAGGACTTCGGAACGTATAGTTCCCGGTCGATCAACGCCCGCCCCTTGGCGGAGGCGTAGGCCAAAAACGTGCCGATCTGGGAGTTCTCCGTGCGGCCGACGGTGCCGGAGTACTGCCGCTGGACACCGGCTGACCTGGTGCCCTTCTTCAGGAAGCCGGTTTCGTCCCCGATGAGCACGAGCAGTGGCACCGACCGTCACGCCACATGCGGTTGCAGTATTAACGCCCTTCGACAACAACGGTTCCAGCACCGCCCACTGAGTGTCTGTCAGATCTCCCCGAGCCACGACAGGTGATCATCGCAGGACCTTGATCCACTTTCGAAACAGGTCAATGGCGGCTACTGGCTCAGTTCGGGGTAGTAGGTCAGCTGGTACGGCGACAGCTGGGAGACGGCCAACTGGCCCCCGCCCCGGCAGATGGGGCAGACGCGTTGCCTGCCGCACTGGCGGCAGTTACTGCGCCCATGGCTCTCGCTGGGCACCCAGCCGCGTCCACCGCAGCCGTGGCAGGCGCCGAGGCCGTCGCACTCGTAGCAGAGCACGTAGCCGGGCGTGAGGGTCTCGGGCGTCCGGACCGGCTCCGGCCACTGGAACTCCTCCGGCTCGTGCAGGGCTAGGGCGGGGGTCTGCCCGCTGTAGAGCACGGCCGAGTTGTAGTCGCCTGTGCGGACTTCGATGCGGGTGCCGTCGGGGCGGCGGGCAGTGAGGACGTACGTGCGTTTCGTGCCGTCGATCTCCTCCTGAGGCCCCGCGATGTCCCAGTCGGCCGAGCTGAGCAGGCCGGCCGCCCGGGAGGCGACGTCGGCAGCGCCGACCCCTTCGGGACGTTCCCCACGGAACACGGCCGAGTAGCTGTAGCGCAGCGGCTCGTGCCAGTCGGCGACGTTCGGCTCGTCGAGGAAGAGGAGGCCGAGGTCGGCGCCGGGGGTCAGGTCGTCGATCAGCTCGACGAGCTGCGCACGCAGGGCACGCCCGAGCCGGTCCAACTCCTCACGCACACCGGGTATTTCACCCACTGGTGCCCCCTCTCTCTCGCTTGATTGCGGGCATCCTATGCGGGTGAGAACGGTGAGAACACAGGCAGAGGCCCGCACCCAGCTACTACGGCACTTCACGGAGACGCTCCGTGCGCTGCCCCCGGAACTGTCGCTGGCGCTGCGGCATCCGGACCTGCCCCACGCGGGCCTGCACCGCGGGGTTGTCCTGTCCGAGGACCTGAACCATCCCGATGACGGCTGGGCGACCTTCGACGTCCGGTACTGGGTGTTGGGAACCGCGCCGGACACCCGCGACCGGTATTTCGACCTGGTGACGGGGGTGTGGCGCGAATGGGGCTGGGCGACGAGGGACGGAGGGGCTGCCCGTACGCGCACGGGTTGGGCGGACACCCCCGACGGCTACGGCCTCGCCCTCACGCGGAGTGTGAACGGCTACCTGAGCATGGCCGGCTCGACACCGCTGTTCCTGCGGGGCTCGGTGGTGGGGGAGCCGATGCCGACGCGGATCGCTTGGCGGGACGGGGAGGCGGTGTCCTCCTTGTAGTCAGGCTCGCAGAGTGAGTGAGCCTTCGCCAACTTGAATTCGCTAGTCAAAGCGCTGGTGTGACGGCCTTCCGGGGTGCTCACGCTGGTCGTGGGCGGGAGCCTACGGAG
>NZ_JAFMPZ010000355.1 GCF_017353455.1 Streptomyces laculatispora
CTGATGCCACCGGCCCACGGGCCCGCCGCCGTACCCCGTCCGAACCGAGGGGGCGGCGGCGGGCCCGTTGTGGTCCGCTGTCAGACCCCCCGCCTAGACTCGCGAGTCAGAGGGATCCGGTGCCGGTCAGGCGCCGGGGACAGCGCACTCGGAGCCCGCGACCAGGGCCTTGGACATGAGGGGAGGGGCCGGTGGCCATCGCATCACCGCCGCAGGACGCGGCCGTCGGCCGCCTGCTGCGCTGTGCGGCCGTCTTCCTCCCCGCAGCGCTGCCGAGAGAGGGACGCATCGCGTTCTGGGACCCGGAAGGGGCCCCGCTCCCCGGCCTCGGCGAAACGACCGCCCCCGGCGAAACGTCCGGCAGCGGCCTTGCCTCCGGCACCGGCTTCGCGGTCGGCACCGGCGACCGGGTCTCCGAGATCACGGTCGTCCGGCGGCACGGCGGTCAGGGTGACGTCCGCCGGCACACCGTGCCGGCCCTCGTGCTGCCCCTGGCCGACGCCGTACCCCTGCTGGCCCGTGCCCGGCACCACCAGTCCGCCCACCCCGCCACCCGCTGCTGGGGCGCCGCCGCGCTGCACGCGCTCCATCTGGTGGCCCGCGGCCGGATGCTCCCCGGGCTGACGTCCGAGGACCACGACGCCTGGCGGGCCGGGCCGCGTGCCGCCGAGGACGTCGCCCATCTGCGTGCGGTCGCCGCGGCCATGCCCCCCGAGGGGTACGCGGTGCCGTTCCCCGACCGCACGCCCCTCCAGGTTCCCGACCCCGAGCCGCTCATCGCCTCCTTCCTCGACGCGGTGGCCGACACCCTGCCCCGCACCCCCGCGGCGGCGTTCGCCATGGGGGCGCCCTTCGCCGCCCGGGAGGCCCAGCACCTGCCCGGCGCCCGGGAGTGGGCCGTGGCGGTCGCGGCCGGACTGGACGCGGGCGTACGGGTGTCGCTGCGCCTGGACCTCTCCGCGTACGAACTCTTCGACACGGCCGGTTCCGATGACACGGCCGGTTCCGACGATGCGGCCGACCTCTCCGGCGCGGTGGAGATCCCCGGCGGTGACGGTCCGGCCGCCCCGCGGCATGCCGCCGCGGCCATCACCCAGGTGCACAGCCTCGCCGACCCGACCTATGTCGTCGACGCAGCCGCCCTGTGGGCCGGCGGGGCGGGCGAGCCCTTCGGCCCGCGGGCCCGGATCGACGCCGTGCTCGCGCTGCGCCGCGCCGCCCGCGTCTGGGCCCCGCTGGAACGGCTGCTGGACCAGCCCGTCCCCGATGTACTGGCCCTCACCGAGGACGAGCTGTACGAGCTGCTGAGCGATGCCGGGGCCCGGCTCTCGGCCGCCGGGGTGAGCGTGCACTGGCCCCGGGAGCTGGCCCGTTCCCTCACCGCGGCCGCCGTGGTGCGCCCGGCGCCGGGCACCGCCACCGACGGCACGGCGTTCTTCGACGCCGAGCAGCTCTTCGCCTTCAACTGGCAGCTCTCGCTGGGGGACCAGCAGCTCACCGAGGCCGAGATGGACGTGCTCGCCGAGGCCCACCGCCCCGTGGTGCGCCTGCGGGACCAGTGGGTCGTCGTCGACCCCGCGCTCGTCCGCAAGGCGCGCAAGCGGGAGCTCGGCCTCCTCGACCCGGTGGACGCCCTCGCCGTCGCCCTGACCGGCAGCGCCGAGGTGGACGGCGAGCAGGTCGACGCCGTGCCGGTCGGCGCGCTGGCCGCGCTCCGCTCCCGCATCGTCGATGACGACACGGCGATCGCACCGCCGCCCGGCCTCGACGCGACGCTCCGCGACTACCAGTTGCGCGGGCTGGCCTGGCTGGACCGGATGACCTCGCTGGGCCTCGGCGGCTGCCTCGCCGACGACATGGGCCTCGGCAAGACGATCACCCTCATCGCCCTGCACCTGCACCGCGCCCACCCCGCGCCCACCCTGGTGATCTGCCCCGCCTCGCTGCTGGGCAACTGGCACCGGGAGATCAACCGCTTCGCCCCCGGCGTACCCGTGCGCCGGTTCCACGGCACCGACCGCACCCTCGCCGAACCCGACGGCGGCTTCGTCCTCACCACGTACGGCACGATGCGCTCCAGCGCGGCCGAACTGGCCGCGCACAGCTGGGGACTGGTCGTCGCCGACGAGGCGCAGCACGTGAAGAACCCGCACTCCTCGACGGCGAAGGCGCTGCGCACCATTCCCTCCCCGGCCCGGGTCGCCCTGACCGGCACCCCCGTCGAGAACAACCTCTCCGAGCTCTGGGCGCTGCTCGACTGGACCACGCCCGGACTGCTCGGCCCCCTCAAGGCGTTCCGGGCCCGGCACGCCCGGATCGTGGAGAACACCGGCACGGCTGCCGGGATCGGCAACGACGAAGCGGTCGAGCGGCTCTCCAGGCTGGTCCGGCCCTTCCTGCTCCGCCGCAAGAAGTCGGACCCGGGCATCGCCCCCGAGCTGCCGCCCAAGACGGAGACCGACCACCCCGTCTTCCTCACCCGCGAACAGGCCACGCTCTACGAGGCCACGGTGCGCGAGACCATGGCGTACATCGAGGCGTCGGAGGGCATCGCCCGGCGCGGCCTCATCATGAAGCTGCTGGCCTCGCTCAAGCAGATCTGCAACCACCCCGCGCAGTACCTGAAGGAGGAGCCGACCCGGCTCGTCGGCCGCTCCGGGAAACTCGACCTGCTCGACGAACTCCTCGACACGATCCTCGCCGAGGACGGCTCCGTCCTCGTCTTCACCCAGTACGTCACGATGGCCCGGCTGCTCTCCGCGCATCTCACCGCGCGGGCCGTTCCCTCCCAACTCCTGCACGGCGGTACGCCGGTGGCCGAGCGGGAACGGATGGTGGACCGTTTCCAGTCCGGCGAGGTGCCGGTGTTCCTGCTCTCCCTGAAGGCGGCGGGCACCGGGCTGAACCTCACCAGGGCCGCCCATGTCATCCACTACGACCGCTGGTGGAACCCGGCCGTCGAGGAACAGGCCACGGACCGCGCCTACCGCATCGGCCAGACCCAGCCGGTCCAGGTGCACCGGCTGATCGCC
>NZ_JAFMPZ010000356.1 GCF_017353455.1 Streptomyces laculatispora
GCACCCGCGACCACCACACCGTCGCGGCGGCCGCGGATCGCACCCACCACATCCACACCAGGAACCAACCCGCCGACGTCAGACAACCGCCCCCGCCGGCACATCCAGGCCCACCGCACCGTCACCCGCCGCACCCAGCGGTCCGCCGTACCACCGGCCCGCTCAACGAGCCGGCGCGGAAGCTTCGAGGCCTTCCTCGACGCCCGCGAAGAAGCAGAACTGGTCCGCCGTATCCGCCAGCAGCGCGGTGAGACATGAGCACAAGGCGCACAATCTGGATCGCCGGCACCGCAGCCCTGATCGTCCTGGCGATCATCCTGATGGCCGCGGTCGCCGGCCAGGTCACCGGCACCGCACAGGCCGACGAAAGCCGCCCCGCGTGCCAAGCACCCGATGCCGATGCCGACACGGCCCAGGTGGCCCAACAGGTGAAGGCGATCCTTGCCGGCCATACCGGCACCGTCAGCGTTCCCGGCCTGCCCTCACCCGACGAGCAGATCCCGAACGCCAAAGCGATTGTCGCCACCGGCGCCCAGATGAACATCCCGGCACGCGGCCAGGTCATCGCCCTCGCCACAGCCCTCCAGGAATCAGGCCTGCGCAACCTCGACCACGGCGACCGCGACAGCCTCGGCCTCTTCCAGCAACGCCCCTCCCAGGGCTGGGGAACCCGCGAACAGATCATGGACCCGGTGTACGCGGCCACGAAGTTCTACAAGGCGCTCAAATCGCTCAAGGACTGGCAGGCCATGCCCATCACCGTCGCCGCACAGAAGGTCCAGAAGTCCGGCCTGCCCGACGCCTACGCCAAACACGAACCTCTCGCGACCGCCCTGCAGCAGGCGATCGCCCCGACACTGGGTGCCGCGGCCACCGTCCCCGACATCACCTCGGCCACCGCCGGCTTCACCACAAACTGCGCCACACAGACCAGCACCGACCACGGCGACATCCCGGCAGGCAAACTCCCCGCCGGCTACCGGATCCCGGCTAACGTTTCCCCGCAGGTGCGCAACGCGATTCGCTGGGCCCTCGAACAACTGGGCACCCCCTACCAATGGGGCGGCACCTGCACCAACCCCCACGGCACCAACCCCCGCGACCGCTGCGACTGCTCCTCCCTGATGCAACGCGCCTACGGAGTGGCTGGCATCGAACTCACCCGCACCACCTACACACAGGTCAACGAGGGCCGGGCCGTAGCCACCAGCGCCCTCCAACCCGGCGACCTGGTCTTCAGTGTCGGCACGGCCACCCGCCCCGAGCATGTCGCCATGGTCATCGGCGACGGCCTGCTCATCCACGCTCCAAAACCTGGGCGTGTGGTCGAGGCAGCCCAAATCGCCACGCACGGCACGTTGCTCGCGGCCCGGAGAATCGCACCGTAGACCTCGTCTCAGAAGCTGCGTCGTGTCCCCGTAGAGAGCCAGTACGGACGCCCTGGCTCCATGATCAACTTGGTGAGCTCAGCCTCTTGCAGGCCACGGGACTCCTTGAGGACGAGCTCGACCTCATCCACGATCACCACTCCGACCGGCAGCCTTGCTCGCGACGACTCCACCCATGTCATCAGCGCCGTCCGCGACCTGAACCAGACCGAACTCGCAGGTGAGAGCGTACGGGCGGCGTTGGAAGTCCTTGCCGTCGCGGCTCCGGGCTGGCTGGCCGACGCGGTGGACGTTCCCGAGCTCGCGCACCGCTACGAGGAACGCGTCAACGGGTGGACGATGCCGGCGTCGAATACGAAACAGCGTGTGCGGCTGGAGGAGCCCGATCGATTACGAACACGACTACTGGGCCGGCTTCACCGAGGAGCTGGCTGCATAGGAAGGTCTCCACGAAACGGGGGGATTGACAACGCGCGTCCCCTCACCGGCAGTGGTCGGCCAGGGACAGCAGCAGATGGGCGGACTCCGGCCGCAGATGGTCCGAGTGGGCGCCCGCGGGCCCGTGCCCGCGGACGAACACCTCGCTCGCGTCGACGCTGACGAACCGGTGGTCGAGCGCCGCCAGGGGATACGCCTCCCCGGGCGGCAGCATACGGATCGCCGAAACCGGCGCGGGCGCGGTGCCGATCCCGGAGTGGCCGATGCCCGCGCGTTTCTCCGCGCGCAGGTGCCAGAAGCCGGTGGCGCGGTCGTGCCGCGAGTACGTCGCCACGACCGGGCCACGCAAGGGCGCCTCGCCGAGCGCGGTGAACATCGACGCGAAGGCGTCGCGCGGCGCCGCCATCTGCAACAGCAGCATCGAGTCCGCAGTGAACGGCCGCCCCGCCGGCTTCGGAGTGTTCCAGCCCAGTGTGAGCGGCGGGTCGGCCGCCCACTGCACGGCCTCGCACAGGAAGCGGCAGCCGAAGGAGTGCCCGACCAGGTGCAGATACTGCCCCTCGCGGTTGGCGAGCACGGGCGGCGCGGCCGGGTCGGCGCGGTGCGAGTCCACGTAGCCGAGCAGTCGCCCGATGACCCGGGCGGCGTGTCCCTCCGTACTCATGGCGTGCGCCCGGTCTCGGATACGGCGGTAGCCACCGAGGGAGGGCAGGGAGCGGGACGGCCAGCGGACCAGGACGGTCCAGGGATGCCAGGGCGTCAGCCGGGGGTACCGCTCGGAGTCGTGCTGGGCGTCCGCGAGCGCGAGCAGCCGTTGGACGGCGTCGAGCGCGGACTCGG
>NZ_JAFMPZ010000625.1 GCF_017353455.1 Streptomyces laculatispora
CCCGTCCGGCTCCGGCAAGTCGACGCTGATGCACTGCCTGGCCGGACTGGACACCGTGACGTCCGGTCAGATCCACCTCGCCGAGACCGAGATCACCGGTCTCAAGGACAAGAAGCTGACCCAACTCCGCCGCGACCGCATCGGGTTCATCTTCCAGGCGTTCAACCTCCTGCCGACGCTCAACGCGCTGGAGAACATCACGCTGCCGATGGACATCGCGGGCCGCAGGCCGGACGCCGCCTGGCTGCGGCAGGTCGTGGAGACCGTGGGCCTCTCCGACCGGCTGAAGCACCGGCCGACCGAGCTCTCCGGCGGCCAGCAGCAGCGGGTCGCGGTGGCGCGGGCGCTCGCCGCCCAGCCGGAGATCATCTTCGGTGACGAGCCGACCGGGAACCTGGACTCGCGGGCCGGCGCCGAGGTGCTGGACTTCCTGCGCAAGTCCGTCGACGAGCTGGGCCAGACCATCGTCATGGTCACCCACGACCCGGTCGCCGCCTCCTACGCGGACCGGGTGCTGTACCTCGCCGACGGGCGCATCGTCGACGAGATGCTCAACCCGAGTGCCGATCAGGTGCTGGACCGGATGAAGGACTTCGACGCGCGCGGGCGGACCTCATGACCGTCTGGAAGACCTCGATGCGCAACTTCTTCGCGCACAAGGGGCGGATGGCGCTGTCCGCCGTCGCCGTCCTGCTGTCGGTGGCGTTCGTGTGCGGCACGCTCGTCTTCACCGACACGATGAACACCACGTTCGACAAGCTCTTCGCCGCGACGTCGGCCGACGTCACCGTCAGCCCGAAGTCCGCGAAGGTCGACGACACCCCCCAGAACGGCAAGCCCGAGTCGCTGCCCGCCTCCGTGGTCGCGCAGGTCGAGAAGGCCGACGGGGTGAAGAAGGCCGAGGGCTCCGTCTCCAGCATGGCCGTCACGGTCGTCGACAGCCACAACAAGAACATGGGCTCCGAGACCGGCGCCCCCACGATCGCCGGCAACTGGACGCAGAACGAACTGCGTTCCATGGAGATCACCTCCGGCCACGCACCGCGCGGCCCGACCGAGGTGATGGTCGACGCCGACACCGCGGACAAGCACCACCTGAAGCTCGGTGACGAGCTGCGCACCATCGCCGTCACCGGCGACATCCGGGCGAGGATCAGCGGCATCGCCGCCTTCAAGGTCACCAACCCCGGTGCCGCGATCGTCTACCTCGACACCGCCACCGCCCAGCAGAAGCTGCTCGGCACCCGCGACGTCTTCACCCAGATCTCCGTCACCGCCGAACCGGGCGTCAGCGACTCGCAGTTGAAGCGGAACGTCGCCACCGCCCTGGACGGTCCGGCCGCGTACAAGCTCCAGACCCAGAAGGAGGCCGCGGAGGCCAACAAGGACTCCATGGGCTCGTTCCTCGACGTCATGAAGTACGCGATGCTCGGCTTCGCCGGGATCGCCTTCCTCGTCGGCATCTTCCTGATCGTCAACACCTTCTCGATGCTGGTCGCCCAGCGCACCCGCGAGATCGGCCTGATGCGGGCCATCGGCTCCAGCCGCAAGCAGGTCAACCGGTCCGTGCTGCTCGAAGCGGTGCTGCTCGGCATCGTCGGATCGATCCTCGGCGTCGCCGCCGGGGTCGGCCTGGCCGTCGGCCTGATGAAGGTCATGGGCGCGGTGGGCATGGAGCTGTCCACCGAGGACCTCACCATCGCCTGGACGACTCCGGTGCTCGGACTCGCGCTCGGCATCATCGTGACCGTCCTCGCCGCCTACGTCCCGGCCCGCCGGGCCGGCAAGGTCTCCCCGATGGCCGCCCTGCGCGACGCCGGAACCCCGGCGGACGCCAAGTCGGGCTGGATCCGGGCCGGCCTCGGCCTGGTCCTCACCGGCGCCGGCGTGGCCGCGCTGTGGACGACGGCCCAGGCGGACAAGGCGAGCGAGGGCTCGCTCTTCCTCGGCCTGGGCGTGGTCCTCACCCTCATCGGCTTCATCGTGATCGGCCCGCTGCTCGCCGGTGTGGTCGTGCGGGCGCTCAGCGTCGTCGTCCTGCGCCTGTTCGGCCCGGTCGGCCGGCTGGCGGAGCGCAACGCCCTGCGCAACCCGCGCCGCACCGGGGCGACCGGCGCCGCCCTGATGATCGGCCTGGCCCTGGTGGCCTGCCTGTCGGTGGTCGGCTCCTCGATGGTCGCCTCGGCCACCGACGAGCTGGACAAGTCGGTGGGGGCCGACTTCATCGTGCAGGTGGACGGCGGGAGGCCGGTCAGCCGGCAGGCCTCCGCAGCGGTCGAGGGTGCACCCCACCTGGCCCACGTCACCCATCTCAAGGAGGTGCACGCCAAGCTGACGCTGCCGGGAGGCGGCACCGAGAAGGTGGGTCTGACCGCCGCCGATCCGACGTACGCGCAGGACCTCAGGCGCGAGACGCTGTCGGGCGAGCTCTCCGCCGCCTACGGCAAGGACGCGATGTCCGTCGGTTCGAAGTTCGCGAAGCGCCACGGCATCAAGGTCGGGGACCGGCTGAAGGCCGCCTTCGAGCACGGCTCGACAGCGACGCTGAAGATCGCCGCCATCACCTCCGACGACTCCGCCCTCGACACCGGGGCGATGTACACGAACATCACCACGGCGGCGCGCCACGTCCCGGCCGACCGCATGCCTCTGGACGCGATCGTGTTCGCGAAGGCGGCGCCGGACCAGCAGGACCAGGCGTACAAGTCGCTCAAGGCCGCCGTGGCCACGGACCCGACCATCAAGGTGTTCGACCAGACCGATTTCAAGCAGGAGCTGAAGGACCAGATCGGTCAGCTGCTGAAGATTGTCTACGGACTGCTCGCCCTGGCCATCATCGTCGCGGTGCTCGGAGTCGTGAACACCCTCGCGCTCTCGGTGGTGGAGCGTACCCGGGAGATCGGCCTCATTCGCGCCATCGGCCTTTCCCGCCGGCAACTCCGTCGCATGATCCGGCTGGAATCCGTTGTGATCGCCGTCTTCGGCGCTCTGCTCGGACTCGTCCTCGGAATGGGATGGGGAGCGGTGGCACACAAGCTGCTCGCACTGGAGGGGATGAAGATCCTCGAAATCCCCTGGCCGACCATCATCGCGGTATTCGTCGGTTCGGCCTTCGTCGGACTGTTCGCGGCCCTGGTCCCGGCATTCCGGGCCGGCCGGATGAACGTCCTGAACGCCATCGCGACGGAATAGAGAAGGACCGGCGCGGGGCCGGAAGGAGGAAGCGCGCAGCCGGTGACCCGAAAAGGGTCACCGGCTGCGCGCTTCCTCCTGGACTCCGTTCTCCTCGTGGCGATCGAACCCGGCCGCCGGGTGGTCGTCGACTTCCGGGCACGGCCCGGGTCCCGCGCGGACGGCGCCAGGAGCACGGCTGCCACGGACGGGTGAGGCGCCGCTCACCGTAGACTGGCGAATCCGGCCCCGGGACGTTCCTCCAAACGCCCCGGGGCCGGATTGCGTCCCTGTGCCGCCCCGGGAGCGCTCCCGGATGTCCGTTGCGGAAGCGGCTGTCACTCCGGAGTCGTACGCTGGACGCCCCGGCCCGTATGACGTGTCGGGCCCTTCGCGTTGCCCCCTGGCAGCAGCCGGCTGCCAGGCCCCACCCTCGTTACCCCGGACGGAAGCCCTTCATGAGCCTGCACGGTCTGCTGGATGTCGTCGTACGTGACCCGGCGCTCTCCGAAGCGGTGAAGGCCGCCGGAGACAGCCACCGGATGCACATCGACCTGGTGGGCCCGCCCGCCGCCAGGCCCTTCGCCGTGGCCGCGCTGGCCAGGGACGCCGGGCGGACCGTGCTCGCCGTCACCGCGACCGGACGCGAGGCCGAGGACCTGGCGGCGGCGCTGCGCACGCTCCTGCCGCCGGACACGGTCGCGGAGTTCCCGTCCTGGGAGACGCTGCCGCACGAGCGGCTCTCGCCCCGCTCCGACACCGTGGGCCGCCGGCTGGCCGTGCTGCGGCGCCTCGCGCACCCGAGGCAGGACGACCCGGAGACCGGGCCGGTCTCCGTCGTCGTCGCGCCGGTGCGCTCCGTGCTCCAGCCGCAGGTCAAGGGGCTCGCCGACCTGGAGCCGGTGGCGCTGCGGATCGGGCAGAGCGCCGATCTCGGCGAGACGGTCGAGGCGCTCGCGGCCGCCGCGTACTCCCGGGTCGAGCTGGTCGAGAAGCGCGGTGAGTTCGCGGTGCGCGGCGGCATCCTGGACGTCTTCCCGCCGACCGAGGAGCACCCCCTTCGGGTGGAGTTCTGGGGCGACGACGTCGAGGAGATCCGCTACTTCAAGATCGCCGACCAACGGTCGCTGGAGATCGCCGACCACGGGCTGTGGGCGCCGCCCTGCCGCGAGCTGCTGCTGACCGACCAGGTCCGCGAGCGGGCCGCCGCGCTCGCGGAACAACACCCCGAGCTGGGTGAACTTCTCAACAAGATCGCCGAGGGCATCGCGGTGGAGGGCATGGAGTCCCTGGCACCGGTTCTCGTCGATGACATGGAGCTGCTGATCGACGTGCTGCCCAAGGGCTCGATGGCCGTGGTCTGCGACCCGGAGCGGGTCCGCACCCGGGCCGCCGACCTGGTCGCCACCAGCCAGGAGTTCCTCCAGGCGTCGTGGGCGGCCACCGCGGGCGGCGGCGAGGCCCCGATCGACGTCGGCGCGGCCTCGCTGCGCGGCATCGCGGACGTCCGCGACCGGGCCCGTGAGCTGGAGATGATGTGGTGGTCGATCTCCCCGTTCGCGGCGGACGAGGAGCTGGACGACGACACCCTCAAGCTCCGGATGCACGCCCCGGAGGCGTACCGGGGCGACACCGCCCGCGCGCTCGCCGACACCAAGGGCTGGCTGGCCGACGGCTGGCGCACGGTGTACGTCACCGAGGGCCAGGGCCTCGCCTCCCGTACCGTCGAGGTGCTGGGCGGCGAGGGCATCCCGGCCCGTCTCGACGCGGATCTGGCGGAGATCTCGCCGTCCCTGGTCCATGTCTCCTGCGGCGCGATCGACCACGGCTTCGTCGACCCGGAGCTCAAGCTCGCCGTCCTGACCGAGACGGACCTGACCGGTCAGCGCACCGCCATCAAGGACCTGGGCCGGATGCCGGCCCGCCGCCGCAAGAGCATCGACCCGCTGACGCTGGAGACGGGCGACTACATCGTCCACGAGCAGCACGGCGTGGGCCGCTACATCGAGATGGTGCAGCGCACTGTGCAGGGCGCCACCCGCGAGTACCTCCTCGTCGAGTACGCCCCCGCCAAGCGCGGCCAGCCCGGCGACCGGCTCTACATCCCCACCGACCAGCTGGAGCAGGTCACCAAGTACGTCGGCGGCGAGGCACCCACCCTGCACCGGCTCGGCGGCGCCGACTGGACCAAGACGAAGGCACGCGCCAAGAAGGCCGTCAAGGAGATCGCCGCCGACCTGATCAAGCTCTACGCGGCCCGGATGGCGGCCCCCGGCCATGTCTTCGGCCCGGACACCCCCTGGCAGCGCGAACTGGAGGACGCCTTCCCGCACGCGGAGACGCCCGACCAGCTCACCACCATCGCCGAGGTCAAGGAGGACATGGAGAAGTCCGTCCCCATGGACCGGCTGATCTGCGGCGACGTCGGCTACGGCAAGACGGAGATCGCGGTGCGCGCGGCCTTCAAGGCGGTCCAGGACGGCAAGCAGGTCGCCGTCCTCGTCCCCACGACCCTCCTGGTCCAGCAGCACTACGGCACGTTCACCGAGCGGTACTCCCAGTTCCCCGTCAACGTACGGGCGCTGAGCCGCTTCCAGTCCGAGTCCCAGTCCAAGTCGACGCTCGAAGGGCTGCGCGAAGGCTCCGTCGACCTGGTCATCGGCACCCACCGCCTCTTCTCCTCCGAGACGAAGTTCAAGGACCTGGGCCTGGTCATCGTCGACGAGGAACAGCGCTTCGGCGTCGAGCACAAGGAGCAGCTGAAGAAGCTCCGCGCCAACGTGGACGTCCTCACCATGTCCGCGACACCCATTCCCCGTACGCTCGAAATGGCGGTGACCGGCATCCGCGAGATGTCGACGATCACCACACCGCCCGAGGAGCGCCACCCGGTCCTCACCTTCGTCGGCCCGTACGAGGAGAAGCAGATCGGCGCGGCCATCCGCCGCGAACTGCTCCGCGAGGGCCAGGCGTTCTACATCCACAACCGTGTCGAGTCCATCGACCGGGCCGCCGCCCGGCTGCGCGAGATCGTCCCCGAGGCGCGGATCGCCACCGCGCACGGCCAGATGTCCGAACAGGCCCTGGAACAGGTGGTGGTGGACTTCTGGGAGAAGAAGTTCGACGTCCTGGTCTCCACGACGATCGTCGAGTCCGGCATCGACATCTCCAACGCCAACACCCTGATCGTGGAGCGCGGCGACAACTTCGGCCTCTCCCAGCTCCACCAGCTGCGCGGCCGGGTGGGCCGTGGCCGCGACCGCGGCTACGCCTACTTCCTCTACCCGCCGGAGAAGCCGCTCACCGAGACGGCCCACGAGCGGCTCGCCACGATCGCCCAGCACACCGAGATGGGCGCGGGCATGTACGTGGCCATGAAGGACCTGGAGATCCGCGGCGCCGGAAACCTCCTGGGCGGCGAACAGTCCGGCCACATCGCGGGCGTCGGTTTCGACCTGTACATCCGCATGGTCGGCGAAGCGGTCGCCGGCTACCGGACCTCGCTGGAAGGCGGCGCCGAGGAGGAGGAGCCGCCGCTGGAGGTCAAGATCGAGCTGCCGGTCGACGCGCACATCCCGCACGACTACGCCCCCGGCGAGCGCCTCCGCCTCCAGGCGTACCGCTCGATCGCCTCGGCCTCCTCCGAGGACGACATCAGGGCCGTCCGCGAGGAGCTCACCGACCGCTACGGAAAGCTTCCGGAACCGGTCGAGAACCTCCTCCTGGTGGCCGGCCTGCGCATGCTGGCCCGCGCCTGCGGCGTCGGTGAGATCGTGCTCCAGGGGCAGAACATCCGGTTCGGCCCGGTGGAGTTGCGCGAGTCGCAGGAGCTCCGCCTGAAGCGCCTGCACCCGAAGACGATCATCAAGCCGGCCCTCCACCAGATCCTGGTCCCGCGCCCGACGGCCGGCAGGATCGGCGGCAAGCCGGTCGTGGGCCGCGAACTCCTGGCGTGGACGGGGGAGTTCCTCACGACGATCCTGGGGTCGTAGGCAGAGGTAGCGGAGGCGGCGGAGCTCGCAGGGAGGACGCATTGCGCACTGCACGGTCCGGCGATATGAGAGTTGACTCTCACGAATTGTGAGAGGATTCTCTCACATCATGGACTTCAGCAACCCCCTGGGCGATGTCGAGATCACCGATCCGCAGGCGATGCGGGCACTGGCGCACCCGGTGCGGCTGGCGATCCTCGACCACCTGCACCGGAACGGGCCGGCGACCGCGACCGAGCTGGCACCGGACGTGGGCGCCACTCCCTCCGTGACCAGCTGGCACCTGCGTCACCTGGCGGCCTTCGGGCTGGTCCGGGACAGTGCGCCCGGACCGGACCGCCGGAGCCGGCGCTGGGAGGCGGTGGCGCGCGGATTCCGGTTCGAGGAGTCGCTGGACCCGGCGGACGACGAGGGCCGGTCGGCCGCCCGGGAGCTCTCGCGGCAGATGTTCCTGCGCTACGCGGACGCCCCGGTCCGCTGGTCGGCCGAGGTCGAGCCCGGACTCGATCCCGCCTGGCGCAGGGCCGCCGGGCTTGCCAACACCCGGGTCAGAGTCTCCGCCGAGGAACTCGCCGCCATCCAGGACGGGATCGAGCGCGTACTCGCGCCCTACGTCACCCGCGACCCGGCCGACCGCCCGGCCGACAGCCGTGACGTCGTGCTGATGCGCTACGCCCTGCCGGAAGGTGACGGGGAACCGGACGAGGGCCCGGCGGGACGGACGCCGTGAACGGCGCAGAGGGGGTGAGCGGTGCGGACGGGACCCCCGCCATATCGCTGTGGCGGGACCGGCGGTTCACCCGGTTCTGGGCCGGCAACTCGGTCTCGCAGTTCGGTGACCGGATCACCGAACTGGCCCTGCCCCTGATCGCCGTCGGAGCGCTGAACGCCTCGGCCAACCAGGTGGCCTGGCTGACCGCACTCATCTGGACCCCCAACCTGCTCGCGATACTTCTGGGCGCCTGGGTCGACCAACAGCCCCGCAAGCGCCGCCTGATGATCCTCGCGGACCTCCTGCGCGCGGCGGTCCTGCTGAGCCTGCCGGCCGCCTACGCGCTCGGCGCGGTGACGCTCGCGCACCTGTACGCCGTGGCGGTGCTGGCGGGCGCGGCCGGAGTGCTGTTCAACACCGCCTACCCCCCGTTCTTCGTACGCCTCGTCCCCCGCGCCTCCTACGTCGACGCGAACAGCAAGCTCAGCACCAGCCGTTCGGCGTCCTACGTCGTCGGCCCGGCGATCGGTGGCGTCCTGGTCCAGGCGCTCACCGCGCCCGTCGCCATCGTGGTGGATGCCCTGACCTTCCTGGCCTCGGCGGTCCTGATCAGCCGGGTCCCGGTCGACGAACCGCCGCCGACCGCCAGGGACAAGGACGCGCCCTCCCTGGCCCGGCGCGCCGGGGAAGGCCTCGCGTTCGTCGTGCGGCACCCGGTGCTCCGGGCCACTCTCGGCTGCGCGGCCACCGTCAACTTCTTCACCTTCGTCGCGGGCAGCGGGCTCCTCGTGCTGTTCGCCAGCCGGAGTCTGGGGCTCTCGGCGGGCGCGATCGGCGTCGCGCTCGGGGTGGGGGCCACCGGTGGGCTGCTCGGCGCGGTGTGCGCTCCCGCGATCTCGCGACGGCTCGGTGTGGGGCGCAGCATCGTCGTGGGCGCCGTGCTGTTCCCCGCACCGATCGCCATCGCCGCCGCGGCGCACGGCCCTCTCTGGCTCGGCGCCGGGGCGCTGGCGACGGCCGAGTTCCTCTCCGGCTTCGGCGTCATGATGTTCGACGTCAACCTCAACTCCCTCCAGGCATCGGTGATCCCCGACGGAATGCGCAGCCGCGTCGCGGGGGCGTACAGCACGATCAACTACGGCATCCGCCCCGTGGGCGCCGTCGTGGGCGGCCTGCTCGCCACCCTCGTGGGCCTGAGGCCGACCCTCCTCGTCGCCGCCGTCGGGGGAGCCCTGTCGGTGCTCTGGCTGCTGCCTTCACCGGTACCGGGAATCCGCTCCCTGGCCCCGGACACGGCTGCGAGCACGGCCGGTGACGGGGAGGGCGAGAGCCGTCCGGTGGCCGGCTGATTCGGCGGTCACGAGGGCGCGGGCTCGGGCGCGGTCGAGGTCTTGAACACCAGCCATACGGTCTTGCCGGCGATGTGGTCATCGACCCCGAAGTCATCGGCGAGTTCGCGTACGAGGTGTAACCCGCGTCCGGAGCAAGCGTCGTCGCCTGGCTGCTGGACCACCGGTAGGCCGGGCCCGGTACGGCGATGACGGGGGCCGGAAGATCCCCGGCGGCACGCCCACCCTGCTCGCGGAACTGGGCTACCCGCCGCGACTCGGCGTGGACCGGGTCTCGGCGCGAGTGCCCACCCAGGAGCAGTACCAGGCGCTGCGGCTGCCCGGTGGACTGCCGGTTCTGCGGACGCTGCGTGTCGTCTACAGCGAGGCCGAACGGCCCATCGAGGCGACCGTCATGGTGAAGGCCGGCCATCTGTACGAGCTGCAGTACGAGTTCACGGCGGAGTGAGCGGGGCCGGCCCCGCCGCTGAGGGGCGGGCGCTGTTCTCCTTGCGTGAGGGTCAGTGGGCCCCCTCCGCGTCGAACAGCAGACCCGCGACCGACCTGAACACCTCCTCCGGGTCCCGGTCGCCCACCGCCCCGCCCAGGTTGCCGCTCAGCAGCAGCGTCGCGAAGCCGTGGGCCAGGGACCAGGCGGCCGTGCCCGCGAGTGCGGCGTCCTCGCCGCGGCCGGCGGCGGGAAGTCCGCTGACGCCCGCACGCAGTTCCACCGAGGCCCGGAGCTTCGCCGCCACCAGTTCCGGATCGTCGGCGCGGCAGAGCTCCGGCTGGAACATCACCTGGAAGTGCGCCGGGTGCTCGGTGGCGAAGCGCACGTACCGCACACCGCGCTCCCGCAGGTCCGGGGCGTCGGCCAGGGCGTCGGCGAAGAGCTCGTAGCCCTCGGTGGCGATGGCGGTGAGCAGGCCCGTGCGGTCCTTGAAGTGGTGGGCGGGGGCGGCGTGGGAGACGCCGGCCCGGCGGGCCAGGTCGCGCAGACTCAGCGCGCCGGGGCCCTCGGTGCGGATGACGTCGAGGGCGGCGGTGAGGACGGCCCGCCGCAGATCGCCGTG
>NZ_JAFMPZ010000357.1 GCF_017353455.1 Streptomyces laculatispora
CCACCGTCATCACCCTCGTGTCCGGCTACGACAGCGGAACCGACACCATCGCTGACCCCAGAGCCACCGTCACCGCGTCCCCGCAGTCGGCCGAGGAGCCAGCCACCTCGACGTCCGCCCTCCCGACCTCTGCCCCCACCACCGACGCACCCCGGCAGACAACCGCCGAACCGACCCCGCCTGCCGAGCCCTCCCCCGTCACGGAACCCTCCGCGCAGCCGCCGACGACGGCCACCACACGGCAGAGCACACGGCCCGCCGCGATCGCAAACTGCTTCGGGGAGTACCTGGCCGAGCCCAAAGCACTCCTGCTCCACTGCGGAGACGGGAATGGCGGGCTCGAGGGTCTGACCTGGTCAAACTGGGGGCAGTCCACCGCCCAAGCCAGCGGGCAGGAGTCGGCTGTCATCTGCCAGCCCAGCTGCGCGAACGGCAGAGAGGTCCACTACCCGGCCACTGTGACCCTCACGGGCCTCGTAGGCGGGCGATACACGATGATGCAGGTCAACACTCCGCAATCACCCTTCGGTCCCGTAGCCCAGTACACGCTCGACTCGAACGGGCCGACGCAGAGGAACTGACAGGGGCCCGGCGCGGAGCACTCAGACCCCCCACGCGGTGAACGCAGCCCAGTGGACTGGCGAGGAGAAGGGGCACTCGTCGGTAGTCGGCCGAACGGTGTACCGCTCGGTCAGGGCTGCCAGATGCGGACGGGCGTCTGTGTACCGCACAATCTCCTCCCAGGTGAGACGGCGCAACCACCCGCGTGCCCGACGCAGCGCCGCCACCGGAGGAACGCCATCGGCACCGTGCGCGGGAGAGATCAGCTCGTAGAAGCGTGTCATCAGCAACGCGGTCACCATGTCGTCCACCTGCCACAGCCCGGCCACCGCGCAGGCCACCCCGCTCTGGAGGAAGCCGGCCGGAAGCCCGCGGAACTCGTCCGGAGCCTCCGCCATCGCGTAGTGACCCGACTGGCATGCGCTGGCCACGGCCACTCTGCAGGCGGGCAGTTGCCGATGTACCAGGGTGTCCATGCTCAGGCGGCCGTCGGCCAGGGTGAGGGAGCTGCCCACGCCGTCGAATCCGCCACTGCCGTGGCAGCTGAGGTGCAGGTACGAGGCCTCGGCAAGATGGTCGAGCACCCAGCCCACGGTGGCTTCAGACCCCACCGCGCAACGACCCTCTTCGAACAGTGCACGAATTTCGGCGAGCTCGGCGCGGCTGCCGGGGAGCGAACCGTCGGGGTCGGCCACAGCCACCAGGCGGGGCACGCTCTGCGGCGGCCGTGCGGCCACCGAGCGGCACGCCGCGTATACCGCAGCGGACGGGGAGACGAACAGAGTACCGAGGTCGTCGAGAACGCCTTCCACACCGAGTGGCACGGCGTGCAGCGGCACCACTCCCAGCAGACCAGTCGGGACGACGACAGCCCCGTGCCCCGGGTCGTCCGCAAGGAGCCGCGCTACCGGCCGTAGGAGCGGTGCGAGGGCGGCAAGCCGGTCCAGGGCTTGCGGGAGCTGACGCCTGCGCCGGAGCACTCCGCCCTCCTGCGCCAGGAGCAACCCCAGGGTGTTGTCGGCCGGATCCATGATCAGGAGGCGGGTGATGGACTCGCTACTCACCTCGGGAACGGGAACAGCCCGCACGGAGGGCCCCGCGCCCGGTGTACTGGGTAACACGAGGACGTAGCTGCCCCACGGCGCGTTCACGAGGTAGGCCAGCGGGCTACCGCCTGCTGCCCGGACGATGTCCTCCAGCTCGCTGGTGCGCAGGAAGCGTTCAAAGCTCGGGATCACGCGGATCTCCTCAATCACCATGCGCACACCGCGTTCGGCTTCGGCCTCCTCACGCGCCGTGGAAGCGGGACCACCAGTCGCCGCCTGGGTCGCTGCGCCGACCGCGGAGCGGTACCGGGCCCGCGCCAGCCGGTAGCGGCGGGCCATGGCCGGATCGGTCTGCTCAAGGGTTTCCAGGTCCGCTGCTCCCCGCCCGGCCACCACCGAGAGTTCGCAAGCCAGTCCGCTTTCGATGGCTTCGACCGCGTGCTCCGGGCGCCCCGCCCTGGCCAGCAGGAAGGCGGCCCAGCGGGCAATCCTGGTCACCTGGGCGAGCACGCTCCGGCGTCCGGCTCCGGTGACCTGGGCGTCGTAGAGCGCGTTCACTGCGGTCACCATGTCCGACGCGACATCGGCCGCCTCGCTCCAGCGTTCCGCCGAGGCGTAGGCGTGGAGCAATTCCCGAGCGATGCCCAGGTGCAGGGACGGCGACACCGCAGGCGGTGCGGCCGACAGGGCCTCCCGGCGCAGCCGCTCGCTCTCCGCGCCATCCAGGCCGTCGAGGTGATCACTGGCCCGGGCCAGCAGCCAGTTGATGCGGCCAGTATCGAGAAGGCCGGGGTGTGCGGCGGACAGGCCGAGCGCCGCGGTCGCTGCTTCCCTGGCGCCGTGCGCGTCGACGGGATCCCGGGACAGCAACAGGTCGGCCAGATTGCACTGGATCCGGGACCACAGCGCCTCGTTGTCACCGGCGCCGAGATACCGCAGGGCCTCCCGATAGCACCCCTCCGCCTGCCTCAGGTCCTCCGCCCCGGCTCGGCGGTACAGCAACAGGCCGAGATTGACCATCGAGTAGGC
Source organism: Streptomyces laculatispora (assembly GCF_017353455.1). Classification (GTDB taxonomy): domain Bacteria; phylum Actinomycetota; class Actinomycetes; order Streptomycetales; family Streptomycetaceae; genus Streptomyces; species Streptomyces laculatispora. The sequence goes on from NZ_JAFMPZ010000357.1 coordinate 2,637, forward strand.
CCAGTCGCCCCGGTCACGCTGGGGAGAGCGCTCATCCAGCCCGGCCTTGATGTGCTCGATGCCCAGGGTGAGGTCCTCGGTGCCGCCGCCCGGTCGTTCCGACAGGAGCAGCCCATAATTGGTCTGGACCCGTGCCCAGAACTCAGGATACTCACGGCGGTCCAGTACGGTCGCGCGCGCCAGCAGGTCGCGCGCGACCTCCCACATCTCCAGACGGTCACCGTCATCACGCAGGTGGTGCGCAGTGGCGAGGTTGTTCGCCACCTCCACCCACTGCAGACTGCCTTCGGGCAGCCGGCGCAGCGCCCGTTCAAGGAATTGGACTGCCTCTGACGGATCGGCATCGAGCCCACCCTGCACCGCGTGCACCAGGTGTCTGCCGAGCAGCGCGGCAAGCTCAGTCTCCATCTCCTCCTCACCCAGCCCGGCGGCGAGCGCCAGAGCCTCACGGGCAAGCGGGATGCCCTCCGGCCCATCGTTGTTGCGGGCCTCGATGTACATCGCGCGTAACCGTGACCGCAGACCGCCGTCGAAGTGAACCCAGGCTTCGAAGTAGTGGCGGATCGCCGCCGTCGGAGGCGTCCGGCCGTCGCACAGTTCGTCTAGGAGGTGCTGACGGATACGCATCACCTCTTCGAGCGGCGTGCCCTCAGCCGCACGGAGCTCCACGCGCCCCGCGTCGCGGACCCTGGTGCCGTCCGTCAGTTCCGGGTAAGAGCGGACGAGTCCCGCGAGGGCGTCCGGCAAACTGCCCAGCGTCGCGGCTAGGAGCTGCCCCACCAGGCTGTCACCCTGTTCCTCCCCGAGGTACTGGAGGAAGATCCTGTAGTTCGCGACCGTCGGCGCCCCCTCCGGCTGCAACTGCTGGCATGCCGCCTCGGGGTCCTCCAGGTCCCGTTCGAGGTCGCGGGCCAGGACGAACGGGAGCAACCTGCGCGGCAGCGGGATCACCCGCCCGGCGAAGGCACCGCCGACGAAGCCCCCCGCCCGCCCGGCCTCCTCCAGCAGGGGCGCCGCGGACCGCGGCGGATCGTGCTGAAGCTCCGCGACCGGGACCGCGAGGAGCAGGGGCGCCACCCCGCCCGGGCGCAGAACCAGCAACGGCGCCTCGATGTGCGTCTTCGTTCCGCAGACGGGGCAATCCACCCAGGACACGCCCGAGGATGGGGCCGCCAGGACGTCGGCCTGCTCACGCGCGTCGATGACCCGCCAAATCGGAGCCCGGCGCTCTTGGGCACATTCTTCGCAGCGCCACGCGTACGGCACCCTCGCCGAGACATTCATCCCGAACCCCACCCCGGTCCGCTGGCTACTTGCCTCTGGTGATCTGCGAGAGCAGGGCCGTCAGGACCCGCCCGAGAGTGGAGTCCCGCAGGGCCCGCTTGTGGATGGTCAGGCTCCACCTCCCACGCGGATCCCGCTTCACCACCACCTCGGTCTGCAGCAGCGTGACAGCGAGCGCGGCGACTGAGAGGGTGACGGGGTCGAGCCGGTCCATGGGCGACCGCGCGTATGCGACCGCCTCGCCGGCCGTATCCGCCAGGTCCTCGCGCAGGGCCACCGCGTACTCCAGTACACGGCGCGCCAACTCCCCGCCTGACACCTCAGGTTGCCCCGGATCTAAGTACCGCTCCAGATCCACGGCGTCCACTCCGGCCTTCAGCCCACCGCCCTCCGGAGAAAACAGGTGCGCGGCAGGGAGTAGCCCGCGCTCCTCCGCCAGCGCCGTCAGCGCACGGATGGCCTCGTCGTCGGAGAGCGCACGGATGGACTGCTCCAGATCGTCTTGACTCAACATGCCCGCAATTCTTGTCCCTTGCAGAGCATGTTCGGGCAGGAACGCGAGAGCTGGGGACGGGGAAGTGGTGGCGTGCCCTTCGGTAGCCCCGCGTCCAGCAAGGCATCCGCCTCGACCGCCGCCGACCGGTAACTACAGATTGGCTCGACTCCGCCGCAGCGGTCCTGACGCTCGTCGATGGACGCTACGAGCGCGGATGTGTCCGGTCGAGCTCGACCGCGAAGAAGTTCGCCGCCGCGTTGAGGATGTCGTACGCCCACTTCAGCTCGGCGTTCTCCTTCTTCAACGCCTTGAGCTGGGCAGACTCCTCCGTAGTCGTCCCCGGCCTCTCCCGTCGTCGATCTCGTGCTGCTTGACCCAGATCCGCAGCGTCTCGCGGGACCCGATACCCAATCCCTCGACGAACTGCAGTGCTGCTGTCTCGGTCGGATAGTCGCCGAACCCAAGCGGGCAAGCGGGAGGGGCGTGCCTTGAATCATTCATTACACGGGGCGATTCAAAGGCGGATACCACGGATCAACTGCAGGGCTAAATCGCCCGTCATCGACATGGTGATCCTTCCAAGGCCACCAGCCGCGTCTGCGGCTGGTGACTCCGATGACGCCCCTGGAGGTATCCGCACCCAATGAGCGCCGCACACACCCCGATGCCGAGCGAAGACGACTGCTGGGAGGCGTTCTGGGACGTCCTGGCCGCCGTAGTGGTGATGCGCCACGAAACCGGATCAAGCGGCGCGAAGGACAGGCGTGAGGTGCCGCTGTCAAGGTAGCCCTACAGCACAGCGCCTGCCGTAGAGGGCGCTCCCGCCGTCGACACCGAGGGGCGTTCCTCCCACATGGTGATGATCCGACACTTCTCGCTCAGCGACAATCCGCGCCCTTTGCGGACGTAGATCCCACGCACGACCGTTCTGACCAGCTTGTTCCTGGCGTTCGGGGTCGCCTGTTCCCACTCGTCCACCAAACTCTTGAAAGCCACAGCGCGGGGCTGGCAAACCATGCGCTCTCGACGCTTCGAAAGCTGCGCCCGCTCCTTCTCGAGCGCCTCGCGACGAGCGTTGATCCGCTCCTGCTTGCGGCGGGCGGCGTCCTCGTTGATCAGGCCATCCACCAGACTGTCAGTGAGCCTGTCCTCCTGCCGCACCAGCCTGTCCAGTTCCCGTTCAATGCTGATGAGCTGGGCCGCAGAGTCATTCGGCTTCAGCACTGCCTGGCTCCGGCGCACACGCGCCTCCATGTCCTGGCCGCCCTTGGCGTTCTCCTTGAGCCAGCCGAGCACGCGGGCTTCAATGTGCTCCAGATTTCCGTACCCGGATCCTCGGCATGAACCGAGTTCGGCGTACTGGCGGCACCGCCACGTCACGTCGAACGGATCGGGGTGGCCGTCGATCGAGGGTTTCCGGGTCTTCTTCGTCCTGAGCAGGGCGTGCATGGAGCCCCCGCAGGCCGCACAGAAGTTCAACCCGGTCGTCGAGTACCGGACCTCGCCCCGCTCACGGACTGACGTCTTCGGCGTATCACCACGGCGGTCGAGGTAGGTGTCCCAGACGCGTTCGCACTCAGCACGGTCGCTGATCACGGGTTCGTGCCCGCCCGGCAGATACAGTCCGAACGTCTCCGGCCTACGCGACCTGTTGCCTCCGCGACGCTTGACTCCGTCCTTGTCCGTTCGCAGGACGTGCTGCTGCTCCGGCAGCCGGTAACGCACGAACCCGAGGCCGAAAGCCAGAGTCGAGGATGTCGTACAGACGCCCAGGCGTCACGGGCTTCCCCGAGACCGGATCCACGACACCATCCGCGTACCACTCGTGCGTGATGTGACCGATGAACTCGCCGGCGCCTATCCGCCGCCAGGCATCGGCCAGCCTCGGCCCCAGCACCGGGTCGACCTTGAGTATGCCCTCCTTGCACGCCGGACAGGTCTCCAGCGGAACCCCGGGCTTCCGGGGAGGTCAGGTGTCGCATCGGTAGTACCCGAACCGCCCCTGGTTCGCGTGCGGAAGGCCCTTGCGCCGGCGCCGGGCTATGGACTCCTTCCACACGTCTGCCTGCTGGTCGCTGAACAGCTCAGCAATGTTGAGCACCTGCCGGATCGCGAAGCGACCGATGTTCGTCCGCCCGTCGAAGTTCTCCTTGACCGCACGGACTTCGATACCCGGCTCGGTGAGCCGGTCGAGGTTGGTCAGTGAGTCCTTCATGTTCCGGCCGAAGCGCGACCAGACCCACAGAATGAGGACGTCGAACTCCTCCCGCTCAGCCATCCCAATGATCTTGGAAATCTGGCGTTCCCCGAAGGAGCGTCCCGTCTTCCCCAGGTCCATGATGGGCTTCCCCACCAGCTGCATGCCCTCCTTGGCGGCAAGTGTCTCGCCCTGGAACTGCTGCAGCTACGGGCTGATCATGTCGTCCCTGGCCGTACTGACCCGGATGTAGATCAGCGCTCGTCGCGCACGCCCCGTCTCGCTGCCTGCCATCGTCTTTCCTTCCCACGTTCCCGGCCCTGTGACCGCGCCGGCGACGGCATCTCATCATGGAAAGTCCGGCACGACATTCGTCGCCCCGGTGCTCATGGGTCTCGACCCGAACCTGGCGATCATGATGTCGGGTGTCGCGACGGCCATCTTCCTGCTGGCCACGCGTGGGCAGGTGCCCAGCTATCTGGGCTGCTCGCTCTCGTTCGTCGGGGTCGCCGCGACGATCCGGGCCAGTGGCGGCAGCAGTGCCGTGGTCACCGGCGCCGTCTTCGTGGTCGGTTCGGTGCTCTTCCTCGCCGGTCTCGCGGTGCAGCGGTTCGGCGCGCGCATCATCCATGCGGCGATGCCACCGGTGGTGACGGGTGCGGTCGTCATGCTGATCGGCTTCAACCTGGCCCCGGTGACCGCGTCGACCTACTGGCCGCAGGACCAGTGGACGGCCCTGCTGGTGATGCTGTTCACCGCACTCGCCGTGGTCTGTCTGCGCGGTTTCCTCTCCCGTATCGCGATCTTCCTCGGCCTGGTCTTCGGCTACGTCCTGTCCTGGGTCCTGGACCAGGTCTTCGGGAAGATCCACTCCCCCGCGGGCGGCGCCGAGGCCGTGGACCACTGGCGGCTGGACCTGTCGGGAGTCTCGAAGGCCGACTGGATCGGGCTGCCGTCCTTCCACGCGCCGAACTTCGAGTGGTCGGCGATCCTGGTCGCACTGCCCGTCGTCATCGCGCTGATCGCCGAGAACGCCGGCCATGTGAAGGCCGTCGGCGAGATGACCGGCCGCTCCCTGGACGGCAAGCTGGGCACCGCGATCGCCGCGGACGGCGCCGCCTCGATGCTGTCGACCGCGCTGGGCGGCCCGCCGAACACGACGTACTCGGAGAACATCGGCGTGATGGCCGCGACCCGGGTGTACTCCACCGCGGCCTACTGGGCCGCCGCCTGCTTCGCCCTGCTGTTCGGCCTCTGCCCCAAGTTCGGTGCGGTGGTGGCGGCCATTCCCGGCGGGGTCCTCGGCGGCATCACGGTGATCCTCTACGGCATGATCGGCCTCCTCGGCGCCCAGATCTGGCTGAACGCCAAGGTCGATCTGCGCAACCCGCTGAACCTGGTACCGGCCGCGGCGGGCATCATCATCGGGGTCGGCGGGGTCAGCCTGAAGGTGTCCGACAACTTCGAGCTGTCCGGCATCGCGCTCGGCACCATCGTCGTGATCACCGGGTACCACGTGCTGCGGGCCTTCGCGCCCGCCCATCTGAAGACCCAGGAGCCCCTGCTCGACTCGGGGACGTCCGACTACGACGAGAAGCCGCCGGCCGACGGGGCCTGACCGCTCAGCCCGTGGCCAGTTGGTACGCGTAGGCCGGGCTGAAGGAGCCGGCGGCCCCCTTGCAGCCGTCGGACTCGCCCGGCAGCTTCACCCACAGATAGGCGTCGATCCGGGCCTGCCCGGTGTCGGTCGTGGGCGCCGTGCCGAGCGCCCGGCCCTCGGGATCGCACCACTGCCCCGCCTTCGGCGCACCGTTGCCGTTGCGGCTGGTGTCGATGACG
>NZ_JAFMPZ010000358.1 GCF_017353455.1 Streptomyces laculatispora
GCGCAGCTGGACGCCGGCGTCCTGGACACGAGGACCTGCACCGCCTTTCCCGGCCGCTGCGGCAACTCGTCCGGCCACAGCCCCGCCACGAGCCGCCCGGTGCTGCAACCCGTGCGCAAGTCGCCCGCGAGCAGCGCGAGGAGACCGCGGAGCCGGGGCGCGGTGATCTCCTGTCCGCGATAGGCGACACGCGGCAGCAGGGTCAGATCGGTGGTCACCCGTGCAGATTAGCCAAGGCCCGTCCGCGGGAACTCCCTCCGCGGGCCGCACTCCCGCTGCGCGGACGGCTGCCGCAACCACGCCGACTGCTCCGGGCTGTCGGCTTCCCCGTCCCGGAAGGCGGGCAGACCGGCACGCCGCAGTGCCCGGACCACCTGACCGGCCAACTCGTACCGCCTGGAGACAACTTCGCCGGAGGCACGGGCGGATCCGGACTCGGTCATGGTCTTCTTCTCCGCCGGAGTCCGCGCGAACAGGCTCAGTCGCCGAGGATCCGCTCCCACAGCAGCCCGTCCCGCCAGCTCCCGTCGAGGAAGATCGCGGAGTGCGCGACCCCGTACGGGCTGAACCCGTTGCGGCGCAGCACCCGCTGCGACGGCAGATTCTCCAGATTGGTGGACGCCTCGGCGCGGTGCAGTCCGAGTTCGTCCGTCATCACCCGGAGTACGAGCCCGACGGCGTGCCCGGCGTGCCCTTGGTTCTGGGCGACACCGGCGATCCAGTACCCGACGGAGCCGCGGCGCAGATGCGGCTGCGGCAGGATGCCTCCGACGGTGACCTGCCCGATCACCTCGTCGTCGGCGAGCACCACGCCCGGCCAGACCGTGCCGGCCCGGTATCCGGTCAGCAGCCTCTCGATCCGCTCCGCCTGGCCCTGCGGGGTGAAGAAGTCGGCCGGCTGGGCCGGTTCCCACGGCCGGAAGGCCTCGACGTCCCGCACCCGATGCGCGGCGATCGGGGCGGCGTCGGCGGGCTCGATCAGGCGGATCCTGGTGCTGCTGGGCATGGGCTGATCCTCGTCGCGGTGCTTCGGATGAGACGGCCAGCGTATGCGGGGGTGTCCGCGCCGCAGCACCCTGCGCCCGCCAAAGGATCGAGTCGATCGCGCAGCCCGCGCTCTCGCCGGAGTACCCGGCCGCAATTGCCAGCAAGCCACCGGGGCCATAACTTGCCGATATGGAGCTGGAGTTGCGCCATCTGCGAACCGTACGCGCCATCGCCGACACCGGAAGCCTCACCAAGGCGGCCGCCGCGCTCGGGCTCGCGCAGCCCGCGTTGAGCGCACAGCTGCGGCGGATCGAGAAGGCGCTCGGGGGCCCGTTGTTCGACCGGGACCACACGGGCGCGCGGCCGACACCACTGGGTGAGCTGGTGCTCGAACGGGCCCGGGTGGTGCTGCCCGCCGTCAGTGAGCTCCAGGAGGAGGCGGTGCGGTTCGCCAACGCGCGGGGGGCCATGGAGCGGTTCCGGCTCGGCGGCACGCACGGACCGCTGCTCGGCGGCCTCGTCGACCGGCTGGCCGCGGCGCACCCGGCCGCGCCCGTGTCCACGTACACCTCCTGGTCGGTGACCGAGCTGGCTGCCCAACTGAGCGACGGGCGGCTCGACTTCGTGCTCATCGGCGCCTGCGGTGAGAGCCCGCCGCCGGACGCGGACCGGCTGACGTGGCAGGTCGTCGGGATCGATCCGGTCTTCGTGATGCTGCCGGAGAACCATCCGCTGGCAGGCGAGCCGGAGCTGGAGCTCTCCGCGCTGGCGGGCGAGTGCTGGGCCGATGTGCCCGGCGAGGGCTGTTTCGCGGACTGTTTCGTGGCCGCCTGCGCGCGGGCGGGCTTCAGCCCGGCGTCGGTGTACGAGACGGACACCGCGTCCGTCGTCCATCTGGTGCAGGTGGGGCGCGCCGTCGGGCTGTGCCGGGCGACGTTCCCCCCGACGCCTGGTGTGGTGACCCGTCCGATCACCGGGTCGCCGCTGAGCTGGCGCCATCTGCTGGGCCGGCATCCGCGCTCGGCGGCCGCGTCGGCGGCGGCCGGAGCGGTGATCGGACACACCCGGGCGGCGTACGCCGAGGCGGTGGAGCGCAGCGACAGCTGCACGCGCTGGCTGGCCGCGCACCCCCGCTTCGGAGCGACGCCCTGACGGGCCGCGGGCCGCGGGCCGCGCCTACCGTGCCCCGTGGCCGGCGGCGACGGCCGCCACCCTGGCGGCGAGGGCCAGGTCCTTCTCGGTGACCTTCCCGCCGGCGTCGTGGGAGTTCACCGAGAGCGCGACGGTGTCGTACCCGAGCGTCAGATCGGAATGGTGGTTGAGCTCGTCCTGGATCTGCGCGACATGGACGGTGAGACCGGCGGCGGCGAAGTGCGAGGGGAGCCGGTAGGTGCGGGTGATCCGGTCCCCCTCCAGCGTCCAGCCGGGCAGTTCGCGCAGCCGGTTCTCGATCTCGTTCTGCGGCAGCGGTGCGGCGGGCATACGGCGGCTCCCTCACTCGTGGTCGGTGCCGGTCGGCGGTGCCGGTGACGTTACGGTCTCGGTATGACAACTGTCGCGCTTGACACGGGGGTAGGGCCGCTGCTGCGCAGCTGGCGGGAGCGGAGCCGGATCAGCCAGCTGGAGCTTGCGCTGCGGGCCGACTCCTCGGCCCGGCACATCTCCTTCATCGAAACGGGCCGCGCCCGCCCCAGCGAGGAGATGGTCCTGCGGCTGGCGGAGCACCTGGACGTGCCCGTCCGGGAACGCAACGCCCTGCTGGTGGTGGCCGGTTACGCCCCTCGCTACACGGAGACCGCGCTCGACGACCCCGCGATGGGCGCGCTGCGCGAGGGGATGGACCGGCTGCTTCAGGGGTACGACCCGTATCCGGCGCTCGTCGTGGACGGCACGTACAACGTGGTGGCGGCCAATCAGGGGATCGTCCGGCTGACGGCCGGGGTGGCGGAGCATCTGCTCGCGCCGCCGCTGAACGCGATGCGGCTCACCCTGCACCCGGAGGGGCTGGCCCCCCGGATCCACAATCTGCGGGAGTGGCGGGCCGATCTGCTGGCGCAGATGGAGCGTCAGATCGCCCTGGTCCGTTCGGCGGAGCTGCGTGAGCTGTACGAGGAGGTCGCGGGCTATCCGGTGGGGCCGAGGACGGATGGTCAGGAGTGGGACGAGCCCTCGTCGTCGGTGCCGTTCGCGCTGCCGCTGCTGATCGAGCAGGACGGCCGGCTGCTCTCCTTCATCGCGTCCATCGCCACGTTCAACACACCGATGGACGTGACGGTCGCGGAGCTGGCCATCGAGACGTTCCTGCCCGCCGACCCGGAGACCGCGGCGTATCTGCGGTCGCTCGTTGCCTGACGGTGTCCTTCCGCGCTCCCTCGCTCGCGGGAGAGATGTGTCCGCGGCTCCTCGCCTGCCGGCGTGAGGCGTTCCCGGCCCTCATTTCTTGACGACGGGCAGGGTCCACGGACCGTCCGCCCGCGCCAGGATCCGCGCGGCCAGGCACACGACCGCGAGGATCGCCACGGCCAGGACCAGCGGCAGGGTCGGATGTCCGTGCAGCACGGCCACGGCTCCGACGAGGGCGCCGGCCAGCATGGCGGCGGCCGAGAGGATCCGGCGGCCGGCCCTGCTGCCACCGCCCCCGGCGAGCCGTCCGTCGGAGGCGATGCCGGTGATGGTCAGGGTCAGCACGGTGGTGGTGAGGTCGGGTACGGCGAGCGCCCGCGATACGGCGTTCTGCACACCCAGGCCCAGGGCGAGCAGCACGATGAGGGCGAACCGCACGCCGCCGTCGTACGGGCTGCCGGAGATCAGCGTGACGACCAGGGCGGCCAGTACGCACAGGGTCTCGACGCACAGCGCGTGCAGCAGCATGCGGCCGCGGTGGGCGTGGGAGTGGTGGACGATCAGTCCGCCGGCCAGCGCCCCGGCCGCGAACGCGCCGAGCGCGACGAACGAGGCGGCCAGGGAGAAGCCGGGGGCTCCGGCGAACGCGAAGCCGGAGAAGACCACATTGCCGGTCATGTTCGCGACGAAGACCCGGCCCAGTTGCAGATAGCTGACGGCGTCGACCAGTCCGGTGACGACGGTCAGGGCGAGCATCAGCGGCGGCAGCGGTCCGTGCCGGTCGTCCATGTCCGGTACGAGGGTGGTCCATGCCTCACGCAGTACGACGGGCACCGGCATGCTCCGATCACGAGGTGGTTGATCAGGATTGTGCCGTTGCGCCCGGTGCGAATGCCACGACCGACGCGCGTCGCCCCCGCGCGCCGCTCGGGCGGCGCGGGGGCGACGGAGTGCCGACGGGGCTACACACGGGCCCCGTTGTCGAGCGGGTCCCGGCGCCCGGCGCCGGACCTGCCGCGCGAGGCGCTCTTGCGGACGGGCGGCGGGGCCTTGCTGCCGCGCTCCAGAAGGAGTGCGGCCGGCACCGCGGTCATGACCGAGGAGTACGTCCCGACGACGATGCCGATCAGCAGCGCGAGGGCGAAGTCCGCGAGCGAGTCACCGCCCAGGACGGCCAGCGCGACGAGGATGAACAGGGCGCCCATCCCGGTGTTGACGGTTCTGGGGATCGTCTGCAGAACGGCCCGGTTCGCCACTGACCCGAGCGGCTCCCGGCGGGCCTTGGCCCACAGCTCCCTCACCCGGTCGAAGACCACCACCGAGTCGTTGACGGAGTACCCGATGACGGTGAGAAGCGCGGCCAGGAAGATGCCGTCCACGGTGCGTCCCAGCCAGGCGAAGGCGCCCACCAGAATGATCACGTCGTGGACCAGCGCCCCGACCGAGGCCACCGCGAACGTCCAGCGGAACCGAACGGCCAGATAGACCAGTTGGACGAGGACGGCGATGGCCAGCGCGATCAGGGCGTTGCGCCGCAGTTCGTCGCCCAGGCTGGGGCCGATGAGTTCGTCCCGGACCTTGGTGGTCTCGCCGCCCTCCTCGGCCAGGGCAGCGCGCAGCGCGTGTTCGCCGGCGTTGTCGAGATCCCCGGTGCGCACCGAGATGTCGCCCGCACCCGCCGTGGTGACCTCGGCGTCGGCGAAGCCCGCGCCGGCCAGCACGGAACGGGCGGTCTCGACGTCGACGGGGCGGCTGGTCGCGTACTCGACGAGGCGGCCCCCGGTGAATTCGACACCGAGGTTGACCCCGCGCACCAGGATGCCGGTCACCGCCACGGCGATCAGCACCGTGGAGATGAGCAGCCAGCGGCGCGGGGACCGCATCAGCTGCGGATCGCGGCGATTCAGCCAGGTCCGCACCCGGCCCGGGCTGGCGATGCCGTTGATGCCCCGGTAGTCGCCGACGAATCTGGAGCCCGCGGCGATCTCGGTGAGGGCGCGGGCGATGACCAGTGCGGAGAACATCGACGCGAGGACGCCGATGCCGAGCGTGACGCCGAAGCCCTTGACGGGGCCCGAGCCGAGGAAGAAGAGCAGTCCCGCCGCGATCAGTGTCGTCACGTTGGAGTCGGCGACGGCGCTCCAGGCGTGCCGGAACCCGGCGGTCAGCGAGGTGCGCAGGGACCGGCCCGGATACTGTGCGTGTTCCTCCCTGGCCCGTTCGAAGACCAGCACGTTGGCGTCGACCGCCATCCCGATGGCCAGCACGAATCCGGCGAGTCCGGGCAGGGTGAGCGTGACGCCGAGGGCGACGAGCCCCGCGTACGAGATCACTCCGTAGGCGCCGAGGGCGACGGCGGCGAGCGCGCCGAAGAGCCGGTAGACGACGGTGATGAACAGTGCCGTGGCAGCGGCGCCGATGAGGGCGGCGCGGGCGCTGGCGTCGATGGCGGCGGCGCCGAGCGTCGGTCCGACAGTCCGCTGCTCGACGATCTCGACGGGCACCGGCAGCGCACCGCCCTGAATCAGCAGGGCGAGCTCGCGGGCCTCGTCGGCACTGAAGGAGCCGGTGATCTGGGTGGAGCCGGAGGGCAGGCCGGTGTTGCAGCCGACGGTCGGGGAGACCTGCGGCGAGGAGATCACCTGCTTGTCCAGGACGATGGCGACCCGGCGCCGCTCGTCCTGGACCGGGTGGCAGGCGGCCTCCCCGGTCAGCCGGGTCCAGTCCCGGCCGGCGTCCTTGTAGAAGTCCAGGGAGACGGACCAGCCGGCGCCCTGCTGGGCGTCGAACGAGGCGGAGGCATCCTTGACGCCCGCGCCGGAGAGCGCGACAGGGCCCAGTGCGAGCCGGCTGCCCTGCTCGTCCGGGAGCGTCAGCCCGGCCGCGGTATCGGAACCCTCGGGCGCTCCGGGGCCCTGCACGGCGTGGAAGGTCAGCTGGGCGGTTCTGCCGATGACCTCGGCGGCCTTGCGCGGGTCTTGGACGTCCGGGAGTTCGACGATGATCCGGTCCTCGCCGGAGCGGGTCAGGGTCGGTTCCGCGACGCCGAGCGAGTCGATGCGCTTGCGCAGCACCTCCAGGGTGCGGTCGGTGCTCTCGCGGTCCGCCTTCGCGGTGTCGGAGTCCTTGGCCTGCAGCACCATTCTGGTGCCGCCCTGGAGATCGAGGCCGAGTCTGGGGGACATGGTCAGCGTGATGAGCACGGCGACGAGCAGAACGGCAGCAGCCAGAACCGCCCGCACCGTGGTGGCGCGAGTCATGGGATTCCTCCGAGGGGCGCCGGGCCCCTCGGTCAGGGCGCCACGGCAGGTGTGCGGGACGGGACCGGTGGCAGGTCCCACGGCCGGTGAAGGGCCGTACTCGGAGGCCCGCGCACACCGGGGAGCGCGATGCGGAAGCGGTCGGCGGCGGCCGGGGT
>NZ_JAFMPZ010000359.1 GCF_017353455.1 Streptomyces laculatispora
CGGGCTCGAGCCCGCCGAGGAGCTGGCAACGGCCCGCAGCCCCCAGGAGCTGGTGGCCCTGGCCCGGCACTCCGCCAAGGCCGGCGCCCTGGAGGCGGACACCGCCGAACTCTTCGTTCGCACCCTCAATCTGTCGGAGCTCACCGCGGAAAACGTGATGACCCCGCGGGTCCAGGTCACCGCGCTGGAACTCCGGGCCACGGCGGAGGACGTCGCCAACGCCACCCGGGCGACCGGGCTGTCCCGGTTCCCCGTGTACCGGGGCAGCCTCGACACCGTCGTCGGCGTCGCCCACATCAAGGACGTGCTGGCGATCCCCGCCGAACAGCGACCCCGTAAGCGGATCACCGACATGCTGCGCGAGCCGCTGCTCGTACCGGAGACGCTGACCGTGGACCGGTTGCTGGACCGGCTCTCCGGCAAGCTCGCCATGGCGGTCGTCATCGACGAGTACGGCGGCACGGCCGGCGTCGTGACACTGGAGGACATCGTCGAGGAAGTCGTCGGCGAGGTGCGGGACGAGCACGACCCGCACGAGACGCCGGACCTCGCACCGGCCGGTGAGGACGCCGACGGACGCACCCTGTGGTCGGCCGACGGTGCGGCCCGGACCGATCAGCTGAAGAGGATCGGACTGAGAGTGCCGGACGGACCGTACGAGACCCTTGCCGGGCTGATTGCCTCGGAGGTGGGCCGGATCCCCACCGTGGGTGATTCGGTCGAGTTCGCCGGCTGGCGGCTCGACGTGGTGGACGCCTCCGGGCGCCGCGCCGCACGGGCACTGCTGCACGCGCCGCTGCCCGGCTCCGACGAGCCCTCGGAGGACGAACGATGACCGCCGTACAGCTCTTCATCGGCCTGATGACTCTGGTCGTGAACGCCTTCTTCGTCGGTGCGGAGTTCGCCCTCATCTCCGTACGGCGCAGTCAGATCGAGCCGCAGGCGGAGGACGGGAACCGGCGTGCGCGCAGCGTCATCTGGGGACTCGAACACGTCTCCGCGCTGCTCGCCGCGGCGCAGCTGGGCATCACCCTGTGCACCCTGGTCCTCGGTATCGTCGCGGAACCGGCCATCGCCCATCTGCTGGAGCCGGTCTTCAACGCCGTGGGCATGCCGCACGGGCTGATCCATCCGATCTCGTTCGTGATCGCGCTGTCCGTGGCGACCTATCTGCACATGCTGCTGGGCGAGATGGTGCCGAAGAACATCGCGCTCGCCGAGCCCGTGCGGACCGCGCTCCTGCTCGGTCCGCCACTGGTGACGCTGGCCCGGGCACTGCGTCCGGTGATCTTCGCGATCAACGCCTTCGCCAACGCTCTGCTGAAACTGCTGCGGGTGGAGACCAAGGACGAGGTCTCGGCCACCTTCTCGGACGACGAGCTCGCCCGTCTGGTCAAGGACGCGGGGGATGCCGGACTGGTCGACGACCGGGCGGCGGAGCGGCTGCACCACGCGCTGGAGCTGGGCCGCCGGCCCGTGCGCGATGTGGTGCTGCCGGTGGACCGGGTGATGTACACGAGGGTCGGAACGACCCCCGAGGAGCTGGAGCGGCTCTCCTCCGCGACCGGGTTCTCACGTTTCCCGGTGATGGACAGCGAACAGCGGATCCTGGGCTACCTCCATGTGAAGGACGCCCTCGATGTCACGCCCCGCGATGTGCCGTTCCCGGTGACGGCGATGCGGCCGATCGCCCGGGTACGGGCGTCCACGCCGCTCGACGACGTACTGACCGCGCTGCGGCGCAGCCGTACGCACCTTGCGGCGGTCGTCGACGAGGAAGACCGGCTGGCCGGAATGGTGACCATGGAGGACGTGCTCCGGGAACTCGTGGGACGGCCGCAGGCTCGCTGACCCCCCGAGGGGTCCGGGTCCAGGGCTGGGGCTGCGTCCCGGTCCGGGCCCGGGCCTTCCGGCCCTGGGCCGTGGTTCAGGATCGGGCCCGCTGTACCCGGGTTCGGGCCCGGGCCATGGCCCTCCCGCCCCGGCCGTCAGGGAGAGGCCGGGCGGCCCCGCGATACGATCGCATCGCCATGGAAATGAATGCCACCTACACCAGTCTCGTCGCGATCGGCGACTCGTTCACCGAGGGCATGTCGGACCGGCTGCCCGACGGTTCGTACCGGGGCTGGGCCGACCTGCTCGCCACCCGGCTCGCAGCCCGGACTCCCGGATTCCGTTATGCCAACCTCGCCGTGCGCGGGAAGCTCATCGGCCAGATCGTCGACGAACAGGTGGACGTCGCCGCGGGCCTGCGGGCGGATGTCGTGACGCTGGTCGGCGGTCTCAACGACACCCTGCGCCCCAAGTGCGACATGGGTATGGTCCGCGGGCGGCTGGAAGAGGCCGTGGAGCGCCTCGCGCCGTCCTGCAAGAAACTGGTGCTGATGCGCAGCCCCGGGCGCAATGGACCCGTGATGGAACGGTTCCGGCCGCGGATGGAGGAGTTGTTCCTCCTCGTTGACGATCTGGCCGCCCGGCATGGCGCGGAGGTCGTCGATCTGTACGGCGCACAGGTGCTGGGCGACCCCCGGATGTGGGATGTCGACCGGCTGCATCTGACCGCCGAGGGGCATCGCAGGGTGACCGAGGCGGTGTGGCAGACGCTGGGTCTGCCGCCGGAGAACGACTGGCAGTCGCGGCTACCCCTGGCCGACCTGCCTCCCTGGGCCACCCGGCGCGTCGACGATCTGCGCTTCGCCCGTGAGCACCTGTTCCCCTGGATAGGACGACGCCTGACCGGCCGCTCGTCGGGGGACGGACGTACGGGAGCGCAGTTCAGCGCCGAGCAGGGCCAGGCCTTCTGGGTGACACCTGACGATGCCGGCGCCCCGGGCCCGGTTGCCGCGTGGCGGCGGGTGCACGCGGGCGAGTAGCCACCCGCCCTCTGCCGGGCCACTGCGCCCGGCTCCGCCTCCGTGCGACCGAGCCCGGCTCTGGTCCGGCTCTGCCTCCGGGTCTCGTAAGGGAGTTGCTCCCAGGGCTACGGACCATGTGCACGCGGCCCGACGGACGCGAAGACGATGTGGTGCGAGGCCGCCCGAACGCTGGACCTCGACCGTCCGGTGGCGGTGGCGGTGCTCTCGGCACTCGGGCGCGTGGCGGACTCGGCCGAGGCTGCGGCGCCGCTCCGCAACTGCCTGGACGCCTCGCCGGCGGGCAGCTGTCCGATGCCGTGCGACACCATCGAGACGCCGGAGACCCAGGCGGGGTCCGAGGGGGCACGCCAGTGGGGGCGCTGTGCCGTACGTCTCGCGGCCAAGAAGATCATGGCGACCTTCGCGGACGGGCTCGACCTGGTGGAGCCGGGCTTCGGCCCGATCAGCCAAACGGACACCGAAGTCGCCCGGCGCCGCGATGTGCCCCGCGGCCATCACCACTCGGCCATCACCACTCGGCCAGGGGCGGCACTCGCGCACGGGCACTCGTAGCAACCCACAAACCGGGCCGCGGCGCCGACCTGCACAAACCGCCAGTAGAATCACGACACGTGACTGCTGTGTCTGCGAAGCCTCGCATCCCCAATGTCCTGGCCGGCCGCTACGCCTCCACGGAGCTGGCCGTCCTTTGGTCCCCCGAGCAGAAGGTGAAGCTGGAACGTCAGCTGTGGCTGGCGGTGCTGCGCGCCCAGAAGGACCTCGGGATCGAGGTACCCGACGCCGCTCTCGCTGACTACGAGCGCGTCCTTGACCAGGTCGACCTGGCCTCGATCGCCGAGCGCGAGAAGGTCACACGGCATGACGTCAAGGCCCGCATCGAGGAATTCAACGCTCTCGCCGGCCATGAGCAGGTCCACAAGGGCATGACGTCCCGGGACCTCACCGAGAATGTCGAACAGCTCCAGATCCGGCTCTCCCTGGAACTGATGCGCGACCGCACCGTGGCCGTGCTGGCCCGGCTCGGCAGGCTCGCGGGAGAGTACCGCGAACTGGTCATCGCCGGACGCTCCCACAATGTCGCCGCGCAGGCCACGACGCTCGGCAAGCGCTTCGCGACGGCGGCTGACGAGCTGCTGGTGGCCTACGGCCGCCTTGAGGACCTGCTGGGCCGGTATCCGCTCCGCGGCATCAAGGGGCCCGTCGGCACGGCCCAGGACATGCTCGACCTCCTGGGCGGCGACGCCGGGAAGCTGGCCGACCTGGAACAGCGCATCGCCGGCCACCTCGGCTTCGCGCAGGCCTTCACCTCGGTCGGCCAGGTCTACCCGCGCTCGCTCGACTACGACGTGGTAACCGCACTGGTGCAACTGGCCGCCGCGCCGTCCTCGGTCGCGAAGACCATCCGGCTGATGGCCGGCCATGAGCTGGTGACCGAGGGCTTCAAGCCCGGCCAGGTCGGCTCGTCCGCGATGCCGCACAAGATGAACACCCGCTCCTGCGAGCGTGTCAACGGCCTGATGGTGATCCTGCGCGGTTACGCGTCGATGACCGGCGAGCTGGCGGGTGACCAGTGGAACGAGGGCGATGTGTCCTGCTCCGTGGTCCGCCGGGTGGCACTGCCGGACGCGTTCTTCGCGTTCGACGGTCTGGTGGAGACCTTCCTTACGGTGCTCGACGAGTTCGGCGCCTTCCCGGCCGTCGTCGCCCGTGAGCTGGATCGCTACCTGCCGTTCCTCGCCACCACGAAGGTGCTGATGGGTGCCGTCCGCGCGGGTGTCGGGCGTGAGGTCGCCCACGAGGCCATCAAGGAGAACGCGGTCGCTTCCGCCCTGGCCATGCGCGAGCAGGGCACCGAACGCAACGAACTGCTGGACAAGCTGGCCGCCGACGAGCGCATTCCGCTGGACCGTGCCCAGCTGGACGAACTCATGGCCGACAAGCTCTCGTTCACGGGCGCTGCGGGCGACCAGGTCACAGCACTCGTCTGCCGCATCGAGGAGATCACCAAGCAGCACCCGGAGGCCGCCGGGTACACGCCGGGCTCCATCCTCTGACGGCCCGCGCCAACGGACGATGACACCCGATGAGCTCCAGGCCGCCCGTGACCGCACTGTTCCCGATGTGGTCGCGGGCGGCCTGCGTGTGCTGTTCTGCGGAATCAATCCGAGCCTGATGACTGGTGCCACGGGCCACCATTTCGCCTTCCCCGGCAATCGCTTCTGGCCGGTCCTCCATCGGTCGGGTTTCACATCACGGCAGTTGAGGCCCTGCGAACAGTCCGAGCTGCTCCAGTACGGGCTCGGCATCACCAATGTGGTCGCCAGAGCCACGGCCCGGGCCGACGAACTGTCCGCCGAGGAGTTCCGCGCGGGCGGAGAGATCCTCACCGCGAAGGTGGAACGGCTACGGCCGCAGTGGCTGGCGGTGGTCGGCATCACGGCCTACCGGACGGCCTTCGGTGAACGGCGGGCCCACATCGGACCACAGGAACGGACGATCGGCGGAGCGCGCGTCTGGGCCCTGCCCAACCCCAGCGGCCTCAACGCCCACTGGACCGCCCAGACCATGGCCGAGGAGTACGGACGGCTCCGCACGGCCGTCGCCACGGGCCACCTCACCGACACCGCCGGGGCCTGACTGCCGGGGCGCGGCTGCCGGTACGGGGCCCGGAGGCCGCCCCGAACCGGCCCGGCCGCCGGAACAGTTGTCCCGGTGCCCCTCGGTCAGCAGGGACGACGCTGCCCTCCCCTCACACGCCTGAAGCGTCCACACGCGTCACGGCGGGTCCATCTCCGTCACCACGACGGTCAGCTCGCACCCGGGCCCGTCATCCTCCAGGCAGAGACCCAGGGCGATCCAGCGTTCCTCGATGTGCCAGAGCCGGAAGAATTCACAACCCGCAACCGTCTCGGCCCAGGGGTCGGGTATCACCTCGCCGGACATCATGCGCTCCTGCGCGCTCCACAGACTGATCATCTGCGGCTCCCCCCAACGCGCACCGAGCAAGGTGACCAGCGCATCGTGCTCCGCGAGACACTGCACCCGGTGCTCCAGCCGCGCCGCCGCGTCCTCGTCCCAGCCATCGTCGTCCGCGTGCAGGAAGGCGGTGTGGTAGCCGGGCCCGCTGACTCCCGTGCCCGATCGGACGCGCTCCACAGGAAACTCCCGGGTGCGCATCCCGTCGATGAGGCGGAGCTGATGTGCGCTCGTCATGCCGTCAGTAAACCGTCCTGCACTGACATCCGAAGCCTCACCCCATACTTTGAGCCGATTTCAGCCATCTCGCCCCGCACCGCAGTGCCCCGGCGTCCCTGTGCCCCGGCGACCCTGTTTCCCGGCGACCCGGCGACCCGGCGACCCAGCGGGACAGCGGGACAGCGGGACAGCGGGACAGCGGGACAGCAGCACTTCGGTGTCGCGCGTCGTGCGTCGCACCGCCGTCCTGGGGCTGCTCCGCGGAGTTCGTGGAGGGGGGTGGACCAGGCGGCCTTGAGCGGTGTGCGTTCGGTGGGTCCATCGGTAGGGGTCGGCGGTCTCGTTGGATGCGTCGCCAGGCATGTCCTGGTGTGCCTGGCGGTGTGCGAGGAACCGTTCCCGAGCACGACACGGAATCTCCCCGCCGGGGGGCGATCGCCCGGTCGAGTCGGTGCAGGAAGTCGGTGCAGGTCGCCGTGTCGTTGTCGGCGATCGCCTCCGTGAGTACCTCACCGGTGCGGACGTCGCACGCGGCGACGAGGGAGGCCGTGCCGTGGCGCCGGTACTGCAACTCCTGCCGGTCGGGGTTCACCTCGACGCGCTGGACGGCTTGGACGGCTTGGACGGCGACGTGAACGGCCGGCGATCGCTGTCTTCTCATCGATCGAGAGCACCGCCGCACCTCGGGCGGACCGTGACAGGAGACCGCACATCCCAGCAGCTCGCTGCCAGAAATCGGGGGTGTCCCTGCGAGTGAGCCAGCCACGGACCCTTGTGCGGCTTCAGGTCCAGACCGACCAGGATCCGGCCGACCTGAGAGGCGGAGAGTGGCGCGAAGCATGTGCCTGCCACCCGCTGGGCGATGGTCCGGTGCGACCAGGTCATCCCCGGATGCGGCGGCGCGCTGGTCGAGGCCTCGATCGCCACGCGCACGTCGGGTCCGTATCCGTAGGACTTCGGCCGCCCCGACCGTTCGGCATCCCGCAGGCCGTCCGGGCCCAGGGCGGCGAACCGCCCGCCCCACTTGCGCACGATATTCACGCTGATTTCCCCCTTCCCGGGCGATCGCGCCGTTGGCGAGCCCGTCCGCCGCCGCGAGCACGATCCAGGCCCGCAACACCACCCGCACCTCCGACTTCGCCAACGCCACCGTCCTCGTCATCTGACTTTCGCCGACGCCACCATCCTCAACAGCCGCTCGCGGACCCGCCGGTCGATCGACACCGCAACCGCCGTCCCCACCCGTCGCTCACCACGCACGGCCAATGACCGTGGCGGACGGCCCGTCGCGCCCGGCAGGATGGGCACGTGCCGAAGAACCCCCCGGAATCGATGCAGCACCATCTGCGCCAGCGCCTGAACCGCCACGCCCATGAGCGCTGGCCGCACGTGGACGCCATCACGGTTCGCTTCCGCGCCGGATTCGCCTACGTCGCAGCCGAATTGCCCAGCGCGAAGAGCGTCCCGCTGTGCCGCCTGCGCTTCACCGGCGTGCTGCACACCTGGGGCTTCGCCCTCTACCTGGCCGGCAACCACAGCTACCGGGACAACGCCCTGCCCAGCGGACTGCCCGCAGGCTCCCCAGAAGAAGCCCTCGACTGCGCGGGCGACCTCTACCTCAATGCCCTCGCACCGGCCATCCAGGTGCCGGCAGGACTCGTCGTCCTCGTCGGCCCACCAGCCTCGGGCAAGACCAGCTTCGTTCGGGCACTGATCGCGCGCCGGCAGATCGACGCGGAAGCCGTGGTGTCCAGCGACGAGATCCGCGCGGAGCTTTTCGGCACCTCCCCCGCAGAAGCGGAATCCGAGGAGGCGGACGCACGGATCTTCGACGAACGTGACCGTAGGATCGTCGCCAGGCTCGCTACCGGACGCAGCGCGATCGCCGAGTCAACGAACGTCACGCCGCAGGCGCGCGCACGGCTCATCGCCATCGCCAGGCGCTTCAACGCCCCGGTGACCATGCTGCGATTCAACCCGGCCGTCACCGACCTCGTTCAGCAGTACACGGAGCGACGCCGCACCGACCTCACCGCCGAAGACGTCCGTGCCTATGCCACGATCATGATCCGGGACGCCGGCGCCGACCAGCTCCGCTCCGAGGGCGCAACCACCGTCCACGATGTCCCCGGACGCCGCCAAGCAACCACGCCCGCCGAAGCCGCCGCACAGTTCTCCTTCGTCTGACACATCCGACGTGTCCAGCGTGCCTTCCGACAGCCCTCCACGAACTTGCGCGGAGTAGCACCAGCGGCTGTCCGACGGATCAGGGCCGGGTAGGGCGCGGCGTCCGGCGCGGTGGATCGCAAGGCGCCGGAGCCTCGTGACAGCGACGCTGTTCGGTCGTTTCGGGAACGCTGCGAGGTGCCGTGCCAGACGCCGTCACCCCGGCATGATCAGCCGGACAGGCTCAGGCGTCGCGGCGTCGCAGCGCCCACCATCCGGCCAACAGTGCCGCCGCGGCCCAGGCCGCGGTGACGGCCAGCCCTGCCCAGGGCCCCAGGCTGCCCTCCGGGTGCTGGTGCAGCACCAACTGTCCGGCCCGGTCCGGCAGATAGTCGGCCGCACTGCCCGCGACGTCCCCGACCACGAACGAGACGATCAGGATGAAGGGGATGAGCAGACTGAGCACGGCAACCGCGCTGCGCAGCAGGACCGTCAGTCCCGCCGCGAAGAGTGCCATCAGAGCCAGATATATCCCCCCTCCGAACGCCGCCCGCAGGGCGCCTGGTTCCCCCAGGCCGATGGCGTACTCACCCATGAACAGTTGCCCCACCAGAAACGTGCTGAAGGCGGTGATGAGGCCGACCGCCAGAGCCGCTCCCCCGACGAGTGAGATCTTGACCGTGTAGAAGTGGGTGCGGCGCGGAACGGCCGCCAGCGACATGCGCAGCGCGCCATTGAGGTACTCGGACGAAATGGCCGTCGCACCGAAGCTGATGGCCGCGATCTGACCGAAGTTCAGCGCGTAGAAGGCGCCGAAGACGAGTTCGGCGTCCGCGTTGTCCGCCTCGGCCTGACCGACGGTGGCGAAGGTGAGCACCGTGACGACCATGGTGACGAGGAAGACGGCGACCAGGGATCCCGAGATGGAGCGCACCGATCTGATCTTGATCCACTCGGAGCGCAGGATTGCGGTTGTCGACATGATCAGACCTCCTGACGGGTGGTGGGATGGACAGCGGCGGAAGCGAATTCCGCGGCATCGGCGGTGAGGTCCAGGTAGGCCTGTTCCAACGTGGCCTGCTCGTCGATGAGCTCAAGAACCGCAATGCCCTCTCTGGCTGCCATCGCTCCGATCTCCTCCGCCTTCACGTCCTCGACGGTCCAACGGCCGTTCTCGCCCTGCGCGGCCCGGTATCCCTTGCGCTTCAGAACCTCACCGAGCCGGGAGGATTCAGTCGTGCGCATCCGCACCCTGGGCCGGCTGCGGGAGTCGAGGAACTCCTGCATCGGCAGATCGATGAGGAGCCGCCCCCTACCGAGCACGATCAAATGGTCGGCGAACGACGACGTCTCGTTCATCAGGTGGCTGGAGACGAGCACCGTGCGGCCCTCCCGGGCAAGCCGCTTCATCAGTTCCCGGATCCAGACGATGCCCTCCGGATCCAGCCCGTTCGACGGCTCGTCCAGCATGACCACCTCCGGGTCACCGAGCAGCGCCGCCGCTATGCCCAGCCGCTGGCGCATCCCGAGAGAGAACGTCTTGATCCGGCGTCCGCCGACCTTGGCGAGGCCTGCCTCTTCCAGCACCTCCTCGACCCTGCCGCGGCCCATGCCGTTGCTCGTCGCAAGCGCCAGAAGGTGATTGCGGGCCGTCCGCGAACCGTGAGCGGCCTGCGGATCGAGGAGCACCCCGACGCGGCGCAGCGGATCGTCCAGAGCTGTGTACGCCTGCCCTCCGATGGTGGCGGCGCCCTCCGTGGGCCGGTCGAGCCCGAGGACCAGCCTCATGGTGGTGGACTTGCCTGCCCCGTTGGGCCCGAGGAATCCGGTGACCCGGCCTGGCCGCACGCTGAAGGCGAGGTGGTCCACAGCGCGGGTCGCGCCGTAGTCCTTGGTGAGCTCGTGGACATCGATGCTGGTCATGTCCTCAGCCTGGCGGCCCCGCCGGCGACACTCCTCCCCCGCAGGTGTGGATCATCTCCCTCGCTCGGGGGAGCCGCTGCACCCGAGCACGCTGGCACGATGAGCCGCATGCTCCGCTTCCTCCACCCACTGATCACGCCGGTCACCTATACCCGTTGGCTGCATCTGCTCATGCCGCAGGCCGTCGTGAGCGTGTGGCTGTTCATCTCGATGGATACGCCGTGGGTACCCGTCGTCCTCGCGGCACTGGTCGGCCTGATACCCGGCATGCGGCTCGCCGAGGGGATCCAGGGGCAGCTGCTGCTCACCCCCGCGGAGCGCGGAGACCCCGACGCGACCATCTCGGTGGCACCGTCCACCTCTTGGTCCGAACGCTGGCGGACCGCGCTCTGGCTGGAGGTGCGGCTGCTGTGCGCAACGCTCGCCGGCCTCGCCACGGTGTGGCTGCCGGCCACAACGGTCGACCTCGTCCGCTCGGCATTCGGCACGAAACCGAGCGACGAATGGCTTGCCGCCGGTCTGGGAACGCACTGGTGGGCTGCGGTTCTGGCTCCTGTTCCGCTGCTGGTGATGCTCGCCGTGGTCGTGGGCTGCGGGGAGCTGATCACTGCGGCCGCGCGTTGGCTGCTGGGCCCGACGCCGATCCAGCGGCTGACTGCGCTGGAGGAACGCACCGAGCAGCTCCTCGAACGGAATCGGATCGCGCGAGAGCTGCACGACTCGATCGGGCATGCCCTGACGGTGGCCGTGGTGCAGGCGGGTGCCGCAAGGGCGGCGCACGACCCGGAGTTCACCGAACGGGCTCTGGCGGCGATCGAGGAGACCGGCCGTGACGCGCTCGAAGATCTGGACCGGGTGCTGAGGGTGCTGCGCGAGTCAGGTCCGACTCCCGGGCAACGGCCGTCGCTGAGCGAAGCGGACCGATTGCTGGACTCCGCCCGGGGGGCCGGGGCCAAGGTCGATGCCGAGGTGTCCGGTCCGCTGGAGCAGGTACCTGGGCCGGTGTCCCGTGAGGGGTACCGCATCCTTCAGGAATCCCTCACCAATGTCCTGCGGCACTCGGGGGCCGTCCCCGTGCGGGTACGTATCACCGTCGCGGAGGGACGGCTGGAGCTGGAGGTGACCAACCCGTTCACGGGTGCGACCGGTACGCCGGGAGGTGGAAGCGGGCTGCGCGGTATCCGCGAGAGAGCCGCCCTGCTGGGCGGAAATGCCAAGACCGGCCTGTACGGAGAGGAATGGATGGTGCACGCGAGCCTTCCGCTGGGGCGCATACGCTGACCGGATGCCGGTTACCGTTCTCCTGGTCGATGACGAACCCCTGGTCCGCGCAGGTCTGCGTGCGGTCCTGGAGGCCCAGCCCGATATCGAGGTCGTCGGTGAGGCGGGGGACGGAGCCGCGGTGATCCCGCTGGTGCGTCAGCTTCGCCCCGACGTCGTGGCGATGGACGTCCGTATGCCACTGATGGACGGCATCGAGGCGACTCGGGTGGTGCTGCGCACGGTGCCCGATCCGCCGAAGATCCTGGTGGTGACGACGTTCGAGAACGACGAGTACGTCTACGAGGCGCTGCGCGCGGGGGCGGACGGTTTCCTCCTCAAGCGGGCCCGGCCGGCCGAGATCGTGCACGCGGTGCGGCTGGTGGCGGAGGGCGAGTCCCTGTTGTTCCCGGCGGCCGTCCGGCAGCTCGCCGCCGAATACGGCACGAGCAAGGCGCGGGAGACCATGGACCGGGCTTCGCTCACCGAGCGCGAGGCCGCGGTGCTGCGACTGATGGCCCGGGGCCTGTCCAACGCCGAGATCGCCGCCAGCCTCGTAGTGGGTGTAGAGACGGTGAAGACCCATGTCAGCGCCGTGCTGGCGAAGTTGGGCGCCCGGGACCGCACCCAGGCGGTCATCGCCGCCTATGAGTCCGGATTCGTCGCCCCCGGCTGATCCCGGCTCGTCCCGGACGGCGTTGCGTCCCGCGGTCGCCCTGCCCCGGAGCAACGAGTACGATCCGCCTGACATGCGCACGAGCTGGGAGGACACACCGTGGGCCGGCTGACCGGTGGGGACCCGTCGCTGCTGCGTCGAATCAATTCCGCGGTGGTGCTGCACGCCCTCAGGGGTGCCGGTTCCCCGACCCTCACGGACCTGACCCGGATCACCGGTCTGTCGCGGCCGACGGTCGAGGGCGTGGTGGAGGGGCTCTTCGAGGCCGGCCTGGTCGTCGAGTCGGCGCCCGACGGTGCCGAGGCACGACGGCAGGGCCGTCCGGCCCGCCGGTTCCGGTTCCGTGCCGAGGCCGGACATCTGCTGGGCATCGAGATCGGCCCGCACCGGGTCTCGGCGCTGCTGTCGGGCCTGGACGGCCGGATCATCGGCGCCGGCTCGCGTGACGTGTCGGAGACCGCCTGCGCCGACGACCGCCTCGACAAGGTGCGGACCGTGGTCGCCGAAGTCCTGCGGCGGACCGGCGTGGCCCGCAGCAGTCTGCGGGCGGTCGGGGTCGGCAGCCCGGGCATCGTGGAGGCCGACGGCACCGTGCGGCTGGGCACCGCGCTGCCGGACTGGACCGGCCTGGCCCTCGGTGAGCGGCTGCGGCGCTCCTTCCGCTGCCCTGTGCTCGTGGAGAACGATGCGAACGCCGCTGCCGTCGCGGAGCACTGGAAGGGCGCGGCCACGGAGTCCGACGACATCGTGTTCGTGCTGGCGGGGCTGAGTCCGGGAGCGGGCTCTCTGATCGGCGGACGGCTGCACCGTGGCTTCGGCGGTGCGGCTGGCGAGATCGGTGCGCTGCACCTCCTCGGCCGTGACGTCACACCGGAGAGGCTGCTGTCCACGACGGACACCCCGCTGGACCCGCTTGACGAGCATGCGGTGGCCGCCGTGTTCGCGAAGGCGCGGCACGGCGACAAGCAGGCGCAGGCGGCGGTCGAGCGGTTCATTCAGCGGCTGGTCCACGATGTGGCGGCGCTGGTGCTGGCGCTCGATCCCGAGCTGGTGGTCGTCGGGGGCTGGGCAGCCGGGCTGGACGGGGTGCTCGACCCGCTCCGCGGTGAGCTGGCCCGCTACTGTCTTCGGCCCCCACGGGTGGCGCTGTCGCTGCTCGGCGAGGCCGCTGTGGCCACGGGTGCCCTGCGACTGGCACTCGACCACGTCGAGGAGCAGCTCTTCGCGGTGGAGGGAACAGTGACGGCCCGCCGCTGAGCGCGACGGGCCGTACGGTGCGGTGCGGGTCCCGGCGGGCGACCGGGAGGCACGTGGTCAGGACGCCTGGCGCTCCTGGTCGTGGTGGCTGATCTCCACGTCGCCCGAGTCACCGAAGGTGAGCCGGCAGGTGTCGGCCCGGTAGGTGGCGACGGACACGGCAGCCGTGCCGCCTGCGGCGAGGTACCGGGTGGTGACGACGAGGACAGGAGCCCCGGGAAGCCGGTCGAGCTCCTTGGCATCGTCCGCGCGGGCCGAACCGAGTTCCACCGAGCGGTCCTGGCCGTCGAGCCCGAGCCGGTGCAGTTCACGTACGACGCTGCGGGCCCTGGCAGTACCGGACGAAGCGTCTATGGCGGAGAGTTCGGGAACCGAGGACGACGGCACGTACAGCAGCTCCGCCGCGACGGCCTGCCCGTGGGAGACCCTGATCCGACGCACGATGTGGACGGGCTCCTCGCCCCCCACGTCGAGCGCACCGGCCACCGCCGCGGGTGCGGCCGCGGTCCGGCAGTCCACCGGCTGCCATGCCTCGCCCGCGCCGCCTCCGCTCCAGTCGTGCTGAGCGGTGGAAACGGCCACGCCCACGCGCGGCGGCGCGACCGTGGTCCCGACACCCCGGCGGCGCTGCAGCCTGCCTTCGAGTTCGAGCTGCTCCAGTGCCTGCCGGAGCGTGGCCCGGGCGACGCCGAACCGGGCGGCGAGCTCCCGCTCGTTGGGAAGGATCTCCCCCACCGCAAAGTCCGAGTCGAGTGCCTCACTGAGCACGGTCTTGAGGTGCCAGTACTTCGGCTCCGGTACCGATTCCAGCTGCGTGGTCCCCACCCTTGTCCTCCGCAATCGCCCAGCGGCTTTTCCGCGACGTTATTTATTAAAGGTTCCTGTCTTAACGTTGCGACCATAGGACGGCGCATCCCCTTGGTCAAGACCAATCCTTAGCCGGTAACGCTGCGAAACGGAGCTCTGCCGCAGAGCGTTCACAGGACGTTCGTGCACCGGTTCGCGTCGCGCAGCACAAAGCCCCACGTCCGGGCAGGTCCGTGGGGCTCCGGGAGCAATGTGGGCACTGTCGGCCGCAGGCAACCGGAAGGCGGCACACCGGTTGAAGCGGCCAGTGGATCCGGTCGGCTACGCGCCGACGAAAGAGGTGAGTTTGTCAGGATTCCGCACGATATATACACACTGGATGAGCCCACCCCGCACATCGACCTGCATGACGGAATCGGGCTTTCCGTCGATGAGGACGAGCAGCGCCGGCCCGCCGTTCAGCTCCAGGCTCCGGACCTCCAGATCCGGGATCGGCTCGTGGGCGACGGCGTGAAGGAAGCGGCCGACCTTGTCCGCGCTCTCCAGGATCCGCAGCGGAGCCTTCGACTTCCCGCCGCTGTCGCCGACGAGCCGCACGTCCGGCGCGAGGAGCGCGAGCAGTTCCTCGATGTCGCCGCCCGCCGCCGCCGCGAGAAAGCGCTCCGTGAGGTCACGACGGTGGACGGGATCGACGTCGTAGCGCGGCTTGCGCTCCTCCACATGACGCCGGGCGCGCCCGGCGAGCTGGCGGACGGCGGCCTCGGTCCGGTCGAGCGCCGTGGCGATCTCTCCGTACGGAAAGCCGAAGGCCTCGCGCAGGACGAAGACGGCGCGCTCCAGCGGGGACAGCGATTCGAGGACGACGAGCACCGCGACGGAGACGGAGTCGGCGAGCAGGGCCTGCTCCGCCGTGTCGGGTACGGCGGGCCCGAAGTCGGTGACGAAGGGTTCTGGCAGCCAGGGCCCGACGTACGCCTCACGCCGCGTCCGGAGCTGACGCAGCCGGTCTATGGCGAGGCGGGTGACGATCCTGACGAGGAAGGCACGCGGTTCGCGCACATCTTCCCGCACCGCGGACGACCACCGGAGCCACGCCTCCTGGACCACGTCCTCCGCGTCGGCGATCCGGCCGAGCATGCGGTAGGCCACGCCGGTGAGTACGGGCCGGTGCTCTTCGAAGACGTCGGTCACGGTGTCGGTTGTCACCGTCCCATCCCAGCCGACGTGCCGCACGGTGTCCAGTTCGAATCGCCCGGACCTCTTGAACTCCAAGCTACCTGGCGGTAATTGTTGTTGACGCATTGTCTAAGTCGCCTGCGGGCACGGCCCTCCGTGCCGCGACATCCGGGAGCATCTCCATGGCAGCCACGGTCTCGTTCACCGTCGAGTCACCCCGCGGACCGCGGACCGTGTCCGTCGCGTACCAGCGGACGGGTGCCGGCGAGCCGCTGCTGCTGCTCCACGGCATCGGCCATCACCGCCAGGCCTGGGACCCGGTGATCCCCGTGCTCGCCGTGGAACGGGAGGTCATCGCCGTCGACCTGCCCGGCTTCGGCGCCTCCCCCGCGCTGCCCGACGGTGTCCCGTACGACCTGGCCACCGTGGCACCGCTGCTCGGGACCTTCTGCGAGGCGCTGGGCCTGGACCGCCCCCATGTCGCGGGGAACTCGCTCGGTGGGCTGCTGGCACTGGAGTTGGGGCGCGAGAAGCTCGTGCGCTCGGTGACGGCGCTCTCGCCCGCCGGTTTCTGGACCGAGCGCGAGCGGCGCTACGCGTTCGGCACGCTGCGCGCCATGCGACTGGCGGCCGGTTCGATGCCGCTGCCGCTCGTCGAACGGCTCTCCCGTACCCGGGCCGGCCGGACGGTCCTGACCAGCACCATCTATGCCCGGCCCGGGCGCCGTTCACCCGAGGCCGCGGTCCTGGAGACGGTCGCTCTGCGCGAGGCGACCGGGTTCCACCAGACGCTGGCCGCCGGACGCGATGTGCTGTTCACCGACGATGTGCCGGAACTACCGGTGACCATCGCCTGGGGCAGCAGCGACCGGCTGCTCCTGCGCCGCCAGGGAGTCCGGGCCAAGCACACCGTCCCCGGCGCCCGGCTGGTCCGGCTGCCCGGCTGCGGCCATGTCCCGATGAACGACGACCCGGCTCTCGTGGCGCGGGTGATTCTCGACACCAGCCGCTGAGTCCGTCCCGGGCACGGGCCCGCGCCGGTGCAGGACGCCCGACCCGAGCGCGACCCCCAGCGCCACCAGACAGCTGCCCGCGGCCTGCGCGACACCGTACGAACCGGCCCCGACCAGTGGGGCGGTGAGCGCGGCGGAGACCGGGATCAGACCGGAGAAGAGCGTGGCGCGCTCGGCGCCGATGCGCTGCATGCCCATGTACCAGCAGACGAATCCGATGACCGTGACCACGGCGGCCTGCCACACCAGCGCCGCCGTCTCAGCGGGTGAGGGCACCCGCAGGAAGCCGCCGCCGTCCAGCAGCAGCCCCAGCGCGGCCGACTCCGCGGCGGCGATCACACAGACCGTGGCGGACAGCAGTTTCGGGCCGAGTGGACGCAGGACGGGTACGGCGATGACCGCGAAGCCCACCTCACCGGCCAGCGCGCCGACGGAACAGAGGATGCCCGCCGTGTCGGTTCGGCCCCAGCCCTGGACCGTGAAGGCACCCGCGGCGACCAGCGCGGCGGCGTAGAGCACGGCGCGTGCCGGCCGGCGCCCGTCCAGCAGCGGCACAAGCACCGCGACGATGATCGGGGCGCACCCGACGAAAACGCCCGGAACGGCAGGTTCCGCAGTCCGCTCGGCGACCAGGACGGCCAGATTGAAGCCGACCATTCCGACAGCCGCGAGCAGCGCGAGCCGCGCCCACTGCCGGGCGCCGAGCGTGCGCAGTGTGGCGGCGGGCGGGGGCGCTCCGCCCCGCCGCAGAAGCGGCAGGAGCAGCAGGCCGGCCAGGCCGTAGCGCAGTGCCTGGCCACCCGCGTAGGGG
>NZ_JAFMPZ010000360.1:0-4472 GCF_017353455.1 Streptomyces laculatispora
GGCGATCAGCCGGTGCACCTGCACCGGCTGGGTCTGCCCGATGCGGTACGCGCGGTCGGTCGCCTGGGCCTCGACCGCCGGGTTCCACCAGCGGTCGAAGTGCACCACATGGCCCGCCCTGGTGAGGTTGAGCCCGGTCCCGGCCGCCTTGAGCGACAGCAGGAAGACCGGAGCCTCGCCCGCCTGGAAACGGTTCACCATCGACTCCCGCGCGGCGACCGCAGTGCCGCCGTGCAGGAACTGGGTGCGGACCCCGCGCGCCGCCAGATGCCGTTCCAGGAGCCGAGCCATCTGCACGTACTGGGTGAACACCAGGACGGCCGCGCCCTCCGCGAGAATGGTGTCCAGCAGCTCGTCGAGCAGCTCCAGCTTTCCCGAACGGCCGGCGATCTGCGGCTCGTCCTCCTTGAGGTACTGCGCCGGATGGTTGCAGATCTGCTTCAGCGCGGTGAGCAGTTTCAGCACCAGGCCGCGTCGGGCGATGCCCTCGGACTCCTCGATCTTCGCCATGGTCTCGCGGACCACCGCCTCGTACAGGCTGGTCTGCTCGGCCGTCAGCGAGACGACGCGGTCGGTCTCGGTCTTGGGCGGCAGTTCGGGTGCGATGCCAGGGTCGGACTTCTTGCGGCGCAGCAGGAACGGGCGGACGAGACGTGACAGGCGCTCGGCGGCCGCGGGGTCGCTGCCGCCCTCCACCGCTCGCGCGTACCGGGTGCGGAAGGTGCCGAGCCGGCCGAGCAGGCCCGGGGTCGTCCAGTCGAGGATCGCCCACAGTTCGGAGAGGTTGTTCTCCACGGGGGTGCCGGTGAGGGCCACCCGGGCCTGTGCGCCGATTGTGCGCAGCTGTTTCGCCGTTGCCGAGTACGGGTTCTTCACGTGCTGCGCCTCATCGGCGACGACCATGCCCCACCGGGTGGCCGCGAGCTTCGCGGTGTCCAGCCGCATCGTCCCGTACGTGGTGAGGACGAACTCGCCGTCCGCCAGGTCCTCCAGGCTTCGTGAGCCGCCGTGGAAGCGGCGCACCGCGGTGCCCGGCGCGAACTTCTCGATCTCCCGCTGCCAGTTGCCCATCAGGGAGGTCGGGCAGACCACCAGGGTGGGGCCCGCGGCCGATTCGATGGTCTGCCGGTGCAGATGCAGCGCGATCAGGGTGATGGTCTTGCCGAGTCCCATGTCGTCGGCGAGACAGCCGCCGAGTCCGAGCGAGGTCATCGTGTGCAGCCAGTTCAGGCCACGGAGCTGGTAGTCGCGCAACGTCGCGGTGAGCGCCGCCGGCTGACCGAGCGCCGGCTGCTCGCCCTGCGCCTGCCGGGACTCCGGATCGGCGACCCGCTGCCGCAGGGCCTCCAGCCAGCCGGTCGCCCGGACCTCGGCCCGGCGGCCGTCGACCTCGGTGGAGCCGGTCAGCACCGCTCCGAGCGCGTCGATCGGAGTGACCTTGCGGTCCTGGGTCTTCTGGGCGCGACGCGCTTCGTCGGGATCGATGAGCACCCACTGGTCGCGCAGCCGCACCAGCGGCCGGCCCGCCTCGGCCAGCCGGTCGAGCTCGGCGCGGCTGAGCTGCTGGTCACCGAGCGCGAACCGCCAGTCGAACGCGAGCAGGGAGTCCGCGGACAGGAGCGGTGAGGTGTCCGACGCGGTACGCAGGGGCCCTCGGGAATCGGCCGGCGCGCCCTCGCCGTCCTCGTCGTCGGGCGGGCCGATCACCGCGCACGCCGTGAGCTTGCGGGCCAGCTCCCTGGGCCAGTGCACCTGCACGCCCGTGGCGGCCAGGGCCCGTGAGGCGGAGCCGAGCAGTTCGGCGATCTCCTCGTCGGCCGGTTCCAGGGCGTCCGGCACGGCCGCCGACAGCAGGGGGGTCAGGGGCGGCCAGGCGCGGGCGGCCCGGCGCAGCAGCAGCAGGGCGTCCATCCGGGCCTTCGGCCCGAGGGCGGCGGCGGCCGGTCCGTTGCCCGTCCAGACCTTGGCGGCATCGGTGACCAGGGTGGGGTCGCTGACGCTGTGGATCTGCGGAACCACACGGAAGGAGGGGCCGGACAGCTGTCCCTCGGACGCCTCGTAGGTCCGGTCGAGTCCGGACACCTCCACGCGCAGCGAGAGCCGTACGCCCGCGTCGTGCCCGGCCGCGACATCGGCGACCCAGGCCCGCTGATCCGGCAGCCGCTGCGGAGCGTCCGCGGCGAACGCCGGGCCGCCGGTGGCGAGGGCCGCCGCGGGTGTGCGCGGCAGGCCGTCGGCGACCGCGTCGAGGAACGCCCTTACCAGCCACTCCGGTTCGGGCAGCAACAGCTGTTCCGCCGTCGCATCGAGCGGTACCGCACGGGCACTTGGCGGCATGGAAGCGGCCAGGCCGCGGATCCGGTCCTGATCGTCCGCGGTGAGCGGTCCGGCCCGCCACACGTCGTGATCCGTGGCGCTCAGCCCCGGCAACAACAGCCCACGCGCGGTGAACTGAAGGGCCAGCAGCCCCGCCGCACCCCAGAAGGAGGCCGCCGGCGAGGCGTGTGCCGAGGCCCGTGCGCGCGTCAGCACCGGCAGGGCGTCCCGCACGGGAAGCAGCCGCGCCGGTACTTCGTACGGCTGAGCGTCGGAGCCGGTCACGGTCAGGACCTCGACGGTCCCGGGAGCATCGGGCGGACTGCTACCGTCTGGGCACCAGAAGGCGACGCGTCCGGTCCGGGAGGGATCCGCGGGCAGGAACACCACGGAACAGCCGGCGAGTGCGGAGATCTCGGAGAGCGTTGCTGCGTGGAGGCTGTGCACAGCGATGTCAGATTCCTCAAGTTTGACTAGTGGACTGAGGTCGCCGAGGGTACTCCATCGCATCCGGCGGCGGGGCTAGTCGCCACATGATTCAAATCACACCTGAGTCCGCCATGTCGGCCAGGTGTAGCCAGCCCCCCTCCGGAATGAGGGGGTTGGCACCAGGAAACCTCGGGTGGTGGCTCCATGGCTGCCATACATCTGCGACCCGTACGTTTCATCAGGTCAGCGCACCCATTCAAGACCGGAGACATCATGCCTCAGGCCGCAACCACCGTCGCGGAACGAACCCGTGACAGTGCCGGAAGTGCCGGAAGTACAGGAAGTGACTTCGCGCCACTGCTGCGGGCCGTCAAGGGGCAGGGACTCCTCGAACGCCGCACCGGTTGGTACGCGGCAGGCATCGCCGCCAACCTGATCGCCCTGGGCGCCGTGCTCACGGGAATGGTCCTCCTCGGCAACACGTGGTGGAACCTGCTCCTCGCTCTGCCCCTCGCCATCTTCTGGTCCCGCACCGCGTTCGTCGGGCACGACGCCGGACACGCCCAGATATCCGGTGACCGCCGGGCGAGCCGGGCCATCGGCCTGGTGCACGCCAATCTGCTCCTCGGCATGAACGAAGCGTGGTGGAACGACAAGCACGTACGTCACCACGCCAACCCCAACCATGTGGACAAGGACCCGGACGTCGGCGTCGGCGCCCTCGTCTGGACCCAGAAGCAGGCCGCACAGCGCGAGGGCTTCGCCCGCTGGCTCACCCGCAACCAGGCCCGGCTGTTCTTCCCGATGCTGCTCCTGGAAGGCATCGCCCTGAAGATCTCCGGCTTCCAGTACCTGCGTCAGCAGCCCGCCCGTGAGCGCGTCCTTTCCGCCCTGCTCCTGGTCGCCCACCTCGGCCTCTACGCCACACTGCTGCTCACCGTGATGTCGCCCGGAAAGGCTGTCGTCTTCGCGCTCGTGCACCACGCGCTCTTCGGCCTGCACCTGGGCATGGCCTTCGCCCCGAACCACAAGGGCATGGAGATGCCCGACCCCGACGGCGACCGCTGGGGCCACCTGCAGCGCCAGGTCCTCACCTCACGCAACGTACGGGGCGCCTTCCTCACCGACTGGTTCCTCGGCGGGCTCAACTACCAGATCGAGCACCACCTCTTCCCTAGCATGCCCCGCCCGCACCTGCGGCTGGCTCAGCCCCTGGTCAAGGCCCACTGCGAGGAGCTCGGCATGCCGTACGCGGAGACCGGACTCATCGAGTCCTACCGCCAGGCCCTCGACCACATGCACGAGGTCGGCGCGCCGCTCAGGTAACCGTTCCCGACGGGTTCGGGGCAGGCTGGAACCGATGGGTACGCACAGGCGTTCTCATAGCAGGAGCGGCCACTGGCCGCGAAGGAGGCGTGGACGATGTCGAACAGCGCAAAGATCGCCATCGGGGGAGTTGTCGTCGCAGTCGTCCTGATGCCGTTCATCGGGTTCTGGCTGTCACTGCTGGTGCTCATCGGAGTCCCCGCGATCGCCTACCTGGTACTCGATCCCAGCCAGCGGCGCAGGCTCCGCAGGATCACGCGTAAGGAGATCGGCCGCTGAGCGGGCCAACGGCCGAGCACGGCTCAAGGGCCGGCCAGGCCCTCGCCCAATCCGCGGCGGTTCGCACGTAGGCGTGACGGCGTTCGCCCTTGAACCCGACGACGGCCGGTGGGGCCCGGGAT
>NZ_JAFMPZ010000360.1:4516-8346 GCF_017353455.1 Streptomyces laculatispora
ATCCCGGGCCCCACCGGCCGTGACCGTGCCGGGCGGGCGTCAAGGGGGGCCGGGCGCCTCAGGAGGGCCGTACCGCCAGCGCGTCCAATGCCTTGAGCAGACCGGGCAGTTCCCTGCCGCGCCCGACCGGCAGTATCTCGCCCGGAACCTCGTCCAGCAGCAGGAAGGCGATGTCGTCGGTCCTGGCCACCATGGACCAGCCGGGGCCGTCGGCACGGATCGTCCGGGCGTCCCCGGAGGCGAAGGAGGAACGGACCCGGCCGGGCGGCGGCGGGGCGTCGACATAGGCATGGGCCTCGGCCAGGGCCCGCCGGACACCGGGATGCGTGCCGGAGGGGGCGCTGCGCTCCGCGGCACCCTCGCGCTGTGCGGCACTGCTGTCCTTCGCGGCGCCGGAACCGGCATCCGCATCCGCCCCGCCTACGCCGGAACCGGCATCCGTCCCGGTTCCCCCGTTCAGCCCCGAGGCATCACCGTCCGCAGCGGCCCCGTCCGCGCCTCCGCCGCCCGGCCGCGACGCGAACGCGGTCCTGTCGTCGATCTGTTCGCGCCAGACCGCCCACTGCAATGCGATCGCGTCCGCGCCGAGGCGACGCTGGGCCGGGCCCCACACATCGGTGTCCGGCGGAGCCAGCGGCGGCGTATCCTCGCCGTCCGCCTCCGGATCCGGGGCCGGGTCGTGCGGGGCGGCCACACCCGGCGCGGCGACCGCCACGGCGAGCGGCCAGCCGGGGAGCGCGCAGACCACCGTGCGGTCGTCGGGCGACAGGTCGTACTCCATGCCGCAGTCCCAGGACGCTATCGCCACGGCCACCAGGGAGACGTCATCGACGACGACGGTCCACCTGGCCCCGTCGCCGTCCTGGCCCATGACCAGGCCGTACCCCTCGGCGTAGGGTTCGAGGCCGAGCGCCGCGCACGCCGCCGGGTAGTCGTCGCCGAGAACGCTCGGGAACTGCGCGGGGGTCAGCAGGACCGCAGTCAGCACATACAGTGCGTCGTCGTCGGCGACTGTGTTGTCCGTCCCGGTCACTGCACCCTCCTCATCCGTCATGGTTTTCCGTCGGCGCACCTTAACCAGTGGGTAACCCACTCGTCGAGGCCCTGACAAGGCAGAACACCACGCTCCGGTGCGCCGTGGGACGGGGCTCCTACTCGTCGGCCAGGCCGAGCAGCGTACGGGCCACCGCTTCGGGTGATTCGTCGCGTTCACGGGCGAGCGCGATGACCGCCCGGCAGGCCAGCTCTCCGACGCCGAAGGAGAGCGCCTCCGGCGACACCCAGCCGCTCGCCTCGTCCATCCGGTCCTGGTCGTCCTCCACCGACGCCGCGACGAAGGTGGCCGCCGCATCGAACAGGTTGTGCTGACGACGCTCCGGGGCTCTGGTGGGAACGCCGGGCCGGCCGCCCTTGCGGCCGGGGTTCACGGCTCTGCGGAGTATGCCGAACATGTCGGTCATGGGGACCGCCTTTCCTGGATACGTATCTGCCGACAGGTGTCGTGCCCGCGCGAGGGGACGTACCGCGCGTGTATGCCGGCCCGTGCTCCGCGCGTACTCAGGGTCTGCCCGCAGACATAGGGTTGGACACTCGACCTGGACGAAGAGAGGGCGGTGCGGTGAAGCGCTACGACCGGCTGAAGAACATCCAACGCCTCGATCCGGAGCGGGACTTTCTGGAAATCTACCGGATCACGGCCACCTACGAATTTCCCTGGGACATCAC
Organism: Streptomyces laculatispora; assembly: GCF_017353455.1. Lineage (GTDB taxonomy): Bacteria > Actinomycetota > Actinomycetes > Streptomycetales > Streptomycetaceae > Streptomyces > Streptomyces laculatispora. Next base: position 6,242 of record NZ_JAFMPZ010000360.1, read on the forward strand.
CCGCGCTCTCGAACTCGCCCTGTACCGGACGTATGCCGTCCCGAGCATCGGCCGGCTCCTCGCCGGGACTGCGGAGCTGACGGACCGTTCGCAGAAGAGGTACGACGACACCGCGCTGCTCCTGGACGCCGTGGTCGAGCACGGTTTCGACAGCGACCCGGGGCGTGCGGCGATCCGCCGGATCAACGGGATGCACCGCAGCTACGACATCACCAACGACGACATGCGCTATGTGCTGTGCACCTTCGTCGTCACCCCGAAGCGGTGGCTCGACGCCTATGGATGGCGCCGGCTGTCCGGGCACGAGCTGCGGGCCTGCGCCGCCTACTACCGGACCCTGGGCGCCCACATGGGTATCAAGGACCTGCCGCACACGTACGAGGACTTCGAGCGCACCCTCGACGCGTACGAGAACGAGCACTTCGGCTGGGACGAGGGAGCGCGAGAGGTGTCGGACGCCACGCTGGCGCTGATGGCCTCCTGGTACCCGCGCCCCCTGGCACGGGTCGTGCGCGGTGCGAGCCTCGCCCTCCTCGACGACTCGCTGCTGCGGGCCTTCCGATACGGGCGTCCGGGCCCGGTGGCACGAGGCCTGACCCGGGGCGCCCTGCGCCTGAGGGCTCGCGCGGTGCGTCTGCTGCCGCCGCGCACCACTCCGCACTACGCCCGACAGAATGCGGAGATCAAGGGCTACCCGGGTGGTTACGAGGTGTCCGCACTCGGCACCCATCCCACGCCCGGCATGGGCGGCTGCCCGGTCCGCCACCTCACTCGCCCGGACGCCCCGGCCGAGTAGGGGACCGGGTCGGCACCGTGTGCGAGGCCGCTGTGGCCTGACCCGGACGACAGATCCGAGGGGTGTCAGCCCATCCGTCCGGCCAGGACGAGAAAGCGGTCCCTCTCGTCGATGTACGTATGCAGCCGCCAGCCCGAACGGGCCAGCAGCGGGCTGAGGTTGGGCTCCGCCCGCAGATCGTCTTCGGTGAGCGTCCGGCCGTGCCGCGCGGCCAGTGCCGCCCTGCCGATGGGATGGAACAGTGCCAGCAGCCCGTCCGGCCGCACCACTCGCGCAAGCTCCGCCAGGTCCCGTTCCGGTTGCGGCAGATGCGCGATCAGCCCGGCCGCGAACACCGCGTCGAGCGCCCGCGTCCGCACCGGCAGCCGGGCGGCGTCGGCCTGGAGCAGCAGCCCGCTGCGGTCGCGGCCCGCGTGTGCCGCGGCCTCCAGCATGGCCGCGTGAGGTCGGCGCCCAGCACCGTGCCCCGGGGACCCACCGCGGCCCGCAAGGCGGGCAGCGCCCGTCCCGTACCGCATCCCGCGTCGAGCACGGCGTCGCCCGCGCGCAGACCGAGGGCAAGGACCGCCGCGGCGTAGGCCGGACCGTCGTCGGGAAAGCGGGCGTCCCAGTCCGCGGCGCGGGCGGTGAAGAAGTCCTGGACCTGCGTGTGGTCATCGGCCATCCGGACATGATCGCGCAATGACCGCTCGAACGAAACGACATGAACCGGGTTGCATGTTCGACCACGGTGCGATCGTTCGGGAACGCCTCTCTGTCATATTCCGGCAGCTTTCGAATGGGCCCGGGGCACGCGCCCTCATCGCGACTAGCGTTCCCGAGTCATGGGACACCTGGACCACGCCACCTTCGGCTGGCTGACACCTCTGCTGTCGTACGCGATGGCCTGCATCGGCTCCGCACTCGGACTCAGCTGCACCGTGCGCGCGCTGGAGACGACCGGGCGCTCGCGCCGCAACTGGCTGATCACGGCCGCCTCGGCCATCGGGTCGGGCATCTGGACCATGCACTTCGTGGCGATGCTCGGCTTCGGCGTGTACGGGACGGACATCCGGTACGACGCGCCGCTGACCTTCCTCAGCCTGCTCGGCGCCATGGTGGTGGTCGGCGGCGGCGTCCTCGCCGTCGGCTACAGCCGCGACCGGACCAGGGCGCTGCTGCTCGGCGGCTTCGCCACCGGGCTCGGCGTCGCCAGCATGCACTACCTCGGGATGACGGCACTGCGGCTGCACGGCACCATCCACTACGACCCGCTGCGGGTCGTCCTCTCCGTAGTCATCGCGGTGATCGCCGCGACAGCGGCTCTGTG
>NZ_JAFMPZ010000361.1 GCF_017353455.1 Streptomyces laculatispora
TCATGCGGGAGGCGCCCCGGCTCGATCCCCGTGAGCCGCTGCGCGAGCAGATCGACCGGCTCATCGAGCACCATCGGCCGCTGCCGGGGCCCGCCGCGTACACGACCTCCGTGCCGGGCGAGGCCGCGGTCCGGCTGCGGACCCTGTTCTACTCGATGATGGGTGCGGCGGAGCCGGAGTGGCCCGCCTCGCTGGACCCGTTGCCGCTGCCCGGCCACGAGCCCGTGTCCGTCACGGCTCCCCTCCATGTACTGACCCGGGTGCCGAGGCCGGGCGAGGTCGTGGTGACCCGTTGGGCGGGTTCCCCGCCGGCCGCCGAGTGTGCCGGCGGGGAGATTCACATCGCCGTGCACGAGGACACCCGCGACGTGGATCAGTTGGAGCTGGCCGACGTCATCTTCCGGGACGGCCTGCCCGACGATCCTCGCTTCGGGTCTCCGGCTATCTGGACGGAGGAGGTGTTGCAGCGCCACCCCGGCTGTGCGCTGGCCGCCTTCACGGTCGGTCCTGCCGAGTGTGTCGTCCGGCTGCGGGACGGGGAGCCGCTGCGCCTGCTGTCCTCGCCGGAGACCGCGGTGGACCCCGCTGCCGCCGCCTCGGCCCTCCATGCGCTGCTGGGGGCCGGGGAAGCCGGCGGCGACGTCACGGCGACGCGGCTCGCGAAGCTGGTGGCTGACGGCGGGTTCGCGGTCCGCCTCGGGGCCCGGCGGGTACGCGTGCGGGTCGCCGGCCTCCACCCCGGGTGACGCGGCTCAGCGGGTGCCGCGTTCCTCGGCCGTGCAGCGCTCGCGCATGGACCGCAGATGGGCCACGTGGTACTCGGCGCTCTGGCCGCTCAGCGTCGTGATCGCCGCCTCGATCAGCGGGCGGGCGGCCGCGGTGTCCGACGCGTCCAGCCAGGTCTCGGCCAGGTCGGTCAGGGTCCGGGCCGTGTTGTACGTATCCCCCTGCGCCCGGAAGTGGCTCAGTGCCGTCCCCAGCCGGTCCCGGGACTCCTCGAACCTCCCGAGGCCGCGCAGGGCCCGGCCCCGGTGGCGTTCCAGCAGGGCACGTGCGCGGGGGACGTCGGCGGTTCCTTCGTCCTGAGTGCCCATCGTGATCAGGACGGCGTCCGCCGCCTCGAAGCACGCGTAGGCCTCCTCGAACCGCCACTGGCGCAGCCGCAGCAGTCCGAGGAACTCCGTTGCCGACGCATGGCCCCGCTTGTGGCCCGCCGCCTCCTCGGCCCGCGCGGCCGCGAGTGCCTCCGCCTCCGCCTCGTCCCAGTGGCGCAGCTCGGTCAGCGTGTGCGCGAGTTGGGCGTGCAGTGCTCCCGCGTCCGCCGTTCCCGGCAGGTGGGTGTCGGCGAGCCGTGCTCCGATGCGCAGTGCGGGCAGCAGCATCTCGTGGCGGCCGGCCTTGAGTTGCAGCGGCCACAGGGAGCGGCACAGCCGTACGGCCGAAGCCGGGTCGCCCGACTCCTCGGCGCAGTGGACGGCCTGGATCAGGTTGCCGCACTCGGCGATCAGTGCGTCGAGCGCCTCGCCCCGGCTTTCGAAGGCCGGGGTTCCTGGGACCGGGGTGCCTGGGGCCGAGGGTGTGGGGACCCGCCAGCTCTCCGGCAGCGCCTGATGGGCCACGGACGTCGACAGATCGACATACCAGCGAAGGGCTCGGGCCATCGCGGCCGAGCACGCGGCGATGCCGTCCTCCTGCACGGCGACGGCCTCGGCGTGTCCGCGGACCGCGGGGCGGTAGTGGTAGCGGGCCCGGCCGTCAGCGGTGGTGTTGCGCTCCAGCAGGAGCCCTTCCGCCAGTTCGTCCAGTCGTTGGGCGGCGTCCTCGGGCGTCGTTCCGGTCGCGTGCGCGGCCACCGCGGCGTCGAGGGCGGGCCAGTCGCATACCGCCATCAGGCGGTACAGCTTCGCCGTCCCCGGTTCCAGCGAGCGGTAGGTGTCCTGCGCCGCCGCCCGTACGGGGTCGGCGCCGGCGGCCGGGCCGGACGCGGGTTCGGTGAGGCGGGGAGCCGCCGCGCGCAGGGCGTACGGCGATCCGCCGCACCGGGCGAGGACGGAGGGCAGGGTGGCGCGGGCCGCCGCGATCGCCGGCTTGTCCAGGAGCTGGGTCAGCAGCCGTACCGCGTCCTTGTCCGTCAGCGGGCCGACGGGAACGCGTACCGCGTCGAGGCCGGGGAACGGACGACGGGCCACCACGATCGTGAACACAGCGGGCGCGGAGGTGAGGAGCGGCCGGATCTGGGCGGCCGAGTGCACATGGTCCAGGACGATCAGCAGCTTCCGGTCCGCCACGCAGCGGCGGAAGAACTCGCTCAGCTCTCCGGCCGAGGCCGGCATCTCCTCGTCCCGCACACCGAGTTGGCGCAGCAGGCTGCGCAGTACGGTCCCCGCATCGCGTGCGGCAGCGGTGCCGCCGGCCAGATCCGCGTAGAGCTGCCCGTCCGGGAACACGGCCGCCTGGCGCACTCCCCAGTGCACCGCCAGCGTGCTGGTGCCCATGCCCTCGGCGCCGTGCACCAGGGCCAGCCTCGGGGTTCCGTCCGCACGGCGCGACGCCTCGCGGTCGAGGCTCTTCAACGCCTCCTTGCGGTCGGTGAAGAACCTGATCGAGGCGGGGAGGCCCGGCTGTCCGGCGGCGGGTGCGAAGTCCGCTCCCGGACCCCGGCCGCCACCGCTCACCCGGTTCACGAACGCCGTCCACGAGGAGGCGAGTTGAGGGTCGCGGCGGAGCCGGTCGGACACCATGCGGGCGACCGCGTCCAGTTCGTCCGGTGCGGTGGGCGCCGGGATCTCGCGGCCTGCGATGCGGCGGACGAATCCGCCCGTCGACTCCCACGCCCATCTTCCGGCCTCGTTGGCCATTCCCGAGCCGACCGCACCGAGCACCGCCGAAACGGCCGTCAGCGAAATGGGATCCAGCATGTCGCGCACTCCCCGTTCCCGGTGTTCCGCGCGGTGCGCCCTCCCCGGCACCGCCGCTGCCACCGTGCGGATGCAATCTACCGAGTCCGGCGGCGCCCCGTGCGACACCGTGCGCCACGGGCGGGGTTGGCTATCCTGACGACCGTTCCAGGTGATCACGGTGGCCGTGCGGGCCGCGGCACGGGCTGCGCACGCGCCGGAGGGGGAGAGTCACGTGCAGGGTGCTGCGGCGAGCCGGGGGTCGGTCAGGAAGGCCGAGCAGGCGTGGAATCAGGCGATGCTGCTGATGCGGCAGGGGGACACCGCGGGGGCGTCCGCGCAGTTCGCGCTCGCCGCGTCCCACGATCCGGCCGCCGCCGACGCGTGGCTCGGCCTCCATGCGACCGGGCAGGATCAGCAGCGGGCCCTGGACGCCATGCTCCGGACCTCCGGGGCGTTCGGCGCGCTGCGCACGAAGTTCGGGCTGCCCCTGCGGTCCACGTTCCAGATCGGCCACTACGTCACCTTCCGGCTGGAGAACGCACGCGATCTGTGGCTGGCCGCGATGTCCTCGCTGCTGGACAACGGCCGGCTCGACGAGGCCTGGGCCGGACTGTCGACCGCGCAACTGGACTGTGACGAGACCCGGTTCATTTACACGCGGTACGCGTTCCTCAAGGAGGACTGGGCCCTCGTGCTGAGGTTCGCCACCGGAATCGGTGACGCGTTCCTGCGCGACGAGTCGCAGTTGTACGTCGGTGCGTCGCTCTTCGCCCAGGGCGTCCACCACGAGGCGCTGAACGTGCTCGCGCCGCTCCCCGGGAAGCTGGAGAAGGGCAGCAGGTTCGATGCCGAGACAAAGTACTTCATGGGGCGGTCGCTGGAGGAGCTGGGGCGGAAGGAGGATGCCCTGAAGCGGTACCAGTACGCCTTCCGGTGTTCTCCGGACCTCTTCGACGTGGATGTCCGCGCCCAGGCCCGCCCGGCGCCGGCCCCGGCCGCCCCGCTCACCCCCGAGGTCGCTCCGGACGTTGCTCCCGCGCGGCACTCCGGTGAGCCGGCGCCGTCAGTTCCGGCCTCGGCGGGCTCTCCGTCGCCGCAGACCGGGCCCGGTGGCGGCGCGGAGAACGGCAGCGGGGACGGGCCGTCGGCGCAGGAGCGGGCCGCCCTGCTGGCCGAGGCCCGGAAGTCCCTCGACGGCATGATCGGCCTCGAACCGGTGAAGCGCCAAGTGCTCACCCTCATCGCCCAGTTGCGTATGGCCGCGCTACGGGAGGAGCAGGGCCTTCCCGGGGGTGCCAAGCCCCGGCACTTCGTCTTCGCGGGGCCGCCGGGCACCGGCAAGACGACGGTGGCCCGCATCATCGGCAAGGTCTTCGCCGGGCTCGGCCTGTTGCGGTCCGGTCATGTGATCGAGGCCCAGCGCGTCGATCTGGTGGGGCAGCACCTCGGGTCCACGGCCATCAAGACCACCCAGGTCATCGACTCCGCGCTGAACGGGGTGCTGTTCATCGACGAGGCGTACGCCCTGTCCAACAGCGGATACAGCGGCGGCGACGCGTTCGGGGACGAGGCGCTACAGGTGCTCCTGAAGCGGGCCGAGGACGACCGGGACCGGCTCGTCGTCGTACTCGCCGGATACCGCGACGAGATGGCCGGTCTGCTGGCGAGCAACCCCGGTCTGGTGTCCCGTTTCAATACGCGCGTCGACTTCCCCTCGTACTCCGCCGAGGAACTCGTCCTCATCGCCCGGTCCGTGCTGGCCTCCCAGGGCGACGAGCCCGATGCCGGGGCCGTCGATGTCCTCGGTTCCCTGTGCGCGGCGATCGTGGACGGCGGGATGGCCGACACCGTGGGCAACGCCCGGTTCGCACGCGAGCTCTGCCAGAAGGCCTCCGCGCAACGAGACCTGCGGCTGTACGCCGCACACGCCGACAGCAGACCGACCCGGGAGGAAATGGTCACCGTACTCGCCTGGGACGTGGTCGCCGCACACGATGAGCTCATGGAGTCCCACGGTCTCGCGGGTGAGGCCGAGGGAGCGGGCGGTAGCGGCGGGTAGCCAGTGCCGGCCTGTCACCGCCCGCCTCGTCACGGCGCTGTGAAGTACTCCGGGAAGCGCGGCCCGAGCCACGGCTTGCGCCCCCAGGCGAGGACCCGTCCCCTGGCCATGGCGCCCACCGGGGAGATACGGCCGAGCGCCATCAGCAGGAACGTGACCGGCTCGATGGAGATCGTGCAGTCCGGGCGGTCCGGCGGCCGGTGCCCCACCGTCACCGAGCCGTCGGTGAACGTCACCCCGAATCGGTCGCCGCCCCACAGCCGGACCGCGTAGCGGGCAGTGAGACCCGCCGTGGCCACGGCGTCGGTCACCCGGGGCATGGCCTGGACGAAGAAGGGCAGGGTCAGCCCGGCCCGGGGCCGGTCGACCATGTGCGGGCGCCTCAGCGCCCGCGCCAGGTCGTAGCCGTGGCCCAGCATGTGCGTCAGGAGGTACGAGCCGAGGACCGCCCGGTTCATCGGACCCATCGGCGTCATCAGCTCCTCGTCCGCGGGGAGTTCGGCCACCGCGTCGAGGAACGCGGCGGTCTGCGCCACGATCATCGCGGCCAGCGGCTCGCCCTCGCGCTCACCAAATGCTGCGAGGGCCCGCTCGTTGGCTGCGGCCAGGCCCTGCGGGGTGCCGTCCCCGTAGTCGCGCGAGTGCCCGGCGGCCACTTCCGCCATCAGCTGGTTGGCCTGCGCGAGATGCGCCGCCGCCTCCCCCACGGTCCACTCCGACCTGGGAACCGGCAGCCCCGTGTCGGGAGCGTCGCGCAGCAGCGCCGCGATCTCCGTGGCCGTCGCCCGTATCGCGTCGGCCAGTCCTTCGGGCAGCCTGCCCCGTTTGTCGTGCTCCGCCACCGGCTCCACCCTGTTACCGCCCTCGTGAACGCCGTGCCTCGTGCGTACGGATCCTGTCTCCGTGCCCACGCGCACGAACCTGCCGCACACACCTGTTACCTGCGGGTACACAAGAGCAGGTCGCGGGCACCGCGGGCAAGAGGTCGGCGCCCGCGGTTCAAACCCCTCTACGATCGAGCACGTGTGCGCAAACGTGATCGTCGCTGAAGACGACGAGAAGCAGGCCGAACTCCTCCGCCGATACCTCGAACGGGAAGGTCACTCCGTCACCCTCGTCGGCGACGGCCTCGCGGCCCTCGACCTGGTCAGGCACCGGGAGCCGGACCTGCTGGTCCTCGATGTGATGATGCCCCGTGCCGACGGGCTGGATGTGGTGCGTGTCCTGCGCGCAGAGTGCCGGGAGTTGCCGGTACTGATGCTGACGGCCCGCACGACCGAGGACGATCTGCTGCTCGGACTCGATCTGGGTGCGGACGACTACGTGACCAAGCCGTACAGCCCTCGTGAGCTGATGGCCCGGGTCCGTACGCTGCTGCGCCGCAGCAGACGCGCCACGGGCGCCCCACCGGCGGATGCCGCACTGCTGACGGTCGGCGCGCTCGTCGTCGATCCGACGCGGCACGTGGTGTCGGTCGGCGGCGAGGCCGTGGACTGCACGCCCGGCGAGTTCAGGATCCTTGCCGCGCTCGCGGCCGAGCCCGACCGCGTCTTCTCCCGGCAGCAACTGCTCGCGGAACTCCACGGCTTCGACCGGTACATCAGCGATCGGACGGTCGATGTGCACGTCATGAACCTGCGCAAGAAGATAGAATCCGCCCCGCGCCGGCCGGCCCGGCTGCTCACCGTCTTCGGCGTCGGATACAAGCTGACGGACCCGGCGAAGGCTGCGGCGCGTGCGTCGTCGTAGCGGAGGGCGTTTCCACGACGGGGCGCACGGCACCTCCCCCGGCTCCGAGCGGCGGGCGCGGCTGCCGTTGCGCAAGAGCCTCTTCGCCCGGCTGCTGGCCGTATCCGCACTGGTGGCGGCATGTTCGGTGGCTGCCACCGCTTGGCTCGCCGTCCAGACGACGTCCGGCGCGATCCGGCAGGAGCAGGGGCAGAACCTCACCGCCGATGCCCGGATCTACCACAGCCTGCTCGGTTACGCGGCGGCTCATCCCACCTGGGAGGACGTCGGGGGGACGGTGCGCGAGCTGGCCAGGAAGTCCGGCCGGCGGATCGCGCTGACGACGGAGCGGCGCGATCCGCTCGCCGACTCGGCCGACCGGGTCGATCCGCGAGCGGTCGGGCCGTTCCGGCTGCCCGCATCGGAACGTACGGAGTTGCAGCAGATCGCCGACCGGAACGTGGCCTGCCTCAGCAGGTCCGGGATCGCCTCGGACGTGGTCCGCAGCGCGAGCGGCCGCCCTCGGATCCAGGTGGTGGGAAACGACCCCGACCGTCTCCAGGGCACTCGCTGCACCACCGATGCCCTGGACAGTCCGACGGCCACCGAGAAGAAGGCGCTGAAGTCCCTCAACCAGCTGGCCGACGCCTGTCTGAAGCGCCAGAACCGCGCCGGGGTACACCTGAAGCTCGATCTGTCCTGGGGGCAGGCGCCGGAGCCCCGGCCCGCGGATGCGATCGTCAGCAAGGCGCCGAGCGAGGCGCCCAGTCCCGTGCCGACCTCCCCGCCCACGGCGGTCACGCCCAGCGTCTCTCCGGACACCCGCCCCTCGCCCGCCGTCGGCAACGGCGAGGACGGCCGGGCCATCGCCTCGTGTGTCGGCACGGCCCGTCGTGAACAGCTCGGTTCGTACGTCGCCTCGCCCGCCCTGCTGTTCATCAGCGACACCGGTGGCACCACGGTGCCCGGTTTCGATCTCTCACCGGCCAACACCGCCAGGATCGCGGGCACCGCGGCGCTCGTCCTCGCTCTCACCGTCGGCGCGTCGGTACTCGTGGGCGCACGGCTCGTACGCCCGCTGCGCGCGCTGACGGGCGCCGCCCAGCGGATGCGGGACGGCGAGGACAGCGTGCCCGTGCTGGTCGCCGCGGACAACGAGATCGGGCGGCTCGCCGCCACCTTCAACGACATGTCCGCCCACCGCGCCCGGCTGGAGGCCCAGCGCAAGGCCATGGTCAGCGATGTCGCCCATGAACTGCGCACCCCGCTCAGCAACATCCGCGGCTGGCTGGAGGCGGCGCAGGACGGCGTGGCCGAGCCGGACCCGGCGTTCATCGCCTCGCTGCACGAGGAGGCGGTGCTGTTGCAGCACATCATCGACGACCTCCAGGACCTGGCCCAGGCCGACGCGGGCGCGCTGCGGCTGCACCCCGAACCGGTACGGATCGAGGACCTGCTGAACCAGGTCGCCGCCGCGCACCAGGCCCGCGCCGAGACGGCCGGGGTCGCGCTGACGGTGCTCCCCACGCCACCGGGCCGCCCGGTCCCGGGGCTGACGGCCGATCCGGTCCGGCTGCGCCAGGCCATCGGCAATCTGGTCTCGAACGCGGTCCGTCACACCCCGTCCGGCGGGAAGGTCACCCTGCGTCCGTACGGCTCCGAGTCCGGGGAAGCGGTGCTGGTGGACGTCACCGACACGGGCAGCGGCATTCCGCCCGAGGACCTCGGTCATGTCTTCGACCGCTTCTGGCGCGGCGAGAAGTCCCGCAGCCGCCGAACGGGAGGCAGCGGGCTGGGCCTGGCGATCGTACGGAAACTCACGGAGGCGCACGACGGTTCGGTCACGGCGGTGAGCGTGCCGGGACAGGGGTCGGTGTTCACCCTCCGCCTCCCGGCCGACCGCGGTGGCTCGTCCGGGGACGGTTCGACGGAGGCCGGCTCGACCGACGGCCTCTCGACCGACGACCGCGATGGCGCCGGGAGCGGTTCCGAGCAGACCTGATGCGATGACCACAGCGTTCTGACAGTTTCTTCATAACTTCGGGACAGCCTGTCGGCACGCCTCGCGCCGCGGTGCGATTCCGCATCGCGGCGCCATCGGGGCCGACCTGGAACGGAGCCATATCCATGTCCCTGCGCTCGTCCTTGCGCACCGCCGTCCTTGCCGCTGTCGCGGCAGGCGCGGTATGTG
>NZ_JAFMPZ010000362.1 GCF_017353455.1 Streptomyces laculatispora
CAGCGGTGGTGGCTTCCGCCGTGACGACCGGGGTGCTTCTGGTTCGTCCGGTGGTGGCTTCCGCCGTGACGACCGCGGTGGCTCGTCCGGTGGCGGGTTCCGCCGTGACGACAGTCGGCCCAGCAGTGGTGGTGGCAACTTCCGTCGTGATGACCGGGCTCCGCGTCGTGATGATGACCGTGGTGGGCGTTCCGGTGGTGGCTTCGAGCGGCGTGACGACCGGCCGCGTGGGCCCCGTCGCGACGACGACAACCGCGGCGGCAGCACCGGCGGCGGGTTCCGCCGGGATGACAGCCGTGGTGGCTCGTCCGGTGGCGGGTTCCGCCGTGACGACAGCCGTGGTGACCGGGATCGTGCGCCGCGGCGTGACGACAACCGGGGAGGCGCCTCCGGCGGCTTCCGCGGTCGGCGGGATGACGGCGACAGGGGTGGCTACCGCGGCCGCGACGACCGTGGTGACCGTGGTGGGTACGAGCGTCGCGACGAGCGCGAGCCGATCAAGCGGCTTCCCATCCCCGACGAGGTCACCGGCCACGAGATCGACAAGGATGTCCGGCAGGAGCTGATGAGCCTGCCCAAGACCCTTGCTGAGGATGTCGCCAGGAACCTGGTCATGGTGGCCCGGCTGCTCGACGAGGACCCCGAGCAGGCGTACGCGTACGCGCGCATCGCCCTGCGACTGGCCTCGCGGGTCGCCGCAGTGCGTGAGGCAGCGGGCTTCGCCGCCTACGCGACGCAGAAGTACGCGGAGGCGCTGGCGGAGTTCCGGGCGTCCCGTCGGATGACCGGTTCCGTGGAGCTGTGGCCGGTCATGGCCGACTGCGAGCGCGGACTCGGCCGGCCGGAGCGGGCGATGGCCATGGCCGGTGAGCCCGAGGTGCAGAAGCTGGACAAGGCCGGACAGGTCGAGATGCGTCTGGTCGCTGCCGGAGCCCGCCGGGACATGGGGCAGATCGATGCCGCCATCGTGACACTGCAGAGTTCCGAGCTGGCCTCCAGCGCCGTCCACCCGTGGACGCCGCGGCTGCGTTATGCGTACGCGGACGCGCTGCTGGCCGCAGGGCGCGAGGACGAGGCGCGTGAGTGGTTCGGGAAGGCCCTGGAGGCCGACAAGGACGGTTCCACCGACGCGTCGGACCGGCTCGCCGAGCTGGACGGTGTCGAGTTCGTCGATGTTCTCGGCGACGACGACGAAGACGGCGCCCCTGTTTCCGCCCCCGCCGACGCGGCCGATGACGTCGAGTCGCCGGTCGTAGCCGACGCGGACGACCTCGACGAGGACGACGCGGACGACGACGAGGACGGTCCGGTCAAGGCGTAACGCAGCAGAAGAGGGCGGCACTCCACTCGGGGTGCCGCCCTCTTCTGTGTCCGGGTCGTGCGCCAGGGGCGTGCTGAAGGGGTCAGCCGAGGGGCAGGCTGCGCAGCACCAGGCCCGTGGCCGGCTTGGGGCCGAAGGAGGTCGACTTGCGTGGCATGGTGACGCCCTGCCGGGCCAGGTCCCGGACGACCTCCTCGGGTACCGGATGTATCAGCACCGCCGTGGAGTTGTGGCGCTCGGCCTGTTCGACGGCGGCCGCGGTGTCGTGGATGTACGCGATGTGCGCCGGGTCGTCCGGGATCTGCCACACATGGTCGAGCAGCGCCGAGTGCAGGACCGTCGCGTCGAGGGTGCGCCAGGCGGCCGGGCGGCCGGCCGGAACGGTGCGGGTCAGCAGGGCCTCGTCGGGGCGGTCGGCCAGATGGAAACCGCCGTCGCCCGCGAGCAGGAAGGCGTTGCCCTCGGCGGCTGCCCCGGCCAGGGCGTCCAGGGCCCGGGGGAGCGGCCCCTCGATGTCGCGGATGCGGAAGTGGCCGGTCAGCGCGGCGAGCGCGTCGGCGACGGGCAGTCCGTGCAACAGCCGGTGGATGGACCGGACCCGGAGCGGGTACCGGGCCGTGTCGACCAGGAGGACCAGACCGAAGTCCCAGGGGCCGGGGACGGTGTGTTCCCGCTGAAGCCTGAGATAGGTGGCCCAGCGGTGGTGCCCGTCGGCGATCAGGGCCTGGTGACGGGCCAGATCCGCCTCCACCACCGACCGTTCGGCGGCGTCGGTGACCGCCCAGAGCCGGTGGCTGAAGCCGTCCTCGGTGGTGGTCGCGAGCAGCGGCGGGCGGTTGATCGTCCGCTCGATGACGGCGGTCGCCCCGGTGGCGTTGCCGTCGCTGCGGTAGGTCAGCAGCAGCGGTTCGAGGTGGGCCTCGGTGGTCCGCATCAGGTCGGCGCGGTCCTCGACGACATCGGCCATCACGTCCTCGTGCGGGAGCACGATGCCGTCGGCGGGGCCGGAGAGGGCCAGCGCGCCGATGACGCCGCGCTGGAGGATCTCGCCGTTGCGCTGCTCGTACACGTAGAGCGCGGGCTCGGGATCGGGGGCGAGGATCCCCTCGGCGAGCCAGCGGTTCAGGGTTGCTGCGGCCTGTTCGTGGCGGGCGGACGCGGTGTCGGCCTGCGGGAGGATCAGGCGCACGATGTTGTGCGGATCCGCCGATTCCAGGTGGTGCAGTCCGTCGGGCCGTACGACGACGTCGTACGGGGGTGAGGTCACTGCGGCGAGGCTGCCGACCAGTTCGGGGACGTAGCGCAGTCCACGGAACGGAATCAGGTGCAGTCCCTGGTCCGCGGGGCCTCGTGAGTTCATTTCTGCATCGTATGTGCGGTTCGGCGATGCGCGATGATCGGGGGGAGAAGCAGGCAATGAGGAGCGCAGGATATGAGTCAGGCGAGCAGGACCAGGCCGAGCGGGATCAGCACCGCGTTGAGCGAGGCGTACGACACGGCTCTGCTCGATCTCGACGGGGTGGTGTACGCGGGTGGACAGGCGATCGACCATGCGGTCGAGGCGCTCGGCACGGCGCGGGACGGCGGGATGCACCTGGCGTACGTCACCAACAACGCGCTGCGGACGCCGGACGCGGTGGCGGAGCACCTGACCGAGCTCGGGGTGCCGGCCGAGGCCGCCGACGTGATCACTTCGGCGCAGGCCGTGGCCCGGCTGATCGCCGATCAGCTGCCTTCCGGGGCCCGGGTGCTGGTGGTCGGGGGCGAGGGGTTGCGGGTCGCGCTGCGTGAACGCGGGCTGCGGCCGGTGGAGTCGGCGGATGACGAGCCGGTGGCGGTCGCGCAGGGATACGGCGGGCCCGACATGGCGTGGGGCCGGTTCGCCGAGGCCGCCTACGCGGTCAATCGGGGGCTGCCGTGGTTCGCGTCCAACACGGATCTGACCATTCCGAGCGCCCGGGGGATCGCGCCCGGCAACGGGGCGGCCGTGGAGGTCGTACGGATCGCGACCGGTGCGGAGCCGCAGGTGGCCGGGAAGCCGCTGCCGCCGATGCACAGGGAGACCGTGCTGCGGACCGGCGCGGAGCGGCCGTTGGTGGTCGGGGACCGGCTCGACACGGACATCGAGGGGGCGTTCAACGGTGGCGTGGACTCGCTGCTGGTGCTGACCGGGGTGACGGACGCGGCGCAACTGGTGGCCGCGAAGCCGGAACACCGGCCGACGTACGTGGACGCCGATCTGCGGGGACTGCTGACGGGGCAGCCCGAGGTGACGCAGGCGGGCGAAGACTTCGGCTGCGGTGGCTGGACGGCGTCCGTCCGGGGCGGACAGCTCGTGCTGGAGGGGGACGGGAACGCGCTCGACGGTCTGCGGGCGCTGTGCGGGGCGGCGTGGTCGCAGGCCGGAGAGGGTTCGTGCGGGCTGGACGCGGGGAAGGCCGTGGCCAGGCTCGGGCTGTAGCGGCGGTGAGGGCACCGGAACCCGGTCGGTGATCTCGCCGCGGGGCCCGTCGGGATCTCGTCGGGATCCTGCCGGGGTCCCGTCGGGGTCCTGCCGGGGTCCCGTCGGGG
>NZ_JAFMPZ010000363.1 GCF_017353455.1 Streptomyces laculatispora
CCCCCGATTCCCGGACGCTCTAAGGACACATCCCCATGAACATCGACTGGGCAGCCCTCGGCACCGTCTTCGGCGTCTCTCTCGTCGCCACCGTCGCCCTGGTGGGCCTCTTCACCCTGGGCATCGTCGGCCTCTCCAAGCAGCCGGAACCGGCCGCGCAGGGCGGGCAGGCCGGCGGGTCCCTGATGCTGGCCCGCGCGGGCGCGTACGTCTGCTTCGGGCTCTGCGCGGCGGCGGTGGCCTACGGGATCTACATGATCGTCGCCTGACGGCCTCCGGGCCCCACGGGCCCCTTACCGCTCCTGCTCATCGGGCCGGACGCACCTCGGGTGCGTCCGGCCCGATGTGGGTCTCAGCACACTGCACCGTCGCAGGTCAACGGTAGGTTGACTGACGTTCGCGGAGCGTGGTGGACTGCCGGAGCCATTACGGCGACAGCAGAGGAAGCCGGTGCGAATCCGGCGCGGTCCCGCCACTGTCACCGGGGAGCAGTCCCCCACCACCGGAAGTCACGGTCCACGCCAAGCGGACTGGAAGACCGGGGGAACTGCGGATCCGGGAGCCAGGAGACTCTCGTCGCCGGTCACGTCGAACCAGGGCGCGGACCCTGAGTGAGGACATATCACCATGCCCGGCCGCCGTGCGTCCGTATCCGTGCCGCCCCTGCCACCAACTGCCCGCACGAGGGTCCTTCGAGGCGCAACGGCCGGCTGAACCGTGCGTGCCGACCGCATCTTCGCGTACGGCGCCACGGCCGGTCTGATCGGCGATCTGCTGCTCGGTGATCCCCGCCGGGGACATCCGGTCGCCGCCTTCGGGCGGGCCGCGGCAGGCGTCGAACGCCGTCTGTGGCGCGACCACCGCGGGTGGGGCGCACTGCACACCCTGGTCTGCGCCGGAGGCGCTGCCGGGGGTGCCGCGCTGGCCGCCCGCGCGCTGCGCCGCAGTCCCGCCGCGTCCGTGGCCCTGACCGCCGCCGCCACCTGGTCCGTCGTCGGCGGTACGTCGCTGGGGCGTGAGGCCCGGTCCATCGGCGACGCCCTCGCCGCGGGGGACCTCGGCCTGGCCCGTGAGCGGCTGCCCCATCTGTGCGGCCGCGACCCGCAGTCCCTGGACGGACCGCAGATCGCCCGCGCCGTGGTGGAGTCCGTCGCCGAGAACACCTCGGACGCCGTGGTCGGCGCCCTGGTGTGGGGCGCGCTGGGCGGGGTCCCCGGACTCGTCGGCTTCCGGGCCGCCAACACCCTCGACGCCATGGTCGGCCACAAGTCGCCCCGCTACCTGCGCTACGGCTGGGCCTCGGCCCGCCTCGACGACCTCGCGGGCTGGCCGGGCGCCCGGCTGACGGCGCTGCTCGCCGTGGCCGCCGGGGGCCGGCCGCGGGGAGCGCTGCGGGCCTGGCGGGCGGATGCCGCCAAGCACCCGAGCCCCAACGCGGGCCCCGTGGAGGCCTCCTTCGCGGGCGCCCTCGGCGTACGGCTCGGCGGCACCCTCGCCTACGGCGGCCGCGTCGAGCACCGCCCCGTGCTCAACGGGGAGACGGGCCGGGCGGTGGAGACCGAGGACATCGAACGCGCCGTACGGCTGTCGCGCCGGATCGGTGCGCTGGCCCTCGGCGTGAGCGTGGCGGCCCGGCCGGTCGCCGCCGCGGCCGCACGACGGATCACCTCGACGCGCGGCGCGGGGCCGGACGCCCCGGGTGCGCGCACCTCAGGACGGAGACCGACATGAGCGGCGGACTGCTGGTCGCCGGGACCACCTCGGACGCGGGCAAGAGCGTCGTCACGGCGGGCATCTGCCGCTGGCTGGTGCGCCGGGGCGTGAAGGTGGCGCCCTTCAAGGCGCAGAACATGTCCCTGAACTCCTTCGTCACCCGCGGGGGCGCCGAGATAGGCCGGGCCCAGGCCATGCAGGCCCAGGCCGCCCGGGTGGAGCCGACCGCGCTGATGAACCCGGTGCTGCTCAAGCCCGGCAGCGACCGCTCCAGCCAGGTCGTCCTGATGGGGCGCGCGGTCGGCGAGATGAGCGCCCGCGGCTACCACGGCGGCAGACAGGAGCAGTTGCTGTCCACCGTCGTGGACTGCCTGGAGCAGCTCCGGGGCACGTATGACGCGGTGATCTGCGAGGGCGCGGGCAGTCCGGCCGAGATCAATCTGCGGCGCACGGACATCGTGAACATGGGCATCGCGCGGGCGGCCCGCTTCCCGGTGATGATCGTCGGAGACATCGACCGCGGCGGGGTCTTCGCGTCGTTCTTCGGTACGACGGCGCTGCTCGCCGCCGAGGACCAGGCGCTGATAGCCGGCTACCTGGTCAACAAGTTCCGTGGGGACGTGTCGCTGCTCGAACCCGGCCTGGACATGCTGCGCGATCTCACCGGACGGCCGACGTACGGGGTGCTGCCGTTCGCCCACGGCCTGGGCATCGACGAGGAGGACGGGCTGCGGGTCTCGCTGCGCGGCACCGTACGGGAGTCGGTCGTCGCCCCGCCGCACGGCGAGGACGTCCTGCGCGTCGCCGTGTGCGCGGTGCCCCTGATGTCGAACTTCACCGACGTCGACGCGCTGGCCGCCGAACCGGGTGTCGTCGTGCGGTTCGTGGACCGCGCCGAGGAACTGTCCGACGCCGACCTCGTCATCGTGCCCGGCACCCGCGGCACCGTGAAGGCGCTGGCCTGGCTGCGCGAGCGCGGACTCGCCGACGCGCTGCTGCGGCGCGCCGCCGAGGGCCGCCCGGTCCTCGGCATCTGCGGCGGCTACCAGATCCTGGGCGAACACATCGAGGACGAGGTGGAGTCGCGCGCCGGGCAGGTCGACGCGCTCGGGCTGCTGCCCGTACGCATCCGCTTCGACCGGGAGAAGACCCTCGCCCGGCCGGTCGGCGAGGCGCTGGGTGCCCCCGTCGAGGGGTACGAGATCCACCACGGCGTCGCCGAGGTGCGGGGCGGCGAGCCGTTCCTCACCGACGGGCGGGGGCACCGCCTCGACGGCTGCCGGTCCGGCGCCGTATGGGGCACCCACTGGCACGGCTCGCTGGAGAGCGACGCGTTCCGCCGCCGCTTCCTGACCGAGACCGCGCGGGCCGCCGGCCGCCGGTTCGTGCCCGCCCCCGACACCTGCTTCGCCGAGCTGCGCGAGGAGCAGCTCGACCGCCTCGGCGACCTGATCGAAGAACACGCGGACACCGATGCGCTGTGGCGTCTCATCGAGTCGGGCGCGCCGGCGGGACTTCCCTTCATCGCCCCCGGAGCGCCCGCGGCACCTGGAACCCGAAGGTGAGGGGACTGCGCCCCCTGACCCCCGCCGCTCGATCGCCGCAGGGGCTCCAACGCCCGCCGCAACCGCTGGAAACCGCCGCCACCAAGGAGGCCTCGTGAGTACGCCGTATCCCTTCACCGCCATCGTCGGGCAGGACGATCTCCGCCTCGGCCTGCTGCTCAACGCCATCTCGCCGGCCGTCGGCGGGGTGCTGGTGCGCGGCGAGAAGGGCACTGCCAAGTCCACCGCCGTGCGCGCACTGGCCGCGCTCATGCCGCAGGTGTCCGTCGTCCCCGGATGCCGGTTCTCCTGCGACCCCGGGTCGCCCGATCCGGCGTGTCCCGACGGCCCCCACGAGTCCGCGTCCGGCGTGTCGCGGGCGGCGCGGACGGTCGAGCTGCCCGTCGGCGCTTCCGAGGACCGGCTCGTCGGGGCGCTCGACATCGAGCGGGCGCTCGCCGAGGGCGTGAAGGCCTTCGAGCCGGGGCTGCTCGCCGACGCGCATCGCGGGATTCTGTACGTGGACGAGGTCAACCTCCTCCACGACCATCTGGTGGACCTGCTGCTGGACGCGGCCGCCATGGGCGCCTCGTACGTGGAGCGCGAGGGCGTCTCCGTGCGCCATGCCGCCCGCTTCCTGCTCGTGGGGACGATGAACCCCGAAGAGGGCGAGCTGCGGCCGCAGTTGCTCGACCGCTTCGGGCTGACCGTCGAGGTCGCCGCGTCCCGGGAGACCGACCTGCGGGTGGAGGTGGTGCGCCGGCGTCTCGCGTACGACGACGATCCGGCCGGTTTCGCCTCGAAGTGGGCCGACGAGGAGGGCGCGTTGCGGGCCCGGATCGTCGATGCGCGGGCCCTGCTGCCCGAAGTGCGGCTCGGCGACGGGGCGTTGCGGCAGATCGCGGCCACCTGCGCGGCCTTCGAGGTCGACGGGATGCGGGCCGACATCGTGATGGCCCGGACCGCCACGGCGCTGGCCGCCTGGGCGGGGCGTACCGACGTACAGGCCGAGGACGTACGGCAGGCGGCACTGCTCGCGCTCCCCCATCGGCGCCGGCGCAACCCGTTCGACGCGCCGGGGCTCGACGAGGACAAGCTCGACGACACGCTGGAGCAGAACAGCGGCGAGGACGACGATCCGGACCCGGACGGCCCCGGTGGCGGCGGCCCGCCCCCGCAGGGCGACGGGCCCGACACACCGCCGCGGCCCGAGGGCGGCGCCGACGACACGCCCGCGCCGTCCGTGCCCGAGCAGGGCAGGGAGCAGGAACCGGGGCAGCGGCAGCCGTCCGGGGGCGGCGAACAGCAGCCCGTGCGGGCCGGCGAGCCGTTCCGGACGAAGATGCTGAGCGTGCCCGGCCTGGGCGAGGGCGCGGCGGGGCGGCGCTCCCGGGCGCGTACCGAGCACGGGCGGACGACCGGTGCGCGGCGTCCGCAGGGCGCGCTCACCAAGCTGCACCTGGCCGCCACCGTGCAGGCCGCCGCCCCGCACCAGCGGGCGCGG